>JAAUOM010000100.1 GCA_012034865.1 Acaryochloris sp. CRU_2_0 | reverse complement strand
GCTGACCCAGGGTTTGAGATTTTACCGAAGCGATGGGTGGTCGAGCGAACCTTTGGTTGGCTCAATTGGTATCGTCGTCTGAGCAAAGATTACGAGCGTTTGACAGACATGAGCGAGGCGGCGATTTATGCTGTGATGACCCGATTGATGCTCAAGCGATTAGCTGCCTAAAGGTTTACTTTATAAACAGCCTCTTAAGGCTAACTATAGGATAGGGTTAGTGCTACTTTTTAAGGCCGTTCTGTACAGTCTTGTCTAGCCATCTCAAATTTTTTCAAAACCTTTAGAAGCTGTAACCCTTCATGGTACTGCGAAATAAAGATATAGATTAAAGGCTGGAAATTGGTAGAACTGTATCTCTCTTTTATCGCTCTCCAGAAAGAATATCTGCTTAGTTGATTCTTTGTGATTTATGGCCTATGGACAAGACAGGAAGCTAAAAAGAACTCCTCATTCCCGATTTACTCTCTCCCAAAGAATTCAAGAGGACTAAAGTTGCTAGCTGTTGTCTCAAATCGTTAAGATAGAATGGGTTGCTAGCTTTGATATTTTAGATAAATATTTTTATATTTTTGTAGAGAATTAGCTTGGATCTATAATTTATAGAGCTTTATTACTAAAATTAAAGCGTTGCTTTCGTCTTTTGCTATTCAGTTATTTAGTGTAGTGATACTTAAGGACTGACATTAGTGATAAAAATTATAAATAGCGATCAGAACCATAAAAATAGCTATTTTATAAAGCCTATGAAACAATTTTCGTTTATGTTTTTATCAAAACCAACTTTGCCTAGAATTATGTCAATTATACGCGTTGCTCACGTTATTCATCACTTCAATATGGGAATACTTAAGTCAATAGGGGCAGTGTTCATCTTAATCTGCTAGCAGTTCCAAGAACTTGTCACTACCAGTAAAGACTGTTTAAGCAACTTGAGCAGAAGACTATTAATAAAATAGTTAAGGTTTATGTACAATAGCACCTATAACTTTGTTCATGAAGAAGCTTCTAACCCCACAAAAGTGGCTGACCCTCTGCATCTAGTGCCTTTACTTCCTCAGGGTCAACCAGAAACGGAGCAAGCTTACTTAATCTTGCAGCGTCTTTTTCCCCATGCTGAGTTGAGTAACATTCAGACGACTGTTTTTCTGCAAGCTTGGCAAGGCAAAACTTATCAGCAGATAGCCCAAAGTACAGGTTATGACGCAGATTATATTAAAGATGTTGGTCATAAACTCTGGCGCAAACTCTCGGCTAGCTTGGGAGAATCTCTGTCAAAGCATAATTTTTGCTCTATCCTCAGACGCAGATTTCAGCAATTGGAAGATACGACATCGGTGCGTCCACTGCCATCAGATTCAAATGCAAGATCGGTGCGATCGCAGCCTCCTAACTCAGGAATAAGCTATTCAAGCCACAGTTGTGACTGGGGCGAAGCCGCCGCTGTACCAGTCTTTGAAGGTCGGCAATTTGTCATAACCCAACTCAAACGCTGGATTCTCGAAGATCACAATCGCTTAATTGGCATTTTTGGTTTAGGGGGTGTTGGCAAAACCGCTCTGGCTGTGAAATGTGTTGAACAAATTCAACATCAGTTTGACTGTGTGATCTGGCGCTCCTTACGAGATCAACCCGACTTCGATAACCTCATGTCGGATTTGCTCTATTCTATTATTGCCATTGTGGAGCAAGACCCCATCGATTTACCAGAAACCATCCAAGATAAAGTTACACTGCTGTTGTCTTTATTAAATCAACATCGTTGCTTGCTGATTTTGGATGATTGGTTTTCTGTCCTGCAAGGGGATGAGTTGGCTGGTAGCTATCAGACCGGATGTGAACCCTACGGCTTGCTCTTAAGAAGAATCAGTGAAAGCCGACATCAAAGTTGTGTCTTAATTACCAGTAGAGAACAACCCGCTGGGCTGGCATTTACAGATAATCACGCTTTCCCCATCCGTACCCTTTATTTAGATGGATTAGATGTCCATTCTGGCAGAGCAGCGCTGAAAACCTTTGGTCTAGAAAGTTCACAGGAATACTACGATCTGCTGGTACAGCGATATACAGGTAACCCCTATGCCCTGCGTGTAGTTGTCAAAACCATCGTCGATTTTTTTGCTGAAGATGTCCCCCAATTCTTGCAGCGGGATGAACTGATTTATGGGGACATCAGACGGCTTCTTCATCAGCAATTTTGTCGCTTATCAAAGCTAGAAACGGCGATTTTGAAAAGCTTGGCCAATTTGGATACGCCTGGATCTCTCACAGACATTGCCCAAGATGTCTTCTTAGAGCAAAGTGACTTATTGTTAGATGCTTTAGAGTCTCTACATCGCCGTTCCTTTATCCGTAAACAAAATAGCTGTATCAGTGTCCCGCAAATTCTCAAAGAGTATATCCGCGCCTCTTCTGATCTTCAGGGTGTCTCTTGATCAATGACCTTAAAGTCTGTGTATCGGTACTAGGTCACTGTTGCAATTTTGCCAAAATCTTTTGTTTGACGGACTGATATTTTTGTTTTAATAGCTGCTTGCTCTCTGCAAATGAACCTGTGGGAGTCTTCTGACTGGCGATCTGCAAGCAATCTTGGAGCAACTGACATTGATGTTGAGGAATCCGAACAGTGACCACATTGGCTGGCTGACTGGGATCAGAAGAATCAAATAACATCAACAGATAATAGCCCGTTTGATGTAGCAGTTTGATAATTTGTTGCCCACCCGTATTCTTTAAATCCACATAGCAGGGTAACCAACGCGGATCTCGTTTTCGATTAAATAAGGTCGTAATCCACAAAATCGTGGGATGGGGTGCAAAGGTACACAAGAAATGGCTATAGCGATTGCTTAAAGCAAACTGCTCAATCTCTTGTTTTGTTAACATCACCCAAAGGGCAACGGCTTCTTGGTCAGGGGCTTGAATGGTTTGGGCAAAGACTATGTTAGCAATGGGTTTATTTTTAGGCCAAGATGCCCGCCAAGCTAAATCTTCAAGTGACCAGAACACAACTTGGGTTTGTTCTGCAATCGATAAAGGGGGGCGTTTGGCTTCTTGCCAAGGGGCAACCTGCGGCAAGGGGGCAACCGTTGTCGGCATACCCGGTAAAGAGGGATATTGCTGGTGGGCGATCGCCTGTAGGGATTGTAGAACTTCTGCTACCGATTGAGGTCTTTGCTCAGGGGCTTTGGCTAAGCAACTCATGATCAAGTCTGCCAAGGCTGCTGGGATTTTCAGAGATGGATCGACATCACGCAAGCGCTGTGGTGGTCTATATTGATGGGCCTGAGACCAACTTTCTAGCGTGTTGGCCTCGGCCATAATCGGGAAATGGCCTGTGAGGGATTCAAACATCGTCACGCCCAGACTATAAATATCCGATCGCGCATCCAATTGGGCACCCACAAATTGTTCGGGTGAGCCATAGGCGACGGTGCCGACAAAGGCGCGAGATCGCACCTCTGGCGCTTGACTACTCAAAAAGTCAGCAATGCCAAAATCGAGTAATTTTGCTAGCTCCCCCAAACTGGCATCTTTGATCACAAAAATATTGCCCGGTTTAATATCTCGATGGATGACCGGATGCACAGCACCCTCCATGTGGATGCCCTGATGGGCGCACTGTAGCCCAGAACAGACTTGAGACATCAGTTGAATAAAACGGGGGAGGGGAATGCGTCCAGCCGTAATTAAGTCATCAAGGGTTTGTCCTTGCATAAACTCCATGACATAGAACGGGATTTGATCCTGGTGCATCCCATAATCCAAGACTCGCGCAATATTGAGACTTTGATGACCCAGTAAAGCCCCAATCCGCGCTTCTCGCGCAAACCGCGCCGCGATCGCTTCATTTTGCAGGGTATGGGTCAGAAACTTTACCGCCACCGCCACATCCCCTAGTAATTGATCATCAGCCCGATAGACACTGCCCATCGCACCGCTACCCACTAACTCAATCAATTTGTAGCGATCAATTAAAAGTTGGCCAATCTCAATTCTCAGGGGTTGGCTTGGAGCGGGTTCGGACGCTGGTGATGGCTTTAACCTGAAGTATTTATTAAGCAGCTTCACTGACGGTGTGTCCCCGGTCCTGCAACAAACAACTACATAACTCTGTCTTTCTTAGTTTGCCCTGCTAAGAGGATAGACCTCACAAGTCCTCAGATGCGGGGATCACTACATCCCTGTTGCCTTTATGTATACCAGATATGTCCCACCTATCAATTTTGATGTAATACCTGCCAAACGTAAAGACTGAGAAGCAAAGCCTCCCAGCCTTTAGAGTCACAGAAATTTTGGAGTCGTTAGTCGTTTAAACCAACCATTCCAGGACAGCGTCTTCTTTGGTATTGGTTCGACGCTCAGGGGTTTCACGGTTGAATTTCATGTGAATGGCACGGGATTGTTCCCCATCTGCGGCTACCGCCAGAATGGGATAGTCAATCAGGCCATCTTGGAAAGACATCTGGAATCGGAAGGTGCCATCCGCATTAAGTTGAATCGGCTGTCCGCCAATGGTGACAGTGGCATCCGGCTCCGTCGCTCCATAGACAATCAATTCAGCATCTGCAATCATCCAAAACTGGCGAGGACGAATGGGCGGTGCAGAGGCAGAAAAGCCGACACCAGACATATTCAGCCCCGATGCGGTGGGAATCGCCCATAACCCTACCCCAGAAGGGAAAACATAGGAGCTGAGGGCTGATTCGTGAGATGGAACCTGCTGCATCGATCCATAGAGAGACCCTGCAACTCGTAGGGCTTCGACACCTTCAGCCAGACCGAACACTTGATCATAGATACTGTTCTCGATAGCGGCGGGAACCGTTTTCTGCTCTGGAGGAACTAAGGTGGCAAGCTGTTGACCCCGTAGATCCATATCCCAATCCACGGTGATGAACTGATCTTCAACCCAATCTGAGGGGTAGGTCGGTGGTGTATGAATAGGAGTAGAACGGGCTAGAACTAGCCAGCGGTCATCGGCACAGCGATAGCCAATTTCAATGACATAGTCGCGATCGCTTACGGGAATCGGCACATACCACTCTCTGGCCATCTCATCACAGGGATATTCCTGCCGACTGTGAGGCACTTGGTAGGCCAAATCAATATCCGTGGCGTCATAAAGACGGAGGGCGAGCTGTTGACCCCCTTGATTGCGCAAAATTACCTTATGTTCATGGGGAATATCCCAATAGGCATACGCCCATTGCGGATCGCGAGGCATCAGGACAATGTGGGTTTCACCATAACCGTCGGGTAAATCGTTAATTTCTGCATCCACAGAGGCTAACACCACTGTATCTTCCTGGCCGACTTCAAATTTGGCAGCTTCCACCCGTTCTTGAGCTGTTATCCCATCAGCGAACTCAGGGCTACCTTGATGACTTTTACCAGAGGGTAAGGTGGCATTCTGCTGGGCAACTCGGATGGATTCCAATAATTGGTCTTTACGCATACGGCTATAACGGGACACACCATAGCGGCTTGCAACACGCCGGAGCTGCCGCAATGTCATTTGCTCTAAAGGGAGTTGTTCGGGAGACATATCAGTAGAAACCTCAAGGGGGAGCAAGTTAGTAGTGTAGGTCATTCCAGAGTTCATTTAATAATGAGTAATTATAGCTAGTCGGGGATCGCTTTGTTAACAAATATGTACGAAATTATTGGATTCGTCAAGGGCTGGAAGTCCTTAAAAATTTAGATTTAACGGAAAGTAAGTATTTCTAGGGATCATTTTGTTATAAAATCATAACAAAATGATCCCTGTCCAGGATCAATAACCCCTACGGTCAGCGATCTAAGGAATAGGTTCACTCGCGCGAAAATCTGATGTCGAGACCTACAGAGTAAAAGCTGATTCCAAATAGTCTAGTAATGTCAGTTGGTAGGAGCCGATCTGGATAGGACTGCCTAATTCTATCGAAGGGACATCAGGCCAGAGGGAGGGATTGATAGCAGAGGCATACGGCCTAGGCTTGAATTGAGAGCATTGCACTAGCGCCACATCAAAACGGCAGGGCAGATCGGCTAAGTGCGTCTGGTGACCCAGAAAAAACTGAGCCGTTTTCCATAACTTACGCTGTTTTTGCCAAGTAATGGCTAATCGACCATGGGCATCCCAGCTTTGAGGATGGCGGGTCTTCACTTCCACAAAGGCCAAACCCCCAGATTGTGATTCTGTACTCGTGGGGAGTTGAGCAATTATGTCGATTTCACCCCATCGACACGACCATCTTTGCGCTAAAACAGTCCATCCCTGCTGTTGTAACCACTGCATGACCAACTGTTCTCCCCACTTGCCAATTTGAGCAATTTGCAGTTTTGACGAAGGGTCTTGAGATGGAGGTGGGGATGGTGAAGTCATGATGTTTAATCAAACAATCGGCCTAGAGTTCGATAGGATCATAGTAATCTCATGTGTTTAATCATCCTTGCCTGTGGAATCAGAATGCTGATTTAAAGACAAAACTATGAAAATCTATTTTTCTCATTTATTGGTGCGTTTCAATCCTTTGAATCGGATCCTTTGGGCTAGCTTTTTGGGGGTGCTGTTACTGTTTATGAGTCTCAACAGTTGGACGAGTCCCGCCTGGGCCGATAATTACAATAAAGAAATTTTACTGAATGCGGATTTCTCGAATCGGGATTTAACGGATGCCAGTTTTACTAAAGCTGACCTGCGGGGGAGTAATTTTAGTAAGAGTGACTTAAGCGGTGTTAGTTTTTTTGCCGCCAATCTTGAAGATGTCAATCTGGAGGGAGCCAACTTAAGTTTTGCCACCTTAGATAGTGCCAGATTTGCCCGTGCTAATCTTACTAATGCCAATCTAGAAGGGGCTTTCGCCTTTAATACTGAATTTCGCCAAGCTATCATCAATGGCGCAGATTTTACCGATGTTGATCTACGAGATGACACTCACGAATTACTGTGTGAGATTGCCCAGGGGATGAATCCCACCACCGGACGTCAGACCCGTGATACGCTGTACTGCGATTGAAGGCAAACAATAACCTTATCTGTGTCGATATTCTTGATGAACTTTAGGCTTGAGCTGAGACAAGGGTGGCGATTCACCCACAGGTGGTTAGGACTGTTTTGCCTAGTTGTGTTGTTAATTGTCAGTTGTGGCCCTCGCCCTGCCTCTGCTCCCAGCAATTCTCCTAGGGGATCGGAGCGGATTACCTTGGGGACCACGGCCAAAATTCGCACGATTGACCCAGCCGATGCCTATGAACTGTTTCCTGGAGCCTTGCTCTATAACTTGGGGGAACGGCTGTATACCTATGATCTGGAGACGACTACCCTCAAGCCGCAGTTGGCAACGGCATTACCCCAAGTGAGTGAGGATGGTCTAACCTATCGGATTCCCTTACGTCAGGGTGTGTTTTTTCATGATGGTTCACTCTTTAATGCTGAAGCCATGGTGTTTTCGTTACGGCGGTTTATGGAAAATGGCGGGCAACCCGCTTTTTTGCTGGCAGAACCTATTGCTAAAGTAACGGCTTCTGCTGAGTATGAACTGACCATTACCTTAAAGCAACCCTTTGCTGCTTTACCAGCCCTACTGACTTTTTTTGGAGCTTGTGCGGTTTCCCCAAAAGCCTATGACATTGGTTCAGGTCAATTTAAGCCTCAAGCCTTTGTGGGTACAGGTCCCTACCAACTGATGGAATATGGAAGTGATTCAATTCGCATGGATGCTTTTACTAGATATTGGGGTGAAAAACCCGCTAATTCAGGCATTGATGTCCAATTTTTATCGACCCCTGCTAACCTCTTCAATCAGTTCCAGACGGGGGGGATTGATGTGGCCTATCAGGGGCTGGAAGTCGATCAGATTCAACGCCTAGAAAAAGAGGCTTCGGCCTTGGGTTGGCAAGCGATCGCAACTCCGGGCAATGCCGTGACGTATATGGTCTTGAATGTGAAACAAGAACCTCTCAATCAGGTGGAGATCCGGCAAGCGATCGCCCTCTTAATCGACCGGCTCTTAATCAATGAGCGAGTCTTTCAAGGTCAAGCCGAACCCCTCTACAGCTTAATTCCCAACACCTTTGAGGTGGCGCGTCCGGTGTTTCAATCTGCCTATGGGGAGGGCAACCCAGCTCAAGCGCGACGGTTGTTAACTGAGGCAGGGTACTCTGCCCAGAATCCTTTAACCCTGGATCTATGGTATCCCTCCAATTACGTTCCTCGGCGGTTGATAGCGGGGTTATTGCAGGCATTGGTGAAGGAGCGATCGCAAGGAATCCTCAAATTCAAGTTGCACGGGGTGGAATCGACCGTGGGTAACCATAGCCTATCTAAAGGGATTTACCCCGCTTATCTGTTGAATTGGTATCCTGATTTTTTTGATCCAGATACGTATATTCAACCCTTTTTATCCTGTACTCAAGGATCAGCGCAAACAGGATGCCAACAGGGTGCGAACCAATCTCAGGGGTCATTTTACTACAACAGCGAGGTCAATCAACTGGTTGAGCAACAACGCCAAACCCCAGATCCCCAGGCACGAGAAAAACTCTTGATTCAATTGCAGGAGAAGGCGGCAGCGGATGTACCCTATATCCCCCTAGTCCAACAAAAGGAATATGCCTTCAGTGGCCAGGGGATTGACGGGGTGAAAATTACCCAGACCCAACAGTTCCCCTTGTGGACGATTCGCAAGTCTTAGTGGCTCATTCGATCTAATATGTACTATTCTCCCAACCATTCTGTTCTGGAAATTCTAGCTTGGCGAAGGATGCGCTGCAATAATCCTACTCCAATGTCTCCTTGATGAGGATTGGGAATGATGACGGTGAGGTCACCTTGACGCATTTGAGGATGCTTGCCACCGGAATAGGGGCCTTCAAATTCCAGTTCGCGCAGCCGTTTTACTAATTTGGACCACGATACAGGTGTAAGTTTAGGCATTCATTATGTTGAAGAGAGTGGCTGGGTGAGTTGATTCAGGTCAATGCCCGCGACCACCGGAATTTGCAGTCCTAACTTCAAGCGGAGGGCAATCCAGTCGCTCAAGGCCTCTCGCAATTCCTGACGGCACTCTTCAAGGGTGGAATGATTGGCCCAAACGCCCTGAAGGGTTGGAATTTCTCCCCAATAGGTGCCATCGTCTTCGATAAGTTCGTAGATAGCTAATTCCATCGCTGTATCGATATAACTGGCTAACATGGAATGACAGTCCTTTGATCGGGTCTTAATGACTAGGATACCTTTATTGTTGTTTTTACCTATACTTTGGGGATAACAATAGGTCTACAAAGCCAACTGTATCAAGGATAAGGTTCTCATTTCTATCTGGAAATTGAAACGTGCAACTATCATTACTCTGAGCTTAGGTGTGCTTAACCCAGACCGTTCTCAAGCAAAGCACCGTTATTCGAGCAGCAGCGAAGATTTCAGGGAACGGCAAAAACCACTGATCGCAGCTAAGCCTTGACTGGGAGTACCTTCACTGAGACGGTTGACAAAGGCACTGCCCACAATGGCGGCGTCGGCTCCCCATTCGCGGACTTGGCGGGCCTGTTCAGTTCGGGAAATGCCAAAGCCGACGCCAATGGGCTTGTCTGTGACTTGTCTGAGATCGGCAATTAATCCTTGTACCCGATCTTCGATCTGAGTTCGCATTCCCGTCACACCCGTGGTGCTAACCAGATAGATAAACCCTTGGGATTGTTGGGCAATCTTGTGAATCCGTTCTTGAGAGCTGGTGGGAGCCACCAGTAAGGTCACTTCAACTCCTAAGTCGCTGGCCTGTTGTAAGAGCATCTCAGATTCTTCGAGGGGCAGATCAGGAATGACCAAACCGCGTACGCCGACTTGGGCAATCTGCTGGAGAAACTGAGGAACGCCCCGGTGATAAATGGGATTGTAATAGGTGAATAAGATAATCGGTGCCCGTAATTCAGGCGTCAGCTCGGCCACCATTGCCAGTACCTGATCGAGTCGGGTACCCCGCTGCAATGCTCGTGTTGCCGCAGCTTGAATCACGGGTCCATCGGCGAGGGGATCGGAATAGGGAACCCCAAGTTCAATGAGATCCGCACCGCTGTTATCTAACTGTCGTAGGGCTTGAGCGGTGGTTTCTAGATCTGGATCCCCGGCAGTGATAAACGGAATTAATGCACATTGAGCGCGATCGCGCAGTTGGGCAAAACAATCGGAAACAGAGATCATAGGGGGTTAGTCTTGCTCATCGTCAATCTCAGGGTCTACTTGGGCTTGCAGGGTCTCCAACTCTTCGGGGGTCATTTCTTGTAACCGCTTTTCTAGCAGAGCATTTTCGTATTCTTCCCGCTGCTGATTATAAGTCATGTTGCCCGTCACCACCCTCAAGAAATAGGAGGCCACCCAGCCTACGAGTCCCGCCGCAAAAATGACTTGGCTCCAGAGGCCTGCACTTTGGGGTTCAATCCCCAAGACCCGCAGACCCACATAGATCAACCCACCCCCTAAGAACACCCCCAGACCAATCGCGATCGCATCGATTCGGCGCATCGGTTAATCCTTAGAGCTGGCGAGGGCGGGGACGAAAATTCAAAAATGGACTGAGGAGCAACAAGCTCGGGAAGAAAAAGAAGACCAAAAAATACATAAATCCTCGCTCGAAGGAGCTGGCTACATACCATCGCTTTTGCAAATAAAAGTAAGTAATTGCGGGCATCACGAGCAAGTAGCCCCCCAGCAGTCCTAGAAATAGACTTAAATTGACAACCATAAAAAATTCTTAACTTGAAGTCTGAAGATCCGGAGTAGAACCGTCGTTATGTAGCAGGGGGGAGATAGCTATACTATCCCCACCCCTGATGCAGCCTGTCAACGCCATTCTGCCTCCTCATTCTACCCTGTAGGTTGCCCCTCGCTGTAATTTGAGAAGCTATGACGGTGGCTAAGGTTATTTACCGACCTGTTGTTCTAGGGCTTTGACCCGTTGCCAGAGCTGAGGAAGCTGCTTAACCAAGGCCATCGCCCGCAACCATCGCCGATGATTGATGGCTGGGTAACCTGCAACCTGGGCATCAGCGGGTAAGGATTGATGTACCCCACTTTGGGCAGCAACGACGGTGCGATCGCCCAATTCCACCTGCCCAGAGACCCCGACCTGTCCCGCTAGAATGACTCGCTTACCGATTCGGGTGGCTCCTGCCAACCCCACTTGGGCACACAGGAGACTATCCTCCCCCAACTGGCAGCCATGCCCAATCTGCACCAAGTTATCAATTTTGGTGCCTTTCCCAATCCGCGTTTCGCCGACAGCAGGCCGATCAATCGTCGTATTGCAGCCGACCACCACCTGATCTTCTAAAACTGTGCGGCCAGACTGGGGCATCCCATACCAACCGTGATCCGCCACCGGCACAAACCCAAATCCTTCGGCTCCAATTACCGCACCACTGTGAATCACACAGTCGGCCCCAATTACAGTCCGCTCATGAATCACACAATTGGCATGGAGAATGGTGCGATCGCCAATCGTAACCTGGGGATAAATCACCACATTCGGGTGAATCTGAACCTTATTGCCCAAACTCACCCCCCCTTGAATGACGACATGGGCACCAATACCAACGCCTGTTCCCACCACCACGCTGGGATCAATTACTACCGAAGGATGTTGGGTGGGTGGTAATTGCCAAGGCTGATAGAAACAAGCAATAGCCCGTGCGAATAAATAGCGAGGCTGATCGCTGGCAATCCAAGTTATGCCTCTAGCCAAGGCTCTGGCTTGTAAATCTTGATCCCACGGCAAAATCAGGGTACTGGCTTGCGTGTGGTCAATATGAGCCACCCCTGGTGCCCCCTCGACAAAACTGAGCATCCCCGGCGTGGCCTGATCAATAGCCGCAACCCCCACTAAATCTGGATCATGGGGATTAGGGCTAGATAAACTAGTAACGGCAGGTGCGATCCCCAGTTGGGCAATCAGCTCACTCAATTTCATGATTGAGCCAGTCTATGCTGCAATGCAAGCGTTTTGATGATCCTTAGTCCAGTGCGGCATAACTACAGAAACCCTATTAAAACTCCTAAAAAGATTACGGTTCAAAGTCTTTACCTTTTGCCTTTTACCTTCCGCACAGCAGTACTAGTCCAGGACAGACATACCTTTGATCTTCCATTGATCTTGTTGGCGAACCAATTCATACCGGACGCGATAGGTATCCCCCGTGTAAGACAAATCTGGGGCTAGCTGACCTTGTTCAAAGGCTTTAGCAGTTTCTTTGACGGTGGCATCAACAGCCACTTGGGTCGGGCTTTTTTTCTGAATCGCATTGATCTGGAGGTCATCAAAGGTATATTTCCAGTACACCTGGCTAGCTTGATCGGCCTGTGCTCCCGTTTTCCACTCCGACAAAATCGGTTCTGCCAGAATTTGGTCTAATTGGCTAATTTGCCGCTGCTCACCCATCGCCGCCGCCTTCGCTTTTTGCCAAGTTTGAATCAGTTGACGGGCATCCTCGGTGGAAACGGTATCTTTAGCGATCGCAGGACTCGGCGTAGGGCTAGGACTCGCTGTCGGGCGATTCCTCGGTGGCGATACTCCCGGACTCGCGCTTGATGTTGGACTCGCAGACACTGTTGGGCTGGGTGATAACGACACCGCAGGCTCCTCAGGTTCCAAGGCAGGAGAAGCCTCCGGCACAGGTTCATCTTTAGGAGAGAACAGGGCAATCAGTCCAGCCAGCCCTAATAGACCCAGAAAGATTGCAGCCGCGACCCAGAACCATCGACGGAACTGAAGTTGAGATCGCGACTGCCGAGATCGTCGACGCCCCTGTGTAGACTGAAGGGAATGGGAGCTAACAGATTCTGGTGTAAGCTCCACAGTAGGCTTAACCTCAAGGGGTACTGATGGAGGGTCAGTGACCTTCGATGTCTCAGAAGGGATGGGGTGTTGAGGACTAGACGAAAGAGAACGAGGTAGAGGTGGCAGATCCGTAGTTTGTTGATCGGCAACAGGCCATAGTGTTTTCGCCTTGGGTGGTTTATCCTGCTGGCGACGAGCTGTCTGGGCGGGCAGACGGCCTTCCTGAGCAAAGGTGAGGGTCTCTGTACCTTGTTTAGCCAACTGGGGTAAATCCGTAGGCGTTGTCGTCGCTGGCATTCGCGGAGAAATTGGTTCTGGGGCTAAAGCGCTTAAGTACGCCTGAATATGCGGATCATTAAAGTAATTTTGCAATGACACATGCTCTGCGGTCAGATCCTTAAAGTAAGGATAGACTTCTTGCTGAAGCCAACGCTCCGTATATAGAAATAGCCCCGGCACTAAATCTTCTGCACCCTCAGAATACTGATGGATAAATTCCAAAGAGGCTTTGTCTCGACTTAAGGGCAACGTCTGAATGGCTGCACCGGGTTGCCCTAGCAGCAAATAACACATCGCCTTCTCAATGTGAATGTTTTGGCGATTGGCTAGCTGAGTTAAAACCGTTTTAGCTTCTTGAATATATTCGGGTTGCCCTTGTGAGCAACCTTTGGCAACCAAGGTATACACCAACAAATATCGAGCAACAGCAGAGGGACGTTCAGCCTCTTTTTCAAAGAGGTCGTGTTGTTCTTGCACGGTGAGATGGCATCGCAGTTGTTGAATAAATCTCAGAAAGTCATCAATGTTTAAACCCGATCGATCCTCTTGCTGACCATCAATACCGCCCCGTTCGTCTAGCATGGCTTGGAGTAACGTAAACCCTTGCTGCCGTTGCAGATGTTCCGCTTCGGGGGCGGCCAGTAACTCTAGAATCCGGTAGGGACAAAGCTTATATAGATCAAGTTCAATTTCTCGTTGTACGGTAGGGAATAACTGTTCTTGGGTCAACAGCTTTAAGCCCGACTGCAATACATCGGAAGCCTTCTCAAACTGCTTTTGTTGCCAACATTCTCGACCCGCTTCTAAATTGGCTAAAGCCATCGCCAAGATCACGTCTTCATCTGAGCCAGAAATGGTTAAAGGCAACTGATTTAAATCAATAGAGCGTTGCAGATAGGTTGATCCGAGCTGGGCAATCCGCTCATAATCACTCTGCTCTTGCAACAATAACAGCGCTCCCACCAGTTGAGATTCTTCTAGCTCTATACCCTCAGCCTCTGGGGTTGCAGGGGTAGATTCAGTTAAAATAGATTCGTCGTAGCAGATGCGTGCCTCTGGATCAGATAAAATTGCATAGGCATCTTGGAGCAAATGGGTGCGCGCTGTGATGGCTGCTTTAGAGTACTCTTGGCGGGGGAGTTGCTGGCAGCGATCGGCAAAGGCCTGTTCAATCTGCTCTGGTGTCGATTGAATTGGCACACCCAAAATTTGATATAAGTCTAAAGGAATACGCACAATTCAGTATCCTTATGAGCCATTTAATCGGAAGTGAATAACAGATGAGTAATGAAAATACGAGACAGTAAAGGGTTTGAAAATATCATAACCTGCTGATTATAAACCTATGCTTTCATAGAGATCACTTAGGTTTCTTCTGAAGCAATTTAGCAAGAAGGTTAGCTCTGAATTAAGTCAGTTCTTGCTCACCCAATTCTTGTGTTTGAGACGTCAGCATTTCCTAATATAGACACTGCTCAATGCGCTCAATAATTCTGAATCACGGTTTGGCAACATCACCCCAACTGAGGACACTATACATCAATGGTTCAAGAAAGAGTTCTACCTAAGTTTTCCACCTCTAAAACCAGCATCACTCGGGATCAGGGGTTAGTCCTCTACGAAGATATGGTTTTGGGACGAGCTTTTGAAGACAAATGTGCCGAGATGTACTATCGGGGCAAAATGTTTGGCTTTGTCCATCTGTATAACGGTCAAGAAGCGGTTTCCACAGGGATTGCGAAGGCCATGCGCCCAGATGATTTTATCTGTAGTACCTATCGTGATCATGTCCATGCCTTGAGTGCCGGGGTGCCAGCGCGTCAAGTGATGGCAGAGCTATTTGGCAAAGAAACGGGCTGTAGCAAAGGGCGTGGCGGATCCATGCACCTGTTTTCCGCCGAACATAATTTAATCGGTGGTTTTGCTTTTGTCGCCGAAGGAATTCCGGTGGCGACAGGGGTGGCGTTCCAAAGTCGGTATCGTCGAGAAGCGATGGCGGATCCCAGCTCCGATCAAGTGACGGCCTGTTTCTTTGGCGATGGTGCCAGTAATAATGGCCAATTCTTTGAATGCCTAAATATGGCGTCTCTGTGGAAACTACCGATCTTATTTGTCGTTGAGAACAACAAATGGGCGATTGGTATGGCTCACGAACGAGCCAGCTCGGAAACAGAGATTTATAAAAAAGCCAAGGTCTTTGGTATGGAAGGTGTCGAAGTGGATGGCATGGATGTCTTGGCTGTCCGCGAGGTTGCTGAAGCAGCCATTACCCGTGCTCGTGCGGGTGAAGGACCTACCCTGATCGAGGCCTTGACCTATCGGTTTCGCGGTCATTCTCTCGCGGATCCAGATGAATTGCGATCGCCCACAGAAAAAGAAGTCTGGTTAGCCCGTGACCCCATTAAGAAATTCCAAGCTTACCTAATTGAGCAAAAATTGGCCAAGCAGCAAGAGCTGATGGACATTGACAAAAAAATTCAAGGTGTGATTGAAGACGCTGTTCGCTTCGCTGAAGAAAGCCCCGATCCCAAGCCTGAGGATTTGTATCGGTATATTTTTGTGGATAGCTAGACCGCTAAGCGAAAGTAAAAAGGTAAAAGGCAAAAACTCAGACACACAAGACAATGGCTGGCCTCTCAAAGACATATTCACTGTAATCGGCTAGCTCATCCATACCAACGAGGTTGAAGCAAATTTCGGCGATGATCCAAAGGGATAGACTAATGAGCAATTTTTGCCAACGGATGATCATAGGGGTGGTTCTCTAGCTCTGGTCTTAGAGTAGGGTGCTTCCCTGGGGTGTGTATTCAGAAGGATCACGCAAATTTGGCATTTTCAATACCCTGGAAGGGTTGATTGAATCTCTAAAGATAAAAAGGCAAGTCCGCAGAACCACGGATGAGGGTTCAGACTGTATGCATCTGTAGGCAGCTTGTTAATCTGGGTCTATGGATACCTACGAAGAGTGAAAATTATGCAGCAGAATGAGGCAGGTGCAGAGGACCAAACTTGATCAGATC
>JAAUOM010000099.1 GCA_012034865.1 Acaryochloris sp. CRU_2_0 | reverse complement strand
TTAGCTAGCCCAATTTCCCATGATGTTTCATCTCCAGTTGACTCTTCAACGTTAACTCAAACCTTTGCACCTGGTTCTTAAAAGCTATATCCTGTAATATTCCTACGTACTTGTGTGTAATGGATAGCTCCCCCATGGCCGAGTGGGCCGATGCCTGGTCAGCCGCAAAACAGCCGAACCTTTGGGGGGCAATCCCCAGTGTGGTCCAACTCCAGAGTGAAGGCGGAGTGGCCGGGGCTGTCCATGGAGCGCTCCAGGTGGGATCGCTGACCACAACGTTTACGGCCTCCCAAGGGCTATTGTTGATGATTCCTAATCTCTACAAAATCGCGGGAGAGCTGACACCCGTTGCGATTCATGTGGCCGCCCGATCACTAGCGGCCCAAGGGTTGTCTATTTTCGGCGATCACAGTGATGTGATGGCGACCCGGACCACGGGGTGTGCCCTGCTTTGTTCCGCCTCCGTGCAGGAAGCCCAAGATTTTGCCGCGATCGCCACCCGTGCTACGTTTGAGTCCCGAATTCCCTTCCTCCATTTCTTCGATGGCTTCCGTACCTCCCATGAGGTCCAAAAGATTGAACTGCTTGCTGAGGACGATCTGCGATCGCTCATCCCCCAAGCTCCGATTCTGGAACATCGTAGCCGTGCCCTCACTCCCGACCGTCCTGTGATCCGTGGCACAGCTCAAAACCCGGATGTCTACTTCCAGGCCAGAGAAACGGTGAATTCCTTTTACGAGGCTTGTCCGGGGCGGGTGCAGGCGGCCATGGACGATTTTGCCCAACGGACCGGACGGTCCTATCACCTGTTTGAGTATCACGGTCATCCCGCCGCCGAGCGGGTGGTGGTGCTGATGGGATCCGGCTGTGAGACCGTTCACGAAACGGTGAATTATCTGATGGCTCAGGGTGAAAAAGTCGGCGTTCTCAAAGTGCGGCTCTATCGCCCCTGGAGTTTGGCTGCGTTTGTGGCAGCGTTGCCCGAATCGGTGCAGGAGATCGCCGTCTTAGATCGCACTAAGGAACCCGGTAGTTTGGGGGAACCACTCTACCAGGATGTCGTGAATACGCTGATGGAAGCCGATCTCTCCTCTATCCGCGTGTTGGGTGGACGGTATGGCCTTTCCTCCAAGGAATTTACGCCAGCGATGGTCAAAGCTGTCTTGGAAAATCTGACCGCGGCTAAACCTAAAAATCACTTCACCGTTGGCATTATCGACGATGTTACCCATACCTCCCTAGAGATTGATCCCGACTTCACCATCGAGCCAGATTCAGTTGTCCGCGCCATCTTTTACGGCTTGGGTTCGGATGGAACTGTGGGAGCCAACAAAAACTCCATCAAAATCATCGGCGAAGAAACGGACAACTACGCCCAGGGCTATTTCGTCTACGACTCCAAAAAGTCCGGTTCGGTGACCGTATCTCACCTGCGGTTTGGCCCTGATCCCATCCGCTCCACCTACCTGGTCGAGCGTGCCAACTTCGTGGCCTGTCACCAATGGGAGTTTGTCGAGAAATTCGAGGTACTCAAGGAAGCCAAAGCTAAAGCGACTTTCCTGCTGAACAGTCCCTACAGTCCAGCGGAAACCTGGCAGCGCCTCCCGGACGAGTTGCGGCAGATCATTCTGGCGAAACAGCTCAAGTTTTTCGTGATCGATGCGACCCAGGTTGCCCGCAATGCTGGGATGAAAGGCCGCATCAATACCGTGATGCAGGTCTGTTTCTTTGCCTTGGCCGGGGTGTTGCCACGGGAGAACGCGATCGCCCAAATCAAGAAGGCCATTCGTAAAACCTACGGCAAAAAAGGCGAAGACGTGGTGCAAATGAACCTCACCGCCGTCGATCAAACCCTTGACCATCTCTACGAAGTTGCCGTTCACGAACCTGTTGCAGTGGGGGCGATGGCAACCTCTACCCTGACCCATACCCCCGTTCCTGACCCTGCGCCCCCCTTTGTGCGAGATGTCCTGGGTGCAATGATTGCTCGCCACGGCGATGACCTCCCCGTCAGTGCTCTCCCTGCAGATGGTACCTATCCCAGCGGCACTACAAAATGGGAAAAACGTAACATTGCCACTGAAATTCCGGTGTGGGAACCAGATGTCTGTGTCCAGTGTGGCAAATGCGTGATGGTCTGTCCCCA
The DNA here is from genome assembly GCA_012034865.1 of Acaryochloris sp. CRU_2_0. Classification (GTDB taxonomy): domain Bacteria; phylum Cyanobacteriota; class Cyanobacteriia; order Thermosynechococcales; family Thermosynechococcaceae; genus Acaryochloris. Next base: position 14,041 of record JAAUOM010000099.1, on the reverse strand, counting down.
CAGTGTCATCCGCGCTAAGGTCTATGAGCCCACGCAACTGGACCATGCCCCAGGGACCTTCAAATCCACTGCCGCCCGTGATCACGACTGGACCGATCTGAAATTCACGATTCAGGTGGCAGCAGAAGACTGCACGGGCTGCGCCATCTGTGTGGACGTGTGTCCCGCCAAAAACAAACTCGAACCCCGTCTCAAGGCCATTAACATGGCGACCCAATTGCCGCTGCGAGAGCAAGAGCGAGCCAATTGGACGTTCTTCTTGAATCTCCCCAACCCAGATCGCACCCATCTGAAGCTCAACAAAATCGGTCAGCAACAGTTGCAGGAACCCCTTTTTGAGTTCTCGGGAGCCTGTGCGGGCTGTGGGGAAACGCCCTATATTAAACTGGCCACCCAACTCTTTGGCGATCGCATGTTAGTGGCCAACGCCACGGGTTGCTCTTCCATTTACGGGGGCAACCTGCCGACCACACCCTGGACCCATAACGCTGAAGGTCGAGGCCCTGCCTGGTCTAACTCTCTGTTTGAAGATAATGCCGAATTTGGCTTAGGGTTTCGCATTGCCCTGGATCAGCAGATTGAACAAGTGATCGCCCTGGTGCAGGAGCTGACGCACCAGGACCACTCACCGATTCCCGCTGAACTGACCGCAGCGCTCCTCGCCACTGCCCAAGCAGATGAAGCCGAAATCTTTGAGCAACGGGAACAGGTTACCCACCTCAAGGGGCATCTCGCCACCTGGCTGCATCGTCCAGATCTCCCCTCCGACTTAAGGGAGCGGATCACCCGTCTGCAAATCCTGGCCGATGTTCTGGTCAAAAAAAGCGTCTGGATGATGGGCGGTGACGGCTGGGCCTACGATATTGGTTATGGCGGTCTCGATCAGGTGATGGCCAGCGGTCGCAATGTGAATATCCTCGTGCTGGATACGGAGGTCTACTCCAATACCGGCGGTCAAATGTCCAAAGCCACGCCCAAGGGTGCTGTGGCCAAATTTGCTGCTGGTGGTAAACCCGCCCCTAAAAAAGACCTGGGACTGATGGCCATGACCTACGGCAATGTTTACGTGGCCAGTGTAGCCATGGGCGCACGGGACGAACACACCCTGAGAGCCTTTCTAGAAGCTGAATCCTACAACGGCCCTTCGGTGATCATTGCCTATTCCCATTGCATCGCCCACGGCATTGATATGCAAAAAGGCATGCAACAGCAAAAACTCGCCGTCGAGTCGGGGCGCTGGCTGCTCTATCGCTACGATCCCCGCCGCGCCGAGCAGGGCGAAAATCCGCTGCAAGTGGATTCGCGCTCACCCAGAGTTCCCATGGAAGCCGCCCTGTACAGCGAAAATCGCTTCAAGATGCTCTCCCGCAGTAGTCCAGAAGATGCCAAGCGATTGCTGAAAGAGGCACAAGCGGAAGTGAATACCCGCTGGCAAATGTATCAATATCTTGCCGCCTATTCCACCACCTTGAACAAGGAGGCTCTGCAATGAACCTAACCACCACCTACCTAGGCTTACCTCTAAGATCGCCCCTCGTTGTTGGTGCTGCTGCCCCCCTCAGCGAAGATCTCAGCACCCTGAAGCGACTGGAGGATGCTGGAGCTGCCGCGATCGTCCTGCATTCCATCTTTGAGGAACAAATTCGCCAAGACATGCTGGAATTACACCACCACCTTGAATATGGCACACATAGTTTTGCGGAAGCCCTGACCTACTTCCCAGAACCTGAGCTGTTTCATATCGGTGCCGAAGCGTATTTGGCGCATATTCAGCAAGCCAAGGGATCCTTGGGCATCCCGATTATCGGTAGTCTCAACGGCTCCTCTCCGGGGGGATGGGTGGACTATGCCCAAGAGATCGAGCAAGCAGGCGCTGATGCCCTCGAACTCAACCTCTACTGGATTCCCACCGACCTCGATCTCGCCAGTGCAGCAGTCGAGGCACAATACCTGGAGATTCTGCAACAGGTGAAAGCCCAGGTCAAGATTCCCGTTGCCGTCAAACTGAGCCCCTTTTTTAGCAACACCGCCAACATGGCTAAACGCATCTGCGAAGCAGGCGCTGACGCGCTGGTTTTATTCAATCGGTTTTACCAACCCGACATTGATATCGAAGCGCTGGAAGTGCGCCCGCAGCTTTTGTTGAGTACGCCTCAAGCGTTGCGGCTACCCATGCACTGGATTGGGATTCTGTACGGACGCATTGCAACCGATCTAGCTGCCACCAGTGGGATTCACAATGCTCAAGATGTAGTACGGTTGCTCATGGCAGGTGCTACGGTCACTCAACTTGTAAGTGTTCTGCTCAGGCATGGGGTGGATCATATCCAGAGCATTGAACAAGATCTCACAGACTGGCTGAGCGAGCATGAATACGAATCTGTCTCGCAACTGCGCGGCACGATGAGTCAACGCAACTGCCCTGATCCCAGTCAGTTCGAGCGGGTGCAGTACATGAAGACCTTGCAAACCTATCATCCGCACTGGTCAATGGTGGAGGAGCATGTATGAAGTATGTTGATGAATATCGTAATCCGGCAGTGGTTCAGCACTATGTAAGCGCGATCTCCCAACTCAACCCTCACCCTTGGACAATGATGGAAATCTGTGGGGGTCAAACCCATGCAATCCTCAAATATGGCCTTGATGCCCTGGTCCCGTCCAACATTACCCTCATTCATGGCCCTGGCTGTCCCGTGTGTGTGACCCCGGCTGAGAAGATCGATCAAGCAATCTCCCTAGCAGCCCAACCCCATATCATCCTCTGCTCCTTCGGCGATATGCTGCGAGTTCCTGGTAGTCCAGACAAAGGAGATCTACTCAGTGTGAAGGCAATGGGTGCAGATGTACGGATTCTCTACTCTCCCCTTGATGCCCTCAAGATCGCCCAAGCCAACCCTGATAAAGAAGTGGTATTTTTTGCCGTTGGCTTTGAGACCACTGCCCCAGCAACGGCTATGACTGTGTATCAAGCCTCGCAGCAGAAATTGTCCAATTTTTCCTTGTTAGTGTCCCATGTGCGAGTTCCGCCAGCGATGGAAGTGATTCTGTCTGCCCCCAACTGTCAGGTTCAAGGATTCCTCGCCGCAGGGCATGTCTGTACGGTCATGGGGTATCTAGAATATGAAGCGATCGCCGCTCAATACCAAATTCCGATCATTGTGACTGGATTTGAACCCGTGGACATCTTACGAGGGCTGTATCACTGTATCCGCCAACTCGAAGTGGGAGAGGCCACCGTTGAAAATCACTATCCACGCTCCGTTCGCAAGCAGGGCAACACAGCCGCCCAATCCCTACTCCAAAAAGTCTTCGAAATTGTGCCTCAAACTTGGCGAGGTATTGGTGAAATTCCTGCCAGTGGTCTTGGCCTTAAACCCGAATTTGCAGCCTTTGATGTGCATTCCAAAGGGTTACTTCCCCCTGTTGCCCCTGTTCAGGTGATGCCCAACGACTGCATCAGCGGCTTGATTTTGCAGGGAATTCGCAAACCCCCAGAATGTGCAGCCTTTGGCACCCGCTGTACTCCTCAACATCCTCTAGGTGCGCCAATGGTGTCCTCAGAGGGAGCCTGTGCCGCTTACTATCGCTATCGTGCAGCTTCTGCTGTGGCCCCGCTCTAAACCCCATGACTGGAGACTTCTTTCACTCTGATTGCCCTCTTCCCCTGCAACAATATTCCCATGTCCTCATGGCTCACGGCGGGGGTGGTCGGCTGATGCACCAACTGATCGAGCAACTGTTCCTGCCTGCCTTTGGCACTAACCTGGACTGGCAACATGACGCGGCACGGCTGGAGTTGCCCCACGGCAGGATGGTCTTCACCACCGATTCCTATGTAGTATCGCCCCTGTTCTTCCCAGGGGGAGATATTGGCTCAATGGCGGTCTACGGCACTGTCAATGACCTCTCTATGGCTGGGGCTAAACCACTCTACCTTAGTCTGGGCTTCATTCTCGAAGAAGGATTGCCTATGAAAACTCTCTGGCAGGTGGTGCAATCCATCCAGGCAGCAGCAGCTCGTGTTGGTGTCCACATTGTTACAGGCGATACAAAAGTGGTTGAGCGCGGTAAGGGGGATGGATTATATATCAATACGTCTGGGGTGGGTATTATCGACCATCCCTGGCATATTACGCCACAAGCTGTGAAACCAGGAGATGCCATTATCCTCAGTGGTGATATTGGCCGCCACGGGATTACCATCATGGCACAGCGCGAAGGGTTAGCCTTTGAAACGTCTCTAGAGAGCGATTTAGCGCCCTTGACTGACTCTGTCCAAATCCTCTTAGAGGCTGGAATTGAAATTCATTGTCTGCGTGACCTAACACGGGGTGGATTGGCGACAGCTTTGCATGAGATTGCGATCGCAGCCCAAGTCGAAATTGAGATAGCAGAAAATCAAATTCCCATTTGTGAAGCGGTACAAGGAGCCTGCGAAATTTTAGGATTAGATCCGCTCTATATTGCCAATGAAGGTTGCTTTATTGCCTTTGTCCCAGAAGCAGATGCAGCAGCAGCACTGCAAACCCTACAAGATCCCTCGCTCATCCACCCTCACCCCTCAGCAAGACGCATTGGTATGGTGAAACATCAAACTATGCCCAAACCGTTCAATTTTGCAGAGGGAGTGGTGAAACTAAACCGTACAATGGGTGGAACGCAAATCCTAGGCACTATCAGTGGCGAACAACTCCCCAGAATTTGCTAGCCTAATTGCTGGGATTGGCATGGTTCACAAACCCCAGGGTCAAGGACTGTGGGAACTGAATTCCACTCCAACGGGCACTTGTGTTCGTTAAACCTGGCAAGTCAAAACAACCAAACGCTGGATGAATCTGTTGGCCTTGCTGATCAAGCCCCTGATGGAATGGAACCACAATGCAACGATGCATCAAGGTGCCCAAGGCTTAGCCCAGTAGTTAGATACCGAGGTGACTTGTGAGGAGAAAACGGGATGGTAATCGCTTGAAGTTGCAAAGGGGCGATCTTGATCCCACTTCTCAGGTTATACTCTCACAGAGTAACAAACTTTCTCAAGGCAGGATCGATTCTCCCTCAGTGAGGAAACTACCTAGTGCTTGGCAATGCAACCAGACTCTTGAAACCACCAAAGCAATGACACTCGTGATGACTCCCCAGCAGAATACCTCAAGGTCACTGACTTTGTTGACAAAATCTGGTGAATCCCTTTGCCAACGTCTGACAAGCTTTGGCTCAAGATGACAAAGCGCATAACATCGTTTCTGATGTTGACTCCAAAATCGATGATCTAACGGATATCCTAGTTCTTGTGGATAGTGAACCAAGCTATCCACAAAACCTTCTCTCTCAACTTGCTCAACATAAATCAAGTTTTCATGGAGACAGATCACCTTGCTCGGTCTGTTCTCCCACAACCGGAGTAACACCCAATCTCCTTGTGTAAATGCATCTTGTCCCATCACCTCTCCAACTCGCAAGGGATCTAGCTGAGGTGTGGGAATCTGACTGACAAAATCGGTGCGTTCAGTCATGGCGCTTTCCTCACATTGAGGTATTGAGGTAGGGCAATCTAGCCTGCTCTGAGAACCCTACCTCTATTTTGCACAAAGTTCTGGATTTGAGCATCACGAAAATTCTGGAAACTGGGGTTGTAGCCCAAACCCCCGAAATTTTCCGCTCAGTGTTGCAAGCCGTTACAAGCACCACATGATAGACTTGGAGGCCATTTTGGCAGGGATTGACTGGGATTAAAGCACTGATTTGAGGTCTTTGTGAATTCCGGAAAATTTCGGGGGTTTGGGGTACAACCCCTAATCAAGAGGGCATCTCCAAAAAGTAGATTCCTCACAAGTACCTCAAGTTGTTTTTTTAGATTGAAACTATAGGAAAGTTATATTCAGCTCCCAAGCACTCAGCTCCCCTAAAGCCAAAATTACTTGGGATTTGAGGAAGGAATGAGTTTGCAAGAGTTGAATGGTGATCGAACAGAGATCGACGAAGACTAAAGGAGGAAATTATGTCACTCGTTCATTGGCAACCAATGCCTGAGTTAGATACTTTACGTCGGCAAATGGATCGCTTATTTGAAGATTTTTGGAGTGATCGCGGTTTACCCCTATTCCAAACTGCAAAGATGACTTGGATGCCAGCTATTGAACTGAAAGAAACCGATACGGAACTTGTCTTAAGGGCTCAGATTCCAGGCATTAGTGCAAAAGATTTGGATATTCAAATGAGTGAAGATACCGTCACAATCATGGGCGAACATCAAGAAGAGGAGAAAACCGAAGAAAAAGGATTCTTCCGCTCTGAATTCCACTACGGCAAGTTCCAACGATCCATTGCGTTGCCCATTAACGTTCACAATCAGAAGGCGAAAGCTGAATTTAAGGACGGAGTATTGACCCTAACAATGCCAAAGATGGAAGAATCCAAACGTAAAGTTGTCAAGCTTAACCTAAACGGTCAATAAGTAACGTGATGATTGTTCTGGCAGAGGAATTGAAGATGAACATTCAAGATGAAACCCGAAACACCCTGACAACACGTCGGCAACAAGAGGGTCATGTGCGCGAGTCAATGCTGAACCGTTCCTTAGAAGAATTAGATGATCCTATGGATACTCAGCTTCAAGAGGAAGCGAGAGCAAGACTAGTAGCGGAACGTCAAGATGAGCAACATACACAAGCTTTAATGCGTGAACGTGTTGCTGAAGAAATTGATGGGTCGCTAGGGCTGTGATGATTACAGAATTCACATAGAACCACACAACTTCGCAGGAGGGTGTAGGGTATGGGCGTTTCTCAACGGATCCGACAGGCAAGTCGTCACATTCTGCTTTCAGGGCAGCGGGGAATCCAATGGATTAGTAGGGCGATCTTTCGTATCTTTAGTCCCACAGATGATCACTATCCAGCAACTGGAATACAGCCCTTTGAAGGTGATCCCTCCGATGGGAAAAAGTAAGGCACTGAGAGGCTGCACACGCACATTACAGATGCTAGAGTCATCCGCCTAAGATTAAGACAGGAATCCCTAGTAGTCTGTCAAGAAAGAGTTGATGAATCATTTAAGTAGAAAAGGCTTACTAGACAATGCTTTCAGGCAATCACTATCCATCAATATAAAGTTGACATACTACTAGCTTAAATTTTGTTTCTGCACCCTGGGTCTTTATTTTGCAGAAATACTCTTGCAGCTCTCAGCGAATTAATCGAGTTGGGAGGTATCTATGAAAAAACTCACAGTTTGGATACTATCGATTGCCTCTCTCGGCATACTATTCTCTACTCCAGCATTGACACAACCTGGAATGATGCGAGGGAGAGGCAGTAAGGGTTGGGGAAGTACCGACGCCTACTGCCGCATGTACAACACCAAAGCAATCGAAATCCTTAGTGGTGAGATTGTCAGTATTGACAAATTTACACCAATGCCAGGGATGTCCTATGGCATCCATTTGACTTTGAAAACAGCCAAGGAAGATATTTCTGTTCACTTAGGGCCAGGATGGTATATCGAAGGACAGGATATCCGGTTACAACTAAAAGATCGCATTGAGGTCAAAGGGTCAATGGTCACCTTTGCAGGTAAACCAGTGATTATGGCAACGCAAGTGAAGAAGGGGAATGACGTTCTGACATTACGGGATGGCAATGGCTTGCCAGCTTGGAGTGGTTGGAGACACCGCTCGTTTTGGTAGGGCTAGAGATATCGCGATAACCAGAGGGTTTTCAATGCTTTGAACACAGAATGGAGATCGAGTGGATGGAGAACACAGCCATGCTGTTTCGACAACTTTACGACCCAGAGACCAGTACCTACACCTATCTGATTGCTGGTGCTGAGATAGGGGAAGCTGTTTTGGTAGACCCCATTATAGAGCAAGTCGATCGCGATCTCACGCTCTTGCAAGAATTAGAGCTGACCTTGCGCTACTGCCTGGAAACTCACGTTCACGCTGACCACATTACCGGAACTGATAAACTGCGAGCCGCCACGGGTTGCCTAGGGGTTGTTCCAGAACACGCTCAGGTCGGCTGTGCCGATCGCCAGATTCGAGAAGGCGAAACTGTGCAGATTGGGAATATTACCATTCAAGCGATCGCGACCCCTGGTCACACCGATAGTCACATGGCCTATCGAGTCAACCACGATCGAGTCTTAACGGGAGATGCTCTGTTTATTCGCGGTTGTGGTCGAACCGATTTCCAAAGTGGTGATGCAGGAACGCTTTACGATTCAGTCACGCAACAGTTATTCACACTGCCCGATGAGACCCTGGTATATCCAGGCCATGACTATCGAGGATATACGGTGTCCACCATTGGAGAAGAAAAACGCTGGAATCCGCGATTTGCGAACCGTACCCGTGAGGGCTTTATCGAATTCATGGGCAAACTGAATTTGCCTGACCCGAAGAAAATGATGGAAGCGGTACCTGCCAATGAGCTTTGCGGCAGAGTTGCGGCGTTGGCTTAGCCAGGGAGGGATTCATTGATCATGGCAAGCTTCAACTGGGTAACAGCGTTCGGGGGAGGCATCTTGATTGGGATCAGCGCCACGCTGTTGCTGGCCTTTAATGGCCGCATCGCCGGAATTAGTGGCATTGTCAATGGCGCGATCACCTTCACAAAGACAGAGGTTTGGCGCTGGTGGTTTCTGATTGGTTTGCTGCTGGGCGGGATGCTTTACGAATATGGGTTCGCACTTCAACCCACGCCGAGATCGACCTTTGCGCCAGTAGCGATGGTCATTGGAGGCTTCTTGGTGGGCTTTGGCACTCGCATGGGCAGTGGTTGTACCAGCGGTCATGGGGTTTGTGGGCTGGGGCGATTATCACTCCGCTCCTTAGTTGCGGTGATCACGTTTATGATCACCGCAATGCTGACGGTCTGGATGGTGCGACATGGGTTGGGTCTGAATCTCTGAGTTACGTGAGAGGGTTAACCATGAAACAAAGTTTGATGCCACTCCTATCGGGATTGCTGTTTGGGTTAGGATTGGGCTGGTCACAGATGATCGATCGAGATCGGGTTCTCGGCTTTTTGGATGTAACCGGAGTGTGGGACCCAACCCTCTTGTTTGTGTTAGGCGGGGCAGTGACGATGACGGTGATTGCCTTCCGATTTGTACTGCGTCGCTCCCAGCCGCTCTGGGTCGAAACCTTTCACTTGCCTACTAAGAAAGATATCGATCGGCCGTTGGTTATAGGCTCCGCCATCTTTGGCGTGGGGAATTGCCGGATACTGCCCTGGCCCAGGCATCACCGCTTTAGTCTTGGGAATTGGCAATCCAGTCTTGTTTGTCGTGGCTCTGATTGTTGGCTCCCTGGCTTATCAGAGGTATTCAACGATGTCAGGACGAAGGCGAAATTCTAGCGCCGCCTCTGCAAAATCGACGGCACACTCATAAACAGTCGCTGCGGGGATGGCACGATGACGACTCGACCAGAGAGGGGATCTGAGCTGAAATCGTTTGGGTTTCAGCTCAGTCGCTATTTCCCGTTTCTCGATTGGCTGCTTCATTACCGTTCCCAAGACTTGAGCGGGGATATGACAGCCGGAGTAATTGCAGCCATTCTCTTAGTGCCGCAGAGCATGGCCTATGCCCTGTTAGCAGGCCTGCCCGCTCAAGTGGGTCTCTATGCCAGTATTCTGCCGCTGATTCTGTATGCGCTTTTGGGTACCAGTCGTGTCTTATCGGTTGGCCCGGTGGCGATCGTCTCCCTATTGATCGCCACTGGAATCGGGAAACTGGTGCCACTGACTGATCCAGCCTACTTAATGTTGGCAATGGTTTTAGCATTGCTGGTCGGTCTCCTGCAAATGGGGATGGGGTTAGCTCGGTTCGGGTTTGTGGCCAACTTCCTGAGCCATGCTGTGGTCTCCGGGTTTATCAGTGCCTCGGCGCTGATCATCGGCTTAGGCCAGCTCAAGCATCTTATGGGACTTAAGCTGCCATCCACAGAGTCTTTTGTGGCGTTATTGGGGGCGATCACTCACCATCTCCCTGAAACCAACTGGGTAACCTTCGCGATCGGGTTGGGCAGCATGGGCTTCTTGATTTATGCTCAGCAATTTCTGGGGAAGGTTCTGAAACGCTACGGCCTGCCTGCCAACTGGATTGTCCCAATCGTTCGGGGAGGGCCTCTACTGGTTGTGATTGGCTGTACGCTCTTGGTTTGGGGGTTGAGACTCGATCAAATAGCTCAAGTCAAGATTATCGGAGCCGTTCCGGCTGGATTGCCATCCCTAACGCTGCCTGGGTTTGACACGAAGATCCTGAGCGACCTCCTCCCAACCGCTCTGATCATTAGCTTGGTCGGTTTTGTGGAAAGTATTGCCGTTGCCAAATCTCTTGCTAGCAAGCGTCGTCAGAAAATTGATGCTAATCAAGAATTGATTGGACTCGGTGCTGCTAACCTGGGAGCGGCTTTTACGGGTGGATTTCCAGTGACGGGGGGAGTTAGTCGCTCTGTCGTCAACTTCGCAGCCGGAGCCAACACGGGTCTTGCTTCTCTGATCACGGCCTTCTTGATTGCGCTGACGTTAATCTTTTTGACTCCTTTGTTTTACTTCTTGCCCCAAACGACCCTTGCCGCCACCATTATCGTTGCCGTAATGGGGTTGCTGGATGTGAAAACCTTCCAACAGATGTGGCACTATGACAAGGCGGATGCCTTCTCGCTGCTGGTCACCTTTTTGGCTGTCTTAGGAATCGGAGTGGAAATGGGGATCATTGTCGGGGTAATGACATCGTTGCTGCTGTATTTGTGGCGCACCAGCCGCCCTCATATTGCTGTCGTAGGCCGAGTTGGTGATACTGAACAGTTCCGCAATGTGTTGCGGCATTCCGTGAAAACCTATCCACATGTCATGGTGGTGCGCGTCGATGAAAGTCTCTACTTTGCTAATACAAAATATCTGGAAGACTTCTTACGACAAGCGATCGCCGACCATCCAGACATTCGTCATCTCCTGCTGATTTGCAGCGCGATTAACTTCATTGACGCCAGTGCTTTAGAAACCCTGGAAACGCTCAGAGACGAACTCCAAACAGCAGGGGTTAACTTCTACCTGGCGGAAGTCAAAGGGCCAGTGATGGATCGACTACAGAAAATTGGGTTCGTCAACCGCTGGGGGAGCGATCGCATTTCCTGAGTACGCACCAAGCCATGCTATCTCTCTCTAGCAATTTGCAGGAGGATGGTTAAACAAATTGGGGCCAGGTTGACTAAATCCAGCCCATCCTCATAATCAATGTCAATCGCTTCGAGCAGATAGGGTTTTAAGCTAGGGTTTTCCTTGAGGGTCATTATTTATCAATGAACCCGTTTTGGTCGTTAAGGCTGGAATGCCCTTCCAGTATAGGGGTATTGGGTTGGGGCGAGGTTTCATAGCCTCCCTCGCCCAACCAATACCCTATTACCAAATTGCGCGCAGCATTGGCATTACGTACGAAGAATGTGTCCGTTTGTTTAAGCAATTGCAGGAGGTGGTGTCCTATCGCCGGGGGGGCAAGATCACCATTTTGGATTGAGAGGGGTTGGAGGCGATCTCTGCGGGTAAAGGCGATCGCCCTCCAGACCCGTCACTATGAGTGCTGAACACCTTTGGGCGTCTGGGTTGGATTCAGAAACACCGCCGGGATGACCCGCAATACAAACGCCACCATTGCCAGCGCCCCAAAACTGAACAGAATATCCCCTGGAATTCTCAGCCAGACGGTCCACTGCATCCAAGGACTACCGATCACCTCAGCACTGCGGGCATACCAGGTGCCGTGATTGACCGATTGAACGAGTTGATAGAACCCGTTGGGAATCAGCCCAGTTACCAACATAGCAACCAACCCGCCATTCAGTGACCAGAACGAGAAGCTCAACAGCTTTTCATTCCAGGCTTGATCCGGCACAATTTCGCGCAGGGCGAATAGCATCAGGGCTAACGCTAGGGAGCCATACACCCCAAACAGAGCCGAGTGAGCATGAATTGGAGTCGTATTTAGTCCTTGGGAGTAGTAGAGAAAAATCGGCGGATTAATCAAAAACCCAAAGACCCCAGCGCCGACCAGATTCCAGAAACAGGTGGCCAGGAAAAACTTTAATGGCCAGCGATAGAAGCCTTCTGCTTCCTGAGAGAGACGCACTGTTTTGACCACTTCAAAGCCAATCAGCGTCAGCGGCACCACTTCGAGGGCCGAGGCCACAGCTCCCATTGCCGCGATGAACACTGGCGTTCCGGCAAAGTAGAGATGGTGCAAGGTGCCAATCACACCACTCCCAAGGTACAGAATGGTAGTTAAGTAGGTGGCGCGTAGGGCGGATGATTTTTTCAGAAAGCCTAGCTCGCTACAGAGGTAGGCGATTGTCACGGTGGCAAACACCTCAAAAAATCCTTCCACCCAGAGATGCACCACCCACCAACGCCAGTATTCCGCCACGCTAAGCGGGGTGTGATTGGTGTACATCAACCCCGCCGAGTAGAACAGCGGGATTGTGATCGCGCTATAAAGGAAGAAATGATTGAGTCCGGTGCGATCCGCATCGTGCTTCAGCGCAGGCTTCAGCGCCCGGTACATCAACCAGAGCCAGAACAGCATCCCGCCAATCAGGAGCAGTTGCCACACCCGACCAAGTTCCACATACTCGTATCCCTGATGCCCCCACCAGAAGCTGTATTTGCCCAAAATCCCCTGAATCCCAGACCAGGAACCGGCTAAAGATCCCACGACGACAAGGGTTAAAGCGGCAAGTAAGCCCGCATTCCCCCAGGCTTGGCGCTTGGGTTCGTGTTGACCAAAACGGGGCGCAAAATAAAGTCCAGCCGCGAGCCAGCAGGTGGCAATCCAAAAAATCGCTAATTGGAGGTGCCAGGTGCGCGATGCAGCATAGGGTAAGTATTTTTGTAGCGGAATGCCGTAAAAGCCATCCCCTTCGACGGCATAGTGAGCGGTGACCATTCCCATAATGATCTGGACTAAAAACAAGGCCATCGCCACACCAAAAAAGAGACTGGTCACTTTTTGGCTCGGAGTGGCGAGGCGAATAGCTGGCCGTTGGGTCACTGTCAGAACTTCATCGGCTTCTGTTTGGGTGAGATAGAGGGTGAGAAATAGGGCGATCGCGGCAATCAGAACAATTACAGATACAATTGACCAGATCACAAACTGCCCTGGGGTTGATTGCCAATCAACTCATCATGGGGCCAATTGGCGGTGTAGGAAAACGGAGCATTGGTGCGATTGGCTGCTGCTGCCCAAGAAGTCCAGGTAAAAAATGCAGTGACATCATGAATTTGCTGATCGTTTTGGAACCAGCCATCGGGAATGGAATGGATGCGAGAACCATGAGCCAGCAGTTGTTTATAATCCTGAAAGACTTGTTGCAACCCCTGGTTTTGGGCAGCGGTCAAGACTAACTCTCCAGTCTGTGGATCATAGCGATTTGTTTTGAATTGCTCACTCACTTGTGCTTGCAAACTAGCCCGTTCTGTCGCTGGAAGGGCTTGCAGGTCAGCTTCGGAAAATTGCGGATTGTTCTGGGCTAGCACCCCTGCCGTGGCCAATCCCCAGCGATGTAGGACATCGGCAGTCCAGTCGGGAGCCAGGTAGCTGCCATGCCCCCAAATGCTGCCAATATGCTGGCCGCCTCTTCCCAGATAGGTTTCTTGCCCATGCTGGATATCCGCCTGGGTGAGAATAATTTCCTGTTGGGGAGAACTCACGGTTACCGGAATGGGCGGCGCATTTTTCCAGATGGCTGCTCCGGCACCGATCAACACGGTAAAGGTAATGATGCAAATTAAAACCAACCAGGCAGGCAAATTGAGCCGTCTCGGTTGGCTTGGGATTGGCATATCTAAGGTTGAATCGATCATCACTGTCGCTCCTATATTGAGTTAGGGCAAAACGTTGTCGCATTCGGAAAACTTACAAAGGAAGCGGTAGACGGGCAGGAAGTACAGAAATTGAGACACCCCCCAAACAAGAGGGCTGAGAAGGTTTCTAAGTATGTAAGAACGCGAGATTTTCCAATGCTTGAAGGGAATGGGGG
>JAAUOM010000221.1 GCA_012034865.1 Acaryochloris sp. CRU_2_0 | reverse complement strand
ATTTACCTTTGTGTTCGAGGGGGATGGTGGAGGGCAGTAAGGCTTTAGCAACACCTGGGTCAATGAACTTGCTGAAGGCATTGAACGCACTCGATTGGATGGAGGCTGAGGGGCTATCCCCTTTACCTTTGCCTTCAGTAGCAACGGCTCTTAGACCTGCACTCGATTGCTTGGCAAAGTAGGACAGCTCTGCTCCAAATCGGCCAGACTTGGCAGCGGCATCCAAACGTTCAGCCAGATCCGATAGGGTGATGATCGCCCACACCATCAGCATGTCAGGGTACTGGGAGCCTTTGGCCAGCATCAGGCAGTTTCGAGTAGGGCGTCGGATTGGGGGCCAAAGTAGGCATGGCGTTTTTCAGTATCTTCTTGGGTATTGACGTTCAGCCCGCGTGTGATTTCCTGTGATTTGGCTTTGTCATCCGCGTGGCGCATCACTTCGAGAAAATTGAAGGTGCCTGTGTATTGCGCCCATTCTCCTAGAGCATTCAATTCCTCAATACCAGGGGCGTACACGTAGATTTCATAGCCGTTGGTATGGGCATAGGCCGCTGTTTTTGATATCAGCTCACCCTCGATGTCAGTCACATAGATGGTGTGTTCTTGCTCGATGGCCGATCTGATTAGGGGCAAAATCACCTCGACGGATTTTCCTAGGCCAGACAGCCCAATGATCTCTCCTCCAGGATTGGAGAAGGCAAATTTAATGTTTGTTTCTGGGTTCAGCTCAAAGCCTGTCTCTGTCAGTTTCCGTTTGGCGATTTGCCGCTTGGCTTCTATATTGCCTTTCCTGATCTCTCTGGATGTGGCGAACCTAGCATCTGCCATCTGCTCATGGATTTTGGTTCTCGGAGAGCGGTAGAAGAAGATGAAGATGATAAAGAGCAATACAGCAGGAACGACGATCGGGATGAAGTCTCCTGCCCCTAACTCTCGTCTGGGTGGGGGCTGTGGTTGAATGGTTTGCTGCATAATCATTCCTGATAGAAGTGGCTATACAGGAAGATAGGCAGATGTGGAGTGGGGGACAAATGGCTTGTTGAGATACAGTGAAGGTACTTGCGATCGGGGAAATACCGTGACTGCTTTTACCATCGATCTCAGTTCCATCACGACTCTCACGGATGAACAGTTTGACCGTCTCTGTACGGCTAATCCTGAACTGAAGTTTGAGCGTACCCCCACCGGAGAACTTGTCATTATGCCGCCGACTGGTGGAGAGACGGGCATGAATAATGCCACTTTGATTTCTCGGTTTGTAGTTTGGAACGAACAAACCAATCTAGGAAAGGTCTTTGATTCTTCCACCTGCTTCAGGATCCCAGGTGGGGGCGATCGCTCTCCTGATGTCGCATGGGTTAGTCGGGATCGTTGGGATGCTCTCACTCCAGAACAACAGCGCAAGTTCCCACCGATCTGCCCCGATTTTGTGCTGGAATTGCTCTCGCCTAGCGATAGTCTCTGCGTGACGCAGCAAAAGATGCAGGAGTACTTGTCTTGTGGGATTCGGTTGGGATGGCTCATTAACCCAGAAGACAAGCAGGTGGAGATTTATCGACCAGGACAGCAGGTTGAGGTGCTGCGATCGCCAAAGATGCTATCTGGAGAGTCGGTGTTGCCGGGGCTTACGCTTGAGATGGGGTGGATATGGAGGTAGGTAAATCTAATGCTGCGACAAATCCATTGATTCTCTTGCGTTGCCTTCATTACCCCTTAATAAAGCAGTAACGTGGTCTACAGAGAGAACTTAGCTTAATTTGAAGGAATACCAAGCTCTATTATTGCTGAGCAGTCTCAATAAACTTATCTACCACAGGCTTACCTAAAGTTCTTATGTACTGCTCCTTGGTCACATAGTTTGATCCATAATCAAATAGAGCTGCATGGCAATAACCAGAGTTATTTTCGGCAATAACAGTTTCTATTTGTCTGCTTCCCTCTTCCCTAGAAAGAAAGATCCAATGATAGCGAACACCTTTATGTTCTACGCTTGCCCTATGCTCAGCTTTTTTGAACGGGCTGTATGATTTAAATCTTTCTGTTTGAAGCAAATTGTCTAGACATGTTTCCATACTTGCATTTGCTGGAAGCGGAACAGCTATAAGCAAACTAATAGCAAATAGACCTAAAAGTTTTCTCTTCATTAGAACGGCTCCTAGAAACTCACGTATTTGCGTGGATTAACTTCTACGCCTGATTTATAATTTCCTGAAGTGTAATTCTCCAAAACACCAAAATCCAGATGAGGTCCCGTACTATTTCCTGTAGACCCAACTAAAGCAACCTGCTGACCTGCACTAACTTTCTGGCCAGTTTCAACATTATTCTCAGTATTGTGAGCGTACCATGTAGCTAACCCATTCCCGTGGTCGATAACAACTAAATATCCATAGCCATCGGAGTTCCAGCCAGCAAAATCAACTGTACCTCCATCGGCTGCAAGGATAGGCGCACCTGCTGGAGAGGGCAAATCAACACCTTCATGGAATCTCCTATCTCCAAAAATCGGATGTGTTCGCCAGCCAAACTCGCTGCTTACAGACGCTCCAGGCAAAGGATTTTGAAGTCTTCCCGTCGCAATACCATCACCATCAGGGCTGATCGTACCCGGCACCCCAGCCACTATTGCTGGATTACAAGGCATTCCAGAGCTAGCACTTCTGGCTCCCAAGCTCCCAAGTGTTGAAGCCGCTAATTCAGGGTTCTGGGATTCTTGCAAAAAGAAATTTGCCCCTGCACCTCCTCGATAAGGATCTCCAGGTTTCATGTTATGTAGCAAGACTTGGCCCCTAAAGTCAGTCGCCCCACCCAGAAACGCTTGAGATTCAGTCACCATTTGCGGATCGTTGAGTGCCGCCTCCAAGGTTTCGTATTCTTGGATTGCAGCCTCTATACTTCCAGTCTTTAGGGCAATCCGTTGTATGGCCTCTTCCTTGGAGTTCACGGGACTATAGCCAAAGTTCGGCTCATACTGACCGGGCTGATACACCACCTCAGTGATGGTATTGGGGAACTGAGGAGAATTCACCCGATTCATGATCGACACTGCCACATCGACTTGATTTTGCAGCCCTGTACTCTCTAATGCCGAAGTCACGATCAGGTTGTGGATATCTGTAGGACTCCCCCACTGAGAAACAGATGTAGAACCTGTCACCTGAGTGGAGGTGCCCCGCGCCGTTGCAAAGGTCTGCTCAGCTTTCTCACTTCCCACATACCGCCAATGCCACGGTTCAAATCCAGCTCCCTGAGTACCCCCTTCTGGAAAAGACAACTCGAAGCCATACTTGTCTGCATTTTTTGCAGCCACGCATATTCTGGGGTATTGGCAAAGTTAGCATCTAGGCTAGGATTGGCATTCGTGCCCACATCCACCGCTAAGCCCGTATGATGTTCACTGTGGCCGGGGGGCGCAGAAATCTTGGCAGCGGCTTCCGGTGAACCTTGACGAGCGACTTGATCTTTCCAGAGCTGTTCTTGGGAAGCCACATCTCTGAATCCTGATACTGCCCGAATATCGAGTCCTTGGGCGGCGGCGTCAGCCCGCATCTGCTCGAACGCTTGGGCAGCATCTTCAGTCAGCCCTTCTTGGACGCCATCGACTGAAGTCACCTCGTACAGATCCTCTTTAGTTTCCTCATAGGCAGGGTGACCATATTTGGTATCTGGATTGGGTGGGCTACTTCCAGCGGTATCACGCTGGCTAGCACTCGCTAGGAATGTAGGGGTCTTGCAAAAGTCCACGGTTCGTCGATCTGGATCAACACCCGGAAAATAGTCTTGCACTCGCCGTCGGGCGAGGACGGGAAATAAGGATTCATCCTGAACCTTCCAGGGCGTCTTGAAAGAGAGAATGTGCGCGATGCAATGCTCTGTGAACACAATTGTGATGCAGAAGTTGAAATCCACCCACACGCGAGAGGTAGAGGGCTTGTCAGCATACTCAGTTGTCTCTCCCAGACTGAACTTTACTGGGGCATTCCTCACAGGCTTAATTCCCGCAGGTTCCCACCTGCCAAAAATGCAGAGGATACCTTTACAACCCGGAACCTTCTGTATGCGGTCCATCCACTCTTTACCCAGCAGCGGCTCATTGTCCAACAATCCCCCCGGCTCAGCAGGTTTCATCTCCCATCTTGGAAACCCTTTCTTGGGTTCATCAGATTTGCTGTCTGTGCTTTTAATCCCTGGAATCACTTTGAATTTGTTGTCTGGAGTACCCCCACTCAGC
>JAAUOM010000220.1 GCA_012034865.1 Acaryochloris sp. CRU_2_0 | reverse complement strand
CTGATAACGCTAAGTTTGGTCAGTCTGAAGATCAGGAATTGGGGCAACAGGACGAGCAGGATACCGGGTTCTGGTCTGAAAGGGCAATAAAACTGGGTAGAAATGCTTATCCGTTTTCTCTTTCTTCGTCGCCTTGAGCAATTGTGCGTGTCCTAGACAGGATAATATTTGTCGTTTTGACTTCCTTGTAAGGTCATGTTGGATTCTGCTGGGAAAATGAAAACTAATTAAGCTGAATGCACGTTGTGATGATGAAACAGCCCACATTCACTGCTCCTTCTTCAGTATTTAGAGGCTCAAATAAAAATGCTCCAAAGTCTTGTTTTGATTAGAGATGAAGTCTGACAGAAAGGAGCTAAAGCATATATTACAGATTCAAATTACCTCTGGTTTATCGGCTTACAGTCAGTAAGTTTGTAAATCTGTATGCCCAGAAGTCTGTAACTTAGAGAATTATAGACTTTGTACATCTGTGAAATTTTTACTCTGTAAGTTTCTAACTCTGTAAGTTTCTAACTCTGTAATAATCTGAGTCTATGCTTGTATGCCTTTATATTTGCAGTTTAATTAATAATACTCTGTTAGTCTGTATATCTGTTAGTCTGTATATCTGTAAGTTTATGTGTCTGTAACTTCATATATTTGGAAGTTAGTAAGCCAGAGATACACACTGAAGTCCGTAAGTCTGTAAGTCAGGAAATCTATAAGTTCCTAACTTACAGATTTTATGTAAAACTGCCAGTATATTTCTGTCTATAGGTGCCAATGCAAATCATCACAATTGCATCAGGGAAAGGGGGTAGCTGCAAGACCACTACTGTACTAAGTTTTGCGGCATTCCTCTCAAAAAGAAAAACTAAGGTTTTAGTTATTGACACTGACCCTCAAGGAAGTTTGTCTTGGATAAGTGATCGAGCTTCACCGAAATTTGATGTGGCTCATGAAACTGATCAAAATGTCATATCCAAACTCCGAAAAATTGGAGGGTATGACTATATCCTTTGTGATACACCTCCTGGTCTGGACAATGAGACTTTATCAGTTGCTCTTAAGCTTTCTGATTTTGCAGTACTTCCATCACCACCTTCTCCATTAGACATTAGAGAGCTTACTAAGACTATTGGGCAAGTCGTAGTTCCGTCAGGAACTACATATCGTGTATTGCTTTCTCGTGTCGATAGCCGTCGGATTAACGAGGCTCTAGAGATTCAATCACAATTAATGGACAAAGATATACCAGTCTTTAACGCTGTTGTGCGCTACTTGGTAGCCCATGAAAGAGCAATAGTAGAGGGAAAGCTCATTACTGAATACAAGGGTCCAGGTGGGAAAGAAGCTGCAAACGACTATCGCAAGGTAGTTGATGAACTTATTAGAGAATTAAAGGGTTGAAATAATGGCAAAGCGTAAAATTACAGACTTACTGAATGACGAACTCTCAAACTCTGTTAGTTCAAAAATAACAGAATTCCGAAGTTCCAAAGTTCCAGATGGCTTTATTCCGAAGGATGAAGATCTAGCAATTCCAAAAATGGAAAATCGCAGCTCAATTACTGAACCGCAAAGGCAAGCTAACAGACTTACAGAGTTCGAGAATGACGAAGTTCCAAAGTATCTGCAAATGGAACGCAAAGAGGTTCGTTTACCTCAAGAACATTTGGATAAGCTGACTTTATTAGTCAGACAGCTAAATCGTGCGAGAAAAAGGTCTGGAGAAAGAATTACAGAAAATACCCTTATTAGGATAGCGATCGCTGGGATGATTGAACACGCCGATCAACTTAAGGGAACAACTGAGGATGAACTTCTAGTATCTTGGACAAACTATGTAAATTCTAAATAGGAATCAGAAGAGTGAAATGATTTTAGATCTAGTAAATTGCCTATCCTAAGCCTGGGCTAAGGAAGTGTGACGTTTCCTAGCAAGCACCCCAAATTTCACTCAAAGTCCCCCTTCATATCTTAGAATACCCGCAAGTCCTGACTGGTGAGGTTCCCCGATGCCCTCTGCAACCACCGATAAGCTTACCCAACTGAGATCGCAACTTCAAGATTGCACCAACCCCACCGCTGCAAAGCTGCTCAAAAGTACGATCGCAAAACTTGAATCCCAGCTCAACCCAGCTCAACCCAAACCCGAACAACCCAAAGCTAAGTCTTCTCAAACCAAGTCTTCCACGATAGCCCAGAGGAAAGCCGCTCTCAAGGAATCTCAGAAGCAAACCAACCGAAAAATATCCCAGCAACAACAAACAAAGCTGAAGCCACCTGCCCAGAATCAGGCAAAGCCAAAGGCTGACGCGACACCCCAGCAGAATAAGTCCACATCACCAACTCAAGAGAGTCCAAAAGCACAGACTGAAGCGACACCCCAGAGCAAGAACCCAAACCCCGCAACTCAGACTCAGGCAAAGGCAACACCAAAAGAGGCCACCCAGCTACAAACTGCTGAGCAAGCCCCCGCTCCATCGAAGTCCTCTGATTGCCCTTGGGAACCGCGTCTACTTCCTGGTAATGGCACCCACCGCGCCTGGTGCCGGATTCCAGGCACCATCCGAATGCAGGAAGCTGCAACAGAGGACGAGCAACCACAATACTTTCTGCAAGTCGAGGGTCACTTGGTGCCTTTGAGAGTGAAAAGAGACACAATTAAGTGGGTAAAAAGGACATTGGATAAGCGTTTGATGGTGATAGGTTATCCCCAGATATTGGAGGGTCAGATAAAATGGCTTCAGTGTTGTGGAGCGTATGAGCAGAGCGCTGACAATCCAGAACGCTGGGTGATGGTCGGGGTGTGGAATGGCAAGTGGCAGAAGATCATGGTGCAACGCGATCAGACCTGTGATCCAACAACCCGCATTCTCTACCCCTCCCCGCTGGTGATAGAGGAGTGCTTGGCACAGCTCAAGGGGGGCAAGCTGTATGAGTATGAATGTCAGCGAGAGGGGATTACAGTCACGGTTGTGGGCGTTGAAGCTAAGTCAGTTGATGCAGCGTGATGCTAGAGACGCAGCAGAGCTGTATCCTGCTGACTGATTACAGCGGGCTTCACCTGAGCAACCACTTTGAGTTTTTGCAGACGGGGATGAAATTTTTCTTGGGCTGCGGAATGACAACGATAGCGGTTCAGTATGCCATCGGGTATTCTTGCTCGGCAGTGATCGCAGTGCCAGAAGAGTTGGTTACGACAAATATGAAGCAAAACGTCACCAGAGCAGAGAGGGCATTGAGGCATAGTAGGAGGTCTAAGGGCTGAGTGAATTGTGGTTGCAAAGAAGCGGTCAACTGGGAACTTCTCGCAGAAGTGCTATCCACATATCTGAGGGTTCACCATAGTATTCGATGTCATTAACCTGATATTTAGAGGTTCGCTCCAATTGCCTGATTTCGATAGAATCACCCAGTTTCACACGTGGGCCTTGAGCCGTCATGTGGTAGCAACCTGATGTGCCCTCAATTTCATTGATGACAAAGCTTTGACCCAGCTCATCAAAATTATAGTGATACGTTCTGTAAGAGTATCCAAAAAAGTGTTTGAACCATTCGTTAAGGCCCGAATCCTGTGGTGTAGACTTTGAAGATAAAGTCATGAAAGTGATCCCCCCGAATTTGGATATGAACGGCACAGATACGTGCTATTTAAACTTGAAAAACGCAAACAAACTGATAAGCCAAAAGTAGAATACTTTTTCTCTCTAGGGGGTAATACGTCAAATCTACGGAACACAATGAATTTTCTACTGAGTGATAAAAGGGATAATTCCGTGTTTTCACCGAGGGCAGGGAGGAATGTGCAGTCTGGGACAAGGGTTGAGGGATTGCGATGGCCATTAGCGTAGTTTAGGCTTTGCCTGTAGGCCGACCAGAGTTTGTCGCACCCATAAGCTTTTGCAACCAATCCGTCTTCAGAGAACCCCCTTGCCGCTAAACTGGCTGTGCAATAAAGGATTTCTGTTCGCCATGAAAACCCCGATCATCGCCCTCAAGCCCAATCCTGTTCCCCAGGAAACCCTGCGTCAAGAACCAGAACCCAGTCCCCCAGTCCCAAACTCCTAGACAAGAGGGCATTCCCGAAGACAACACCACAGGGCACCCGGCCCAATCCTGTTCAGATAAATCAAATTGGTGCATTCCCAGGTGCTGAAAGCCTTATTTCCCTGTTCAAGCTATTGAAATTATTCTCAAGAGTGAACTTAACTGAACGGTATTGAGGGGCAAGCTACCGTTCGCCCCTACAGG
>JAAUOM010000219.1 GCA_012034865.1 Acaryochloris sp. CRU_2_0 | reverse complement strand
AAGAACTGGGTCCGCACCACATGCCCGAGCGCCTCAAAAGCATGATAGAGCCTGTTTTTCCTACTCTTACTATTCAGCCGTCTGAGAATGGTTGAAGGTAGGAGCTTCCCTGCCCGGATGGAGAGTATCACTCTCATCAGATCTTGCCAATGCATTTGAATCAAACCCCAGTTGGCATTCTTATCGAATAGCGGGTCGATGTATTCATAAACGTCATCGGAACTGGGTCGGAAGAAGGATAAGCCTTGCCAATTCCGAATCCGGGGCATCAGCTGTATCCCCAGCAAATACGATAATGCGAACGCTGGCGCACATTGACCTTGGGTATCGGCATGGAGGGTATCAGGTTGAATGTCCGATTGATTGTTGATCAGCCCATCTAAAATGTAGACCGCCTCCCACACTCCGCAGCTGATGAAGTGGGTGAACAAGGCAATATATTGATCCGAGACATGATGATAGGCAATGCCGCCATAGCCGCCATAACGGATATGGTATTCAGAGATTAGATTGTTGTCGTAAATTTCAAACTTGCTGCCGTCCGCAGCAGCTTGCTTACCCGTCCCCCAGCACCGAGGCAGTTTGAGGCTTGCGTAGGCATTGATGATGTCCCGAATGGCAGCCTCAATTTTCTGGGTGGTGAAATGCCGTCTGTGGACATAGGACAACATATGGGCAGTCATTTTCCCCCGAGTGTGGCGAGCTGTTTCATTCGGCCCCAAGTTGGTGGCATACCCGAAGGTGGTGAACAGATAGCGTTCAATAGGATTACTGAGCTTAGGTTCAGCTCCCGATAGCGGACCAAAATGACGGGTCCAATTCACCCAATGTTGAACATTGGAGAGGACATCCAGTACACTCCGTTCCGGTAGTTTTTCCAGAATCTTCTTTTCTAGCTGCACCGCACTTTTGGACCTGGGTGCAGCCGTCAGCGTTTGAGGCTGGGCTTGTTATCTGGATTGATGGTGATTTGAGGATCGTCTTTACAGATTTGGTCCACCTCCGTAGCCAGTTGGGTAAGTTGGTCCTTGAGGTGTTTGATAAAACCGCTAGGGGTAGAGGGTATCCCCAATTCTTGGCAATATTGCTCCAGTAAAGGCTGGCACTCTTCCCAAGTCAGGAGCTGGTCTCGAAAATCTGCATATTTCTCTGAACCTGGAACACAGGCATCACCTGTGTTCAGCTCCGTGGCCAGATAGCTAAATATACAGACTTCTAATTGACGCCGAACCAGAACTTCTTTTTCCCCATCGTGGGCATAGACAAGCTGTCTCCATTGGTCACTGATAAAACTCAAGTCCAGCTCTGCAGGTAAGTATTGGCTCCGTCGGTCTTCATGCTCTAGGAGAAAGTGAAGGGCTTCTATCAAGGATTGATCTTGGCTAGTAGATTGGATATCCAGCGACCGGACCATGCGGAAGATGGGCTTACGGTAGGTGACATAGAAAGACCACAGTAGTGGCAAATGATTCTTGGTGTTGTAGGGGGAGACCTGTTTGCATTGGTCCAATAGAGCTTGGGCACCCCCATGGGCGTCTAAGATGCCCTGGACTTGTTTGCCAAGGGTGGCGTAGGGCGGCTTTTGGACCGATGCATCCAACACCTCGTTAAAGATACCTAGCATGGATTCAGTGGTGGATAGATGCTGTTCTCGCAGTTCAACCAGACGCATCTTGGCCCGGTTGTGGATACCGAGCATCCGTTTGAGAAACATATCCGCCAGGTGATCGCGAGATTTGACCTGGGCGCGATAGATCAAACACACCAGAAAAGTGTATCGCTTAGTAGGATTGACCTTTGCCAATTCAGCAATATCAAGTACCTGAGCGCGGGCTGCAAAATATTTGATTTTGGCAGGGGGCAGATCCGCAAGAATGCGCTGAGCAGAAGCAAAGGACATCAGGGATTCATACTTGGCCTGGAGTTCTTTGAGGTGGGTTAGGGAGGCTTTTTTCGGGGGAGCTTTCAGAAGATTGAGCGTCATCTCAGCATCTTCCGATTGGGGGCGAAGGAGCTGATCTAGATACGCCTTGTCTGCTGTAGACAGTTTTGCACTGACCTGCTCAAACAATTGCTGATGCGTGCGCACTCGAATGGTCAGGGCCAATTCATCTAGGGTGCGAAAAGCGGGTAGCTCATAGCGATTTTTAACCAATTCTTCGATGGCAATATTCACCAGATCTGCCGGATGATCCTTAATGAGAGCAGCGTTAGCAAGTGCGGTAGTTGCCAGTTGTTGAGCTTCAATTCCATAGGGTCGAACGTTTAGATAGGTGCGAATCAACCGCTGAAATCGATGTATGGATGTTGTGGAAGGCGTCAGTTCTATCCGTTTACCCACATTAAGGCAAGATTTCAGATGCCCAATAATGGCTGGCGGGATATCTGCTGGTGCAGGGAAATAGCCTAATCGTTGAAACGATTTCAACAAGACCACAAGACTCAAGAAATTCGACGGGTTACGGGTATTGGCTCTAGCGAATCGAATATCCGAAGGGGTCGGAGTATATAGCTCTGTAAGGGTTTTGCGAGTGGGGCGGTCCTTAAACTGAGGATAGGCAGTCCGTTCAATTGCGGTCATAAGTGCAGACTACCCTTGTTTTAGCGCCACCATTGGTTTACTTACTCTCTGTACCTAGAGTATTGCTCATACTCCACCTTAACGAAGAAATTGAGGTTGTTCTATATCTTTAGACTATAGATAGTGACAAAGACAGTGATGCCTATTAGTTCACCTTTGTAAAAGAGATTGAAAAGCTTGTTGAGCAGCTTGTTGGGCTTGAGCAGAGGTGACTTTCTGATACCGCAAGGTGGTTTGGATATTCTGATGTCCCATCAAGGCTCTCAATTCTTCGAGCCCCATCAGTCCTACTCGCTCTGTCGCAAAGGTATGGCGCAGATCATGGAGGCGAATCCCCTCTAGCTCTGGATACCTTGAGATTAACTGCTTAAAGGACTTGTAGGCCGTACCATAACTAAGGCGAGTAATCTGTTGGGTCAATCGATGCTGGGCTGTAAACAAGGCAGGGCTTTGAGCATGGCGATGATATTTGAGGTATTTCTGGAGGCTGTCCTGGGCATCAGCACTAAAGAAACACCAGCGTTTTTGTTGCCCTTACCCAGGACCTGAAAACGACAGTCCTTAAAGTCTACGTCTGCTAGGTCTAATGCTAAAAGCTCTGAAATTCGGGCACCACTCCGGTGAAGTAAGCGGACCAAGGCTTCTGTTCTTCGGTCTTTAACCACGGCTTGATAGAGAACAGTCAGCTGGCCTGGGGTTAAGTAGCGAATGACTTGGTCACTGTTATGTTCTCCTCTGTGGGGGTTCGGTTTACGACGAGGTAACCGGGAAATGGGATTGGCGCGAATATAATGGCGCTCAACCGCAAAATTCATCAACGCTTGCAGAATAGCTTGGTGACGGTGGTGGGTGCTGTAACGTAGACCCGTAAGGCTATTGAGATAGGTCTCCAAGATCTCACGATCTATCAGTTCCGTTGGCCACTGGCCATACTGTTGCAACAGGGGCATTAGAGTAAATTCATAGGAACGGATCGTTGCTTCACTCAGACCCGGACGGTCAATAAATTCTGTTGCGACCATTGCCAAAGGAGGTGACATAGGGACTTTGGATGCTTACAATAAGCTGCTATTGGCAGCTTACTAAACATATCTGGTAGCTAGCGTTAAAGTTATCACTCTATGCAGGCTTTAGAAACAGAACAGGCTCCAAAGCCCGGTGAATCCATCGCTGAATATGTTCGCAGATTGCGAGATGGGTTAGGGCTGACTCAGAAGCAAGTCGCCCTGAAAGCGGATCTGCATGTCCAAAGTCTAGGCAAGTTAGAAAGAGGAAAGACAACCAAGCTAAATCGCAAAACGATCAATGGCTTGGCCTATGCGTTGCAGGTGCCTGGGGAGTATTTGGAGAGCGTGTATAAGGGCAGTTCACTTGAGGTGGCTCATGCCGTTAAATTCTGCCCAAAATGTTGGGTACCCGGAACGCCTCCTGATGCGCTGTGGACGAATGTGAGAGCGAAGTTCTGTTTTGAGTGTGGTGAGCGTTTACGAAATCGCTGTGATAACTGCAATGAGCTAATTACGTCGCTTAAACATCGGTTCTGTCCCTTCTGTGGACAGGCGTATAAGCTCACAAAAACCTAAATTTTGAAGTCTGAAAAGTACTGATAAATATAGCTTGCAGAGATCCTGTGGTAAAAATTGTGCTTAATGTCGGCATGGGGTGTATTACTCTCGTTTCT
>JAAUOM010000218.1 GCA_012034865.1 Acaryochloris sp. CRU_2_0 | reverse complement strand
TTCAAGAGAAGGCGATCGCCCCCTCAGAGACCCCTGTTTGTGGCGATCGCCCTCCCTTGTGGCTCTAACACAACACAAGGAGTTGAATTATGGATGACGGACAGCTAGCCGCTGAATTCAGGCTCTATCGGTCTGTGGTAGAGATGGATGAACATCTACGAAAGGCCACAGGTGAAGCCATGACCGCAGAGCTTCTGCAAGCTATGACCGGCATGAAAACAATGCTGGACAGCCTCAAGCTTCTCAAAGGCTACGGGGATGAGGTAGAGGATGTTCAAAAGCGCGGCGAGTTCATGCGCATCATCGGCGAACTGAGCCTAGAACTTGCTGAGACACAGATTCGTCTCTCTAGCGAACTTAGAGCGAAAGAGGATTTAGAAAGAGTCATCAAGGAGCTTCAAAAGGAAATTGATGAGCTAAAAACCCCTACGGTGGCTGTCACACTGAAAGGAAATCACTATTTCACTGAAGATGGCCAAGGCCCTTACTGCGTGGGATGTTATGACGCAAAGAGGCGACTGGCAAGGGTTCTACTAACTCAAGCAGGCCCAATAAGAATGGCTGAGTGCTCACAGTGTCACAACAAGATATCTGGTTTTTAGCCCACCGCCCCCGCCCCCTCAGACAGATGAGTGAGCGAGAACCTGAGCCGCATCAAGGCCCGCTCCGCTTTCCGCTATCGCTCCAGCCTTGACCCGCCTCAGAACCCCGCTAGAGAGATTGACACAGGGGGCAGGGGCTAGACCCCTGGTTCTTCCCCCAGAGAATCCAACTGATATTTGCGCTTGGTGAGAGCGATCGCTGAGTCGTGAGCCTCCGTCAGATCATCAATAAACATCCGAACCGCCATATCTTCGCAATAGCGCACAGCATCTAGGCCCACTGCCTCTGGGATATAGTTGCGAGCCACCTTCTTATTTCCCGCCATCAGCTCCCAGACCTGTTTCATCTCTTTGGCTGGCATACCAAACAGACCCTCATAGACCTTGTTCGTCCACTCTGCATATTGAAAACCTGAGCAACCTTCAGACTGAAGCAGGTCTGTATAGAGCTTTCTAGCAGGGATGCCGAGCTGGCGAGACTCTAGCCATGTAGTCGTGGCCCTGCTGTCCTTCTCTGTATAAACACCCTTCAGGGCAACGTAGGTCTCAGCGTAGAAACCCTTCACAGCGAACCAAGTCAGAAAATCACCAATCTTGGCTCTCTTTGCCTTGCCGGTGCGACCTGGATTAACCAGAACATCCACAGCCAGCGCTACCCAATCTGCAACCTCTAGAATGCTGTAGTCATTTCCATCAGACGCCGTTAAGTCGGTCACCCTCAAAAGCCTGCCAGATGGTAGCTTAAGCTCCCTCTTGCCCTCTGAGCCGGTCACCCAATCTGACAGAGTTGACTGAGCTGGACCAACGTATTTCTCACCCATACGGAAACCAAAGCCAACAGACGGCTGCGTAGGCCCCAACCCATTCGGATCAATGACAATAACCTCAAAATCCCGACCCTCATAGGAGAGAGTGATCCGATCGCCTTTCTTCACATTACTCATAGAACCTCATAGATAAAAATTTTTGACTTTCTGCCATCACCGCAGTAAACCAAAGTAAACTAATAATATTGAAACCCTTGCTGAGCAAAGCTTTCAAAGAACATATCACAGCACATTAGTCCACAAACCAAAATATTAGACTACCTTTGACTACTTTAATCTAAATTGACCTACACTATCAAAGCTGCGTTTGGTTGCCGTCATGCCTAGTCCTCAGTGGTTTGAGGATAACCCTAAGGTATCTGCCTACATTCCCAAAGAGCTGCATAATGCTCTAGAGACCTGGATGAGAGAGAAGCAGATTAAGAAGGTCTCACAGGCGTTAACCAAGATTCTAGAGATTCATCTAGGGTTCGCGGAAGAGTCACCAGCGATCGCCCCTGGTATCTATGCCACAGTTGAGCAGTTGGACAAACTACGGGGGGAGATGCAGGCGATCGTTGAGAGAGTCGAATCATTGCCTCGCGAACAGCCTGGAGCTAGTAAACCATTGGTAGACCAACTTAATCTAATTGACGAACAAGGGGAGTCCAATGAATGGATGACTACCAAGGAAGCCCACAACCTTTACGGGAAGGATTCACCCTATGAAGGGTTTAGAAAATACAGTGCTGAGAAACTGCGAGAAGAATTTGAATTAGAGGCCGATATAAGCAGAAAAGAGAAAGGAAAAAGCTTAAGCAGATGGATCAGAAAAATCGAAGTCGATTAACTCTAACTGAATAGAATTTCCGCAAGCTCTCAGCATATTTTTCTTAAAGCATTTTGGGTTATTATTAGGCGACAACCTCATGACAGCAATAGTTGCAGCCTTTTGAGTAGCCAACAATGGAACACCAAGACCAGATGTTAAATGCTGATGATGTTTACGCGATCGCTGACCTTTCGAGTTTTTAGGATTAACCTGTCTTAACCTTTCTGAAGTCCCTTCCGGAAGACGATCATAGACTACTTCATTAATAAATCCTCCCATACAGGGAGGATGTCCTTTTGAAGTTCGTTTCCATCCTGTAATACGATAAGCCTCATCAAAAAAATCATCATCAAAACGTTTAACCCATGGGTCAGCTTTACCTTGAATAATCAAACTTAGAACATGATTTTTCTGTACTTTCTTTTGTTCCTCAAATAACTGTTTTAGCCGCTTTTCGCAATCTATAAAATACCGCCTAACCTCCCTTCCCTTGCTTGTACCTGCCATCATTGCAAGTGACTTAAAACAGTCGATTGTTAACAAGATCCATTCGCTAGGACGACCACCTGAAGGACTTTTGACCCCTTTCGGTAAAAAGTCTACACCTTCTTCAAAGTTGTTTATCAAGACCTCTCTAGCTTTCTGCTTTTTAGACCATCCAATCCACTGCCAAGCATCGTCAAAATCAATCGTAAATTCTTCAGTAGACTGAAGTAGGCCAAAGATATTGTCAGGCGTTAAATCCATTTAATCCTCTCTCTGTAGCGTATGAGATAAAAATCACTGGGATCCTCAGTGGTTTAAACGCTAGCACAAAATTACCAAAGGGGAAAAGCGAAAAACTAGATATACCGTTTCTTTGACGTAAACAATTAATAAAAAGATGAAAAGACACTAAATATAGGGTTAATCCAAGATAGACATTAGTGGTCTACCATCCGATATTTCTTCTCAAGCCTCTTCCATCCAAACCACAGAGAACCCTCATCAACTTCAGTCCTCTCCTGGTCTTCATCCCCATGTATGAGATCGTCCGGCTCCTGCTCCAGTTCCCTGAGATAGTCCTTCAATATGCCACCCGTGGCTATACACCTAAGTTTATGCATCTGTCGAGTCAGCTCTAGGAACCACTCTTGATCAGCCACTAGGTCTGATTCCTTGGTGCAATACTTCAGCAACTCAGGGATGAGCTGCATGGGCTGTTTCCCGCGCTTCACTGCCCTGGTATCCAGGATGGGGTTGTAGTCCAGTCTCGCGCAGCTACGCCATAGCTCCACCCATTCATCCTGCTTCATGTAATTAGTGCCGAAGTAACTCGGTTTCACCATGAGCAGACAGTGAAAGTGGGGATGAGCCAATCCGTCTCGTCCCCTGGTAACCTCAACAGACTTCAGCCATCCCTCAGCGGGCCATAGCTTTCTTAGGGTCATCCGCTTGAACGACTGATTCATGTGCTGAAGAGTTGCCCTTAGTTCTGTGATGGGGCAGTTCTTCACCGTAAGGGTGACAAATAGCCAGCGGTGCTTAGGGTACTTCTCAACAATCTTCGGCAGCACCTTGTAAGCCTTAGCCTTCCACATCAGCGATCTACGCCACTGACAGACAGGACAATGTCTCACCCGGCAAAATCGGCTATTGGTCAGTTTCAGTCGTAGCTCACCGGCAGCTTTGTCGGGTACGAGGTTGAATTGCAGCAATTGGGAGCACTGCGAAACTCGCTGAGCATAGTCTCTAAACTCAGAACTGCTCCAATAATAGCCCTGGACGCGATCCGCATTGCCCCTATGCTTATCCCACGGCTTATCCCTCTTACTCAGATCACTGAGAGATGGTACGTCCGTATGCTGTATCTCAGAAGAAACAGCAGGTAGAATAGGAGCAATACAGAAATCGTCCGCGCCCTCTTTGGGTTCGGACACAGATATGGCCCCTGGTTGTCGGTTTGTAGTTATCCCGATCTTACCAGGGGTCTTCTGTTTTGCTGTTTATCCTCAGAAATCGCTACAACCCTTACACTGTCGGGATAACAGCGCAACTTCGTTCCTGCCGTTATCCCTCATAATTC
>JAAUOM010000098.1 GCA_012034865.1 Acaryochloris sp. CRU_2_0 | reverse complement strand
TTGGCATTAGTCGAAATACTCTAGACCTGTGGATTCAACGGAAAGCGGAAACTGGAGACGTTCAAGCAATTACCCATTACCAGCAAGGGGCAAGACACAAAATCACAGACTGGGCAAGAATTCGCAAGTTTGCCCCGATGACCTTTGAAGGGTCATGCAATCATGATTTGTTTGAGATGTGGTTGGGGGAGTGCCTCATCCCACAATTAACCCCTGGGGATGTCATCGTGATTAGACAATGCCAGTTTTCACCATTCTCAAGCCATTGAAGAGAGGGTGGCAGAGGCTGGATGCGAAATTTGGTATCTGCCTGCATATTCCCCAGACCTAAACAAGATCGAGCACTGGTGGGTGGTTTGTGCTCAAAAACTGGATGAAGCAGCGGTGGAAAGAATTTGATAATTGCCGCGATTGTGTAGATACCGCATTCAAAATTTGTCCTAACTTATATCCGTAGTGCTATAACAATAAGTTTGAATGATGAGTGCTATAAGGCATTCCCGCTTTTGCATCTAAGAAAAGTAATCTAGTATAGACTTAAGCCAACTTAAGTTTTAATAATCATTGAATTAAATCAATTAAAAATCATTTTTGAGTCTTCGCCAGGAACCATGTTAGAAGCTTTCATCTTTGCCACCGTATTGTTCGGTTTTTTCGGGATTATCCTCAAACAAAACCTGATGATGAAGATCATCTCCATGGATGTGATGAGTACAGGCGTGATTGCCTATTACGTGATGATTGCATCCCGACAAGGCTTGTTTACACCCATTCTTGGGGAGACTAACCCAGGTGCTTATGCCGATCCTGTCCCTCAATCCGTCATTTTGACTGCAATTGTGATTGGCCTTTCTATTCAAAGCCTGATGCTGGTTGGGGTGATGAAGCTATCCAGGGATAATCCAACCTTGGAAAGCAGTGCCATTGAAAAGGACAACACGCCATGAGTACCCTTACTGTGGTTTGGGTTGCCCTTCCCTTTTTCCTGGGATTCGTCAGCTATTTGCTCCCCAAATTAGACCGTTACCTGGCTTTGAGTGTAGCCGTAGTCTCTGCCAGCTATGCAGTCCGCCTATTGATCGAGCCTAATCGCCAGACCTGGGAATTGCTGGATCATTTTGGGGTCACCTTACGGGTCGATCCCTTGAGCGGCTACTTTATTCTCACCAACGCCTTAGTGACCGCTGCTGTCATTCTCTACTGTTGGTATAGCGGCAAAACAACCTTTTTTTATGCACAGATGATTATTTTGCATGGCAGTGTCAATGCCGCGTTTATCTGTGCAGACTTTATCAGCTTATATGTAGCCTTAGAAGTCATCGGCATTGCCGCCTTTACCTTAATCGCTTATCCGCGCACCAACCGTTCCATTTGGGTGGCTTTACGCTATCTACTCATTAGCAACACCGCCATGCTGTTTTATCTGATCGGCGCAGGATTAGTTTATCAAGCTCATCACTCCTTTGCCTTTACAGGCTTGCAAGGGGCACCTCCAGAAGCCCTAGCCCTGATCTTCTTGGGACTGTTAACCAAAGGGGGTATTTTTGTCTCAGGTTTGTGGTTGCCCTTGAGCCATGCCGAAGCAGAAACCCCTGTATCAGCCTTGTTGTCAGGCGTGGTCGTCAAAGCAGGGGTTTTCCCTTTAGTCCGCTGTGCGCTGATGGTAGATGACGTCGCCCCGATCATCCAGCTATTTGGCATTGGCGCAGCGTTCCTGGGGGTCAGCTATGCCATTTTCGAGCAAGATACCAAACGGCTCCTGGCCTGGAGTACCCTTTCCCAACTCGGCTTTGTTCTGGTTGCACCAACGGTGGCTGGCTTTTATGCCCTCACCCACGGTCTGGCTAAATCAACCCTCTTCCTCATTGCTGGGACGTTACCCCACCGCAATTTCCAGACTCTGCAAGAGCAGCCTATGCCTCGTTCGCTGTGGTTGGTGTTAACAATGGCGAGTTGCTCGATTTCAGGTTTTCCCCTCTGGTCTGGATTTGCCGCTAAGATGCTCACCTTCAAAAATCTGGTGCCTTGGCAGGCGACGGTAATGAATATGGCTGCGATCGCAACAGCCATTGCCTTTGCCAAATTCATCTTTCTGCCCCACCAAAACCAACCAAAATCCTCAGATCAGCCCCCTATAAAGCCTGGGTTTTGGCCAGCGATGATCCTGTTGCTAGGGGCTTTAATTGCCATGAATGGGCTGTATTACCAGGCTTATACGCTTGTAAATATCGCCAAAGCCTTAGGCACAATTGGTATTGGCTGGTTAGGGTATGGGCTGATCCTACGCCACTTCAAGCTCAATCTACCCCGGATCCTGGAACAGTTGGAGCATCTGATCGGAGTCATGAGCTTAATGTTGATCTTACTGTTCTGGATGGTGTGGGCATGACAGGCTATTTGAATCTGATCCTGCGCTTGAGTATCTGGTTTTTGTTGACTGCCAATTTCGGCATCACCAATATCATCATCGGTATCTGTATCGCTCTGCTGTTACCCCGGCACAGGAGTTCTGGTGCTTTAACAGACTGGTTACGAGCCCTGGGTGAGATCATCGTCGCCATTCCCCAGGCATACTTTGAAGCGGTCGAAATCATCCTGCGTCCCCATCCACACGAAGCAATCACGATGGAGCATGTCAAACCCCAACGCACCCCCGGTCTGATTTTCCTAGATATTTTCTTGATCACCTTTACCCCCAAAACCATTGTGCTGAAATACCACGAACAAGGATATTACGAGGTTCATCGGGTACAGCGGAGGCAACAGCCATGACGGTAGTCCTGATGGCCATGATCTTGGCACTGCTTATCCCTATTTATGAAGCTTGGCAGGAGGATGACATCTGGCAAACCATGTTGGCGTTTGCCAGCATCGCAACCAAAACCTCCGTCATGATTTTGGTTGTATCGGTGTTGCGAGATGATTGGATGATTGGCGTTGTCGGTGCCATCATCCTCAGTGTGGGCAATGCGGCCCTGATGCTTTTGGCCCACATTATCAAACGGATGGGTGAACTATGATAGACGCGTTGAGTTACACCTGCATGGGTGTTGGCATTATCTTTTGGTTTTGGGGCACCTTACCCTTGCTCGGTCCTCGATCAGTCTTATTCAAACTCCATAGTCTTTCTGTTGCCGATACCCTGGGTTCGATGCTCATTGTTATAGGATTACTCCTCAAAATTCCACGGGAATGGCCCCTGTTAATTTTGGCCATTCTTTCCCTGTCAATCTGGAACACAGTCCTGGGCTATGTTTTGGCCTATTGTTCAAACACTGAGGAGCATTAGGATGGATAGCTATATCTACATCATTACGGCGCTGTTACCTTTAACCGCAGGGATGGTGGTCTTGCAAGTCAATCCTTACCATGCTCTGATTATGCGTGGCATCTTGGGTGCAGTGGCTGCGATGCTCTACGCTGTCTTGGGTGCAGCAGATGTGGCCTTGACCGAAGCCTTGGTGGGCACCATGTTAGCGATTACTCTCTATGCGGTAGCTGTGCGTTCTTCCCTCGTGATGCGTTTAGGCGTCCTCCAAGAAGAAGGAATGGAACTCGGCAGCAATAGTTTTGTAGAGGGCAAGTCCAAAGATCATGTCCAGCAATTAACCAACGCATTGCGAACCCTGTTGGCAAAACACTATATGCGCCTTGAATTGGCCTGTTATCCAAACCCCAAGGCTCTTCATCAAGCTTTGCTAGCCAAAGAGGTTCATGCAACTTGTGCCCAACCCAGCCAACGAATTACGAAGGAGAGCTACGAGAATAAGCAATCTACATCCTTGGAGAGGTACCCTTATCAGACCCAGATCAGGGTTCACCGTCTCTATGAAATCCTGCAAACGGAGCTGTCCTCCTTAGGAACAACCTTGATCGATGTAGATGCAGTAGACGCAAAAGACTCGACGGAGGGAAATCCATGAAATGGCTTTATGTGGCAGCAGGGATTGCCTTGTACATCAAAATTGTGCTGATGACCGATCCAGTGTTAGATACCACTGAGCTGTCGATTGTGGAGGCAGTTGTCAAAGATAGTGGCGTCCCCAATGCCGTAGCAGGGATCATTTTTAGAAATCGTCTCTATGACACCATTTTTGAAGTAGTTGTGTTTACAATCGCAATTCTAGGGGTTCAGTTTTTGCTTGCGGATGAGGAACCCTCAAAAATCATCCGTCAATTTACAGATGAGCCTTCCATTGTCTTAGCGCGTCTGGGAGCCACTATCGCTGCTTTAGTGGGGATTGAACTGGCCATTCGCGGTCATTTAAGCCCAGGGGGAGGATTTGCCGCCGGGGTGGCAGGGGGTACGGCCATTGGTCTGGTTGCCATTACCTCCTCTTCTACCTGGATGCAGGGCATCTACCAGCGCTGGCGAGCAGCCATGTGGGAGAAAATTTCCGTCCTGATTTTTCTCGTCTTAGCCGTAATCACCCTCGCTGGTGTGGAGCTACCCCACGGGGAGTTGGGGGCATTAGTGAGCGGAGGGATGCTCCCGATTCTCAATACCTTAGTTGCCATTAAAGTTGCTTTAGGCTCTTGGGCCGTGATCTTGGTATTCATTCGCTATCGAGGTTTATTGTAAATTTGAGCGAGTTATCTCCAAACCTATCCAGCGTATTCAGCATAGAATAGAGGGAATTTCTACCGGAAATTGGGATACCAAAACATGCCCTTAATTCCTTCTGGATCAGGCATAAACCCTAAATCACGGTAGAAGTTAACAACGTGAGGATCGGCAAACAGGGTGATATTGCTAATGTCTTCGCGGCGCAACTCTTTGATAATCTGCTTCATCAAGGCTTTCCCTAATCTTTGCCCCTGAAAATCGGGATGCACCACTACATCCCAAATAGTGGCATTGAAGGTATGGTCAGACGTTGCCCGCGAGAAGCCAATTAAACGACGATAGCTGCCTCGGTGTTCCCACATAGAAACCACAAGGAAGCTGTATTTAAGGGCTTTTTTTACCTTACGAATGGGGCGGCGTGACCAACCGACCGCATCACACAACTCTTCTAACTCATAAAGATCGATATCGCGATCTTTACTGAAGGTAATCTTTGATGAGGCAGATTTGGCGTCTCGACCATTTTTGGCAATGGCAAGAGTCGGACCGATCGAACCATTCACAGAGACCAAAGTTGGGGCAGACGATCCATTTGATCCATTAAATAAGCTTTTCCAAAAACCCATGCAGGCATGTGAGTGCTAAGTGTAACCCATGGCCTTATCAATTTTACAAAAGACCACTTTAGTTAGTATAGGCTAGGTGATCAGCCGGAGGGGAGAGTTGAGAAAATTTGTGCTCTAGGGATCGCCTCAGAATGACAATAAATAAATCTAGTCAGAGAATAAAAGCCGATCTCAGTATGTCTCAGACAACCTGTCGTCACTGTACTGGCTCTATGCATTTGTCATGGACAATGTCAAGCCAATAAACAGCGATTTGACACCACATTTAAGAACATATTCCCGGATTGAATACTCACCCAAATATGACGGTTCGTGAAGAACAACTACCATTAATTCACTTATATTTAATAAGATTTACTTATCAAAAGGTTCAAATCCTCCAAAGTTAATCTTATGCAATCTCTGGTACATTGAGTCTTAGCCAATTCCAGAGTACTTCTGTTGGAAAGACCTTTCTCCAGTATTCCTCTCAAAGCGGCCACCTAAGAGAACCTCTGATTTACTTGCTGTTGGGGAGTTTATTCTTAGGCGATTTTTGCAGGATGACCTTCAGCCTTAAAGCTATCTGATAAAGTTAGCTGGGGTTGTTGTGTCCAGGATGTATCACGTTTAGATGAGGTTGTTTAAGAGCAACATGTCCTATTCACAAACTAGAACTCAGTCAAAAGCCGGATATGATGCTGGCGTTAAAGACTATAAATTGACCTATTACACACCGGACTACACTCCCAAAGATACAGATATTCTGGCTGCATTTCGGATGACCCCTCAGCCCGGTGTTCCGCCTGAAGAAGCGGGTGCGGCTGTTGCGGCTGAATCGTCTACAGGCACATGGACTACGGTGTGGACTGATCTGTTAACGGATTTGGATCGGTATAAAGGTCGTTGCTACGATATTGAACCCGTCCATAATGAAGATAACCAGTATATTGCCTATATTGCTTATCCTCTAGACCTGTTTGAGGAAGGCTCTGTCACCAACTTGCTGACCTCCCTGGTGGGGAATGTGTTTGGTTTTAAGGCATTACGGGCATTACGCTTGGAAGATATTCGCATTCCTGTTGCCTATCTGAAGACCTTCCAAGGTCCACCCCACGGGATTACGGTTGAACGAGACAAGATTAACAAGTATGGTCGTCCCCTATTAGGTTGTACGATTAAGCCCAAGTTAGGTCTGTCCGCGAAGAACTACGGTAGAGCCGTTTATGAGTGTCTGCGCGGTGGGCTAGACTTCACTAAAGATGACGAAAATATTAACTCCCAGCCGTTTATGCGGTGGCGCGATCGCTTCCTCTTTGTCGCGGAAGCCATCCATAAATCCCAAGCCGAAACAGGTGAAATTAAAGGTCACTATCTCAACTGTACGGCGGCAACCTGCGAAGAAATGTTGAAACGGGCTGAGTTCGCCAAAGAACTAGAAATGCCCATTATCATGCATGATTTCTTGACGGGTGGTTTTACCGCCAACACCTCTCTAGCGCACTGGTGTCGGGATAACGGTGTCCTCTTGCACATTCACCGAGCCATGCACGCGGTGATTGACCGCCAAAAGAACCATGGTATGCACTTCCGGGTTCTGGCGAAATGCTTACGCATGTCTGGGGGCGACCACATCCATACTGGTACTGTTGTCGGTAAATTGGAAGGGGAAAAAGGTATCACCATGGGTTTTGTGGACCTATTGCGTGAGAACTATGTCGAAAAAGATCCTTCCCGGGGCATTTACTTCACTCAAGACTGGGCTTCTATGGGTGGGGTGATGGCTGTTGCTTCCGGTGGGATTCACGTTTGGCACATGCCTGCCCTGGTAGAAATTTTCGGAGATGACTCTGTGCTCCAGTTTGGGGGGGTACCTTGGGCCATCCTTGGGGATGCGCACCGGGAGCAACCGCAAACCGAGTTGCCCTAGAAGCTTGTGTTCAAGCTCGTAACGAAGGTCGTGACATGACCCGGGAAGGGGGCGATATCCTCCGTGAAGCTGCCAAATGGTGTCCTGAACTGGCTGTTGCCTGTGATGTCTGGAAAGAGATCAAGTTCGAATTCGAGGCGATGGATACCGTCTGATCACGCTGAGATCAGGGCAAGGAGTCATCTCTTTTGATCGCTTTGTCCTGATCCAACAGCAGGGGCGACTAAAATTGGCATTTGCCTTTTGTCCATGGCTTTCCTGGATCGCTTAACCGGGTAACCCCCGCTCTGCGTCCTGTTTAATCAGGGAATGTGCTGGCTTGTATGGATCACAAACGAGTCGCTAAAGATACAGCTCAAGTGCTGATCAGCTATCTGACCTACCAGGCAGTGCAAACCGTTGTGAACCAGCTCTATGAAACCAACCCAAGTTTGGGAATTTGGTTGAACCAGTTTTCCTCAACAGACCGAATTCAAGATGGTGAGGTTTACCTGGAAGCCCTGATGCAGGAAAACCCAGAATTAGCGTTACGGTTAATGACGGTGCGATCGCATCTTGCCGAAGAAGTGACCGAATTTTTGCCAGAAATGGTAAAAACTGGGATCCAAGA
Organism: Acaryochloris sp. CRU_2_0; assembly: GCA_012034865.1. GTDB lineage: Bacteria > Cyanobacteriota > Cyanobacteriia > Thermosynechococcales > Thermosynechococcaceae > Acaryochloris. The sequence goes on along the minus strand of JAAUOM010000098.1, from coordinate 9,066 downwards.
AGCCAATATGGAACACCGTCGCCAACTGCTAGAGCGCATGACTCAAATGCGCCCTCAAGCATCGTCTCCATCGGAGACAGTCGCTGAGTTAGACCCTAGCTCTGAATCAGATCTTGAGGAGTCTTCAGACTAAATGCGGTGAACCGCCAATACCTTTGCAATCATTTGCAGTTTTTTGATGGAAACACTACGGACATAACCATGAGAACTTTACCCAAAGAAAGACGTTTCGAGACCCTCTCCTATTTGCCACCACTCAGTGATGAGCAAATTCGTCGGCAAATTCAGTACATTCTAGATCAAGGCTATATTGCCGCGATTGAATTTAATGACAGCTCTGAACCCACCGAATACTACTGGACAATGTGGAAGTTGCCCCTATTCAGGTCTCCTTCTGTGCAGGATGTCTTGCATGAAATTGGTGAGTGCCGTTCTGAATATGGTGACCAATATATTCGCGTTGTTGGCTTTGACAATATCCGTCAATGCCAAGTCATGAGCTTTATTGTTCACAAACCGGGCAATAGCGGGTTCCGTCAGTACTAATCTTTATGAGAGGCTGAGCTAGAGCAGTTTTCGACAGAGTCACATCCACAATCCCCTCCTGGGATGGGTGCCCGCAGGGCGGGGTGGGTAGCAGAGGTGCTGGTGGGTGATGTGTTCAAGCATCCAGCAAACCCACCCCTCCCAGGAGGGGATCACAAGCCCCTTCTCACTCTCTTGAAAAATGCTTGAATTGCCGATCAGCCTTCTGTATCTCAGCTAAACGTCAAAGAGAGGTAGGTTAACCTGCCTCTCTTGTCTTTATGGATATCAACAGAAATTGCTGTTCTCTATCCATGAAAGTGCTAAAAGAGCAAAGTGGAGAGGATAGTTGTTAAAGTTTACTGCCAAACCCTTGACAATCTAAGCAAAACCTTAGCTATATGACTTAGGAATAGTGATGGGATATTGGAACCATGCCGAAGGATGTTAAAGACTTACGCATTTGTTTCGTGGGTGATTCCTTTGTCAGTGGCGTCGGCGATTTAGGATGTTTAGGCTGGACGGGACGAATCTGTGCCTCCATGTATCGGCGGGGCTATGATTTCACGAGCTATAACCTGGGGGTGCGCCAACACACCAGCGCTGACATTGAGGATCGATGGCTAGCAGAAGTACTGTGCCGTTGTCCGACGGGGTGTGATGGCCGGGTTGTCTTTAGCTTTGGCGTCAATGATGCTGTTCAAGAATACAATCACTGTCGGGTAGAAATGCCCGTTTCTTTAGAAAATGCCCGTCGTATTTTCCGAACGGCTAAATTGCGCTATCCGATCTTGATGGTGGGGCCACCTGCGATCGCAGATCCAGACCATAACGAGCGGGTCAGAGTCCTTTCTGATAACCTGGCGATTCTCAGCCAAGAGCTAGAAGTGCCCTACCTAGACACATGGACTCCTCTATCCCACTCCAACATTTGGCTCAATGATCTCAAATCTGGAGATGGATACCACCCCAGTAGTACCGGATATACCGAACTCGCCGTCATTGTTCAGAAATGGCCAGCTTGGCTGGATTGGTTCAAGCGCAACCCCTCAACCTAGGAACGTGTCCGCTACAGTCAACCCCTTCCCCACCTCCCCCATCCCTCTCTATCGCTGTCTAGATAAACGCCAAATCCTATGCCAGCAGATCTCTATATATCATGGTCCGAGTATTATCAGCAAATTGAGAAATTAGCTGTCATTATTGATCAGTCCGGCTGGCGGTTTAATCAAATTCTCTGTTTAGCAAGAGGCGGGTTACGGGCGGGTGATGTATTGTCACGAATTTATCGACAGCCCTTAGCCATATTAGCGACATCCTCCTATGGCGGCACTCAAGGGCAAGAACGGCACTCCCTTACCATTGGTCGTGAGTTGACAATGGCAACCCCCCAACTGGGTAAGCGAGTTCTCTTGGTCGATGATCTGGTGGACTCCGGGATTACCTTGGAACAAACCCTGGTTTGGTTAAAGCACAAGTATGGTGCCGAGATTAAAGAAGTGCGTACGGCTGTACTGTGGTATAAAGCCTGTTCTATTGTGCAACCCACCTATTATGTGGACTATCTGGCTGAGAATCCTTGGATCCATCAGCCTTTTGAAGGCTATGAGCGAACCAACTTAGAAGAACTAGGCAGAAAACATCCTTCAATATCACTCAGGACTATTTCATTGTCCACTTCAAGCACAAATCTTCTCAAATTCCATGATTAAAAAGCTATTGCTACCCATTCTATTGCTCACCCTAGTCGCCTGCAATAGTGGGGGTGTGCAATCCACTCCTGAAAGTGTGATTCAAACTGTGTTAGATGCTGCCAAGTCTAAAAACTTTGAGACCTTAAAAAACTTATGCACTCCCCAAGCCGCAAGAGGAGCCAAAATCATCTGTAAAGTCCCCGATTCTAGACCAAGGATCCAAGGTTTTTTTGCCCAAGCTTTTTCTAAGACAACCATTAAAGGTAAAGCCGAAATTAATGGCGATCGCGCAATTGTGACTACCTTGGGTGGGCTTAAGGACAATCAAGAACTTAAATTTGAGTTGGTGAAGCAAGATGGCAAATGGTATTTGGCCTTTATTTAACAATGGAACGAAAATGGTCGCTAAGGTATTCAGATTACTGAACGCTTTCTAAAGGTAAACTGTCCCTGGATTAGCCATAACTGAGACACTAAAGTTAAAGAATCGTTGATTTATAACGCTTTTAGGAATTTGTTCAAAACTACCCAGGCATCATAAATGGGACAGTACTGTTTTCATGAATTTGCAGAGTTTTGACTCCATCAGACAAGATTTAAGCATATATACTTATCACATAAACTTTTACTGGAAAGGCGTTTCAGCCTTAACGACCAAAACGAGCCCATTGATAAATAAAGGCCTTCTAGGGGTAAGGCAACTTCGATCAGCTTCTTTCGCATTGTGGATTTTGGATTGACTACAGGGAGGATTGATGAAAGGCTTACTTGAGATCCGCTTCTGAGAGTCCCGCCTGTTTCATGAAATGACGGAGTAGCCCAATTTTTAGGTCTTTATTGCCATGAATGGGGACAGAAATCCGAGTTGCCTCTCCAGGCTTGCAATAAATATGATGACTTCCTTGAACACGAATCAATTGCCATCCTTTGCGTTCCAGAAGTTTGGCAAATTTCTGGCCAGAAATTGACTTCATATTGCAATTTCCATCACCCGACTTTTGTCATCAGGATCAAGGGTGTCCACTTCAACTGATAAACAACCTTCAATCGCTTCATACAAATTTTTGAGTAACTCTTCAAAACTATCTCCTTGAGTAGCACAGCCCGGAATCGCAGGAACTTCTGCCCAAAACCCACCTTCTTCCGCATCATGAATCACTACTTTTAATTTCATGGCATTATTCTCTCTAGGTCGTTAAATTATTTGTTTGAAAATTCATTCTAGTTGTCTTCCACGTTTCCACAGTTTGTTCCAGTCTTTAATCGATCCAATATCCGACCAATCTGAGGTTGCTTCAAACGGTTGCCAGATATAGCGAATTGCACATTCTTCTAGATCTTGGTAGTCTGTTGTTGCCTCCTGCCCGGTTAACGCATTGTCGTCTGAAATTATCTGATCTCTCGGAACCTGCACAAGTGCCAGAATATAATGCTCTGGCTTATTAAGCGCAGTGAGAATTTCATTTTTGGTCACAAACACTGTATCCGCTCCCTCTATCCTGCCTTTAACCTCAATAAACCGCAGAAGTCCAGTTCCTGGAATGGCTGATTCAATGTCATAGCCACACTTTTGAACACTAACATCGCTAGGCTATGAGCCTAGCGATCGCTCAGCCACCATCACTGCCATCATTGCCAATTGTTCGACCCGTTTTGTTTCTCTAGCGAAGGTCGAAGGTGGCAATTCTCGGTTGCCTTGTAGCCGTTGCAGTAAACCAATCGATACAATCAATGCCCCACCAACCACCACTGGTGGCAAAGGTGAAAGCTGGCGTTCTTGCTCAAGATCAGCAAGCCGTTTTTGCAATCTAGATGCTAACTCATCGGCTCTGATCTGCGCTTTAGTCGAATTGAGTTTGGCATTGGGTTTACCAGCTTGTTCTTAGGATCGCAGATCCGCTGCCCGCTTATCCCAGTAATTGATTTCTTTGGTCAGTCGATCTTGAACCGCATGGATGGTCTTTTCAATCAACTCTTCCTTGCGTTCACGCACTTCTTGGAGATGCTGAGCAACCAAGGAAGTAATGGCATAGCTCGTAGCCTTGCTTTCGATATCATCTTGAAATTCCAGATTGTCGAGAACTATATCAACCACAAGCTGTTCTGATTCTTCCAGTGGTCGATAGTCAAGATAGGGTGCATAACCCGCCTCTGTCGTTTGGCCAGCGCTGTCAATTTCAACGTACTGAAGGCGACGAGAGACAATCCGACGACGGCCTTCTTTTGTCGTGTGAGCGTCTTGAATAGAATGCTCTAAATAGACCAACGCCCGCACTCCTTCATCTGGATCATTTACATCTACTAAGATGGCTCCCTGTCGAAGTAGATCATGGTGACGCTCTAGAATCAAGTCAAGCGTGGCATCTAGCAGTGGATGACTCGGACAAACAAAATCTGCCAGGGGTTTGCTAGGGACACTAATCAGTTTGAGGGAAGTATTAATAGTGAGGTCTTAATTGGCTGTATTGATAAGTTTGCCGAAACGATAAATCAACCAACGGTAATTACCATGGACAATGCCTCAATTCATACCACTCAGAGATTTGAGGCAAAAATAGAAGCGTGGAAAACCAAGCAACTAGAACTCTTCTTTCTTCCATCCTATTCACCACCGTTGAATCTAATTGAGATCTTATGGCGCTTTATTAAATATGAGTGGATTGAAGTAGAAGCTTATAGTAGTTGGGAAAGTCTCGTTAAGTACGTTGAAAAAGTACTCCGAGGATTTGGTACAGAATATATAATTAATTTTGCATAAGCACTTAAACAATAGCAAAGAGTTCTCTCGTATTCCTATGCTTGCGTTAGAAAACTGGGCAAAGTAACATGAATACGAAAGTCTAAAGGTTTAGGATGCCTCGACCTACCTTATATGTCGCCATTACCAATCATGGTTTTGGCCATGCCACTCGCACCGCCGCAGTCCTCGCCGAACTGCAACGTTTACTCCCAGATCTTTTACTGATTGTGGTGACGAGTGCGCCACAGTGGTTAATCGAGTCCTATATTCCCGGAGAATTTATCTATCGCTCGCGGGTCTTTGATGTGGGGGTGGTGCAAAGTGATGGTCTGACCATGAATGTGCCTGCCACCTTGACTCAGCTTAAAGAGATTCGCACCTATCAAAAGCGTCTGGTTGCTGGTGAAGTCGAGTATATTCGGCAGATGGGTGCTCAATTGATTTTGGCAGACATCCCTCCCTTAGCCAGTGTGATTGCAGAGGTGGCAGGGATTCCTTGCTGGATGGCTAGCAATTTTGGTTGGGATTTGATCTATCGGCAATGGGGAGAGGAGTTTGCTGAGATTGTTGAGTGGGTCACGGACTGTTTTCAAAAGTGCGATCGCCTCTTCCGACTCCCCTTCCATGAACCCATGCCAGCATTTTCCCAGATCACAGATGTGGGGTTAACCGGAGCTGCTCCTCGATTTACAACCTTAGAGTTACGGCGAAAATTTGGCATTCAAGATCAACCGGGAAAAACCACTCTGTTGAGTTTTGGTGGTCTAGGGCTGGCCAAAATTCCCTATCGAAATGTTCAGCAGTTTCCTGATTGGCAATTTATTACCTTTGATCGCTTGGCTCCAGATGTATTCCCCAATTTAATCAAAGTCACCGATCCCAAATATCGACCTGTGGATATGATGCCCCTTTGTGGTCGGATTGTTAGTAAACCGGGGTATGGCACCTTTGCCGAAGCTTGCTTATTGGGCATCCCCATCATTTCCCTGCCTCGCCATGACTTTGCAGAAGCTCAATATTTATTGTCGGGTTTGCAAGATTTCAACTCGCACTATGTATTGGATGTAAACGAATTTACTGAAAGCCAATGGGAGTTTTTATTTAAACCCTTACTCCCGCCCCGTCGAGATCAGTCCTTGCTCAAGGACGGGAATCGCACCATTGCTCAAGCTATAGTCGACTACTTTGACAAACAATAGCCTTCAAGCTAAGGTAGTCTTTTTTGGTAAAGGATAGAGAAAAAGAGGACATATTCTCAAGCGTTTGATAGTCGTAGACAAATCTGTTCGTTGTAGTAATGGATGAAATTCCAAATCGCGGCAATGTGATTCTCTACCTTTTTGGAAAACGATAAGGTCTGTCGCACTAATCGGGACACTCGCTGTCGCAATGTGTTGTTGAAGTGTTCAATGTAACTCGTCAAGCCAGTTTCTTTCCCGCCCGCCCGGTGCCGTTTGCTCGGTAGCACAGCCTGGTATGCCTCCCAGTAGTCGGTGTAAATCAAGGCGCACTGCCGATACACCGCTGGCATCGATTGCCACAAGGCCAACGCTGAGCATGTTGAACGGTCGCCAATGTGGCAACCGACAAGCTCATGCGTCAGCGCATCAAGTGCGAGCCACACCCACTGCTTGTTGCCTTTGTTATCGACACAGGACTCTGAGAGCTTGAGCACACGGGCGATACCGACTAAAGGAATTTTCTCTAACAGCAAGCGGTCAATCATCGCTGTGCTGTCCGGTTTACGCCGCTTCCACTGGGGGTCACTACAATTCCTCAGCTTTTCGATCTATTGGGTAACGCTGAGGAGCTTGAGAAATCTCGTCAAGCACAGGTGGCACGAATTCTTTATCGTGCTGGAGCTGCATAATTGGCAATCTCATACCATTTCTTGATGAATCTGCATTATAAATATTCTCTTGAAATAAATGTTTCAGGTATATGATTTAGTGCATTCTCTCTAAGAATTGGTATCAGCCCTCTCTCCAAAACAGATTGCTCTGCTACCATCAAAGCAGTGGCTTGGAAGTACTTATGACGTTGACAATTGTGGCCGAACTTGCTCCTTTACAAGTGAACGAAGACGGTGTAATTCTCGTTGGGAGAACCCGTGTGACTCTAGATACTGTGGTTGCTGTCCTCAATCAGGGGGTGACAGCAGAGGAATTTGTTTACCGTTATCCGTCGCTAAATCTGGCTGACGTTTATGCCACGATCGCTTTTTACCTCAAGCACCAATCGGAAGTAGAAGCCTACCTACAACAGCGACGGCAGCAATCACAGGAGATTCGCGCCATGAATCAAGCGAGATTTGACCCACAAGGCTTGCGCGATCGCCTGCTTGCCCGTAGAGCAGAACACGAAGCATGTTAAAACTGCTCGTTGATGAGAACTTCGATAACACGATCGTTCGAGGATTGTTTCGTCGCAATCTAATGCTTGATATGGTTCGTGTGCAAGATGTTGGCTTGTCGGGAGTGGATGATCCAACCATTCTAGAGTCGACAGCGCGAGAAGGGCGTGTTCTGCTGACTCATGATGTTGCTACGATTACTCGTTATGCTTACGATCGGGTCAGGGAAGGTCAGCCCATGCCAGGGGTAATTGAAATCAGCACAAATGCGTCGATCGGTTGAGTCATTGAAGATGTTCTCATATTGGTAGAGTGCAGTCAGGACAGAGAGTTGGAAGGACAAGTTCAGTATCTCCCGTGGTGATGGAGTTTGTAAAGTAGTTTGTGTCAGCACTTAAAAAGCTACATAGGAAACCTCCCTTCAAATTCAATGGCAAAACGATTTAAGGGTGCTTTCCAATCCCGGATTGGCATCGTCCATTTCTTCGAGATGTTGTGAATCGCCAAATAGATCACCTTCAAAGCAGATTCATCAGTGGGAAAAGCACGATGATTGCGTAAAACCTTCCTTAGGGTCATATTGAGCGATTCAATGGCGTTGGTGGTGTAAATCGCCTTACGAATATCTGGAGGAAACGCAAAGAAGGGAATGATTCGACTCCAGTGATGGAGCCAAGATTTACTAATGGTGGGGTATTGTTTGTCGCAACGCCCAGCAAACAGCATTAGAGCCTGTTCTGCCTCAACTTCAGTAGCAGCTTGATAAATCGTCTTAAGGTCTGCCGCAACCGCCTTACGGTCTTTATATGACACATAGCTTAGAGAATTTCTCACCAGATGGACAATACAAAGCTGCACCTGGGTTTTTGGAAAAACCGCCTCAATCGCCTCTGGAAATCCCGTCAGACCATCGACACACGCAATGAAGATATCTTTGACACCTCGATTTTGAAGTTCTGTGAGCACCGATAGCCAGAACTTGGAGGATTCATTTTGAGTCACCCACATCCCTAAAAGTTCTTTATGTCCCGATAGATTCACCCCCAAAGCTAGATGAATGGCTTTATTGAGCACTCGTCCTTCATGACGAATTTTGACGACGATCACGTCCAGATACAGGATCGATAAATCGCATCAAGGGGACGATTTTGCCATGCTTTACGTTCGGTTTCGACGGCTTCGGTGACGTTGGAAATCAGGGTATGAGAGACATCCACCCCATACAGGTCTTTGAGCTGAGCTTCGATGTCTCGGGTACTCATGCCACGAGCATAGAGCGATAGAATTTTGTCGTCAAACCCATTAAAGCGGGTCTGGCCCTTGGGAATGAGCTGTGGTTCAAAGGCTCCATTGCGGTCACGGGGAATAGAAACTTCAGAGGTGCCAAAGTCCCCTTGAATGGTCTTTTTGCTATGACCGTTGCGGCGATTGCGGGGTAGCTCGGGTTCTGGTTGTGAGCGTTCTTCTTCGAGGTGGGTATCGAGTTCTGCGCTCAAACACCGTTCGATGAGGGCTTTGCTCAATTGCTTAAAGATCCCACCCTCTCCCATGAGGTCTTCGGGGTTACGATAATCTTTGAGGAGTTCATCAATCAGTTCGGGTCGAAAGGTCATCGTTCATATCTCCATTACTACCAAGAGCGTCAAATAGTTAACATAGTAATGTAGGAATTTCAACAAGATGCGATGAAACTAAAGGATGCTCGCCACCTATCTGCCGATGCCCAAGAAGCCTTACGTTATCGAGTCGTCAAT
>JAAUOM010000217.1 GCA_012034865.1 Acaryochloris sp. CRU_2_0 | reverse complement strand
AAAAGGTGGAAATCTTAAAGAGGCTGTAAAAGGAGTCGGATCTAACCTTGCACATGGGCGAGGTGTTCAAGGTAGTCCTCAGTCAGGAACAACGAAATAAGATGAAACTGGTAAATCTAAATGTTTCATCAACCAAAGAGAAAAATAAGTCAACAGAAAAGCAACATGCAAACTTTTACAAGTCACAAGCAGAAAAAAAGAGTATGACGAGAACAAAATTTCTGGTGCCTTACAGAGTATCAAAACTGAAGCCAAAGATAAGGAAGACTACAAGGAACGCCTCAAACGGCGATGGCCACAAATGTCAGACGAGCAAGTTGAGCGTCTAGCGCAGGAATTTAATGAGGAAGATGTTGTTGATCTTCTCACAGAGCATGAAGATGTGAAAAAAGATAACAGAAAAGATAATGATGACGATAAAGGTAATGGTGGAAACGACAATACTGGTCTTGGTAATTTTACCAATCTAGTAAGTGTTTATTGATGAGAGGATGATGGTTTTGTAGTGTTGATTGTAGACAGGTTGAGGCATTGCTGGATTTCACGGCACCCGGAGACCTGGTGAACTGGTTGGACGACAACCGGGCGGGGTAACAAGAGTCTGACTCCAAAGCAAGCTGAGGCAAGGGTTTTGGGTCAACCAATTACTTTCTAAAGACTCAATATGTTAAAATCAGCGGGTTGCTCCCGCTGCCCCTTCACCAACAAACATCTCCCAGCCACACCACCTGTACTGAGCAATCATCCAAGTCTGCCAACAAATCCATCTCCCACCGCACCTGAGAAACAATCCCCGCTATCTCACCCTCTTCCTCAAACACAAACGTCAACTCATACATATTGCCCCTCGGCTTGAGTTTGACCATCTGAAACGGACTCAGCACCTGATCCTCAATCGCACGTCTGACCTTCCCCTTCTTCCGCCCTGAAACCCAGAGCTTCAACCCTACCTGGACAACATTCAAAGGCATCGCCACTGGCTTGATCTGGGGCTCGCAGGAAGGTTCCTCAACAGCAGATTCTTTTCTTTTTCTTGTGTTGATCCCTCTAAAACACCGCTTACACATCAATATCCTAGAGTGTTCCATTATCCAATCCACAGATTGAGGGTTATCTATATCAATCAGTGTCGCACCACATTTTGAAATAGCTGGATCACTCTCTTTGGGCAAATGGTAGCACCTACTCCTAGCGCGACCCAAGTCAAAACTGCCGTCCCCAAAGTAACAATATTGAGGGACTTCCGCCGCCTTGACCGGGGGCTTTTTGAGGGGTTCCTCTACGACAGCCTCTAGCGCGATGACCTCCGGTCGGTCGTAGACCATCGCATCCTCGCCCCCCGGTGTTTCCCCAGCTTGGCCATCCGCAAACAACTGTAAAAACTGTTCCTCAGCCTGCATTTGCAACGCCCGTTTGCTGTAGCGCTCAAAGCTTCTCTCCGATTTGTGGCGGGTAATCTGCCTCGCTAACAACGGATTCATCCCCCGACTCACCATCTGGGTGGCCACTGTATGCCGACCTCGATGTGGATGTGAATCTTCCACCCCAGCAATAGCTGCCAAGTCCTTGACCACCTTGTAGATGCCCCAATAGCTCAACCGCTGACCCTTGCTGTTATTCGACTCCGACACAAACAACGGCGACTCAGATCCCATTCCCTCATCCCTGGCATTGAGATACCCTTGCAAAGCAGAGATCGCCTCCGACAACAGCGGCACCTGACCCACACTGTCATCCTTCGCTTCTCGAATGTGCAGCCGCTGACCATCAAAGTCAGCGAGATTCAGTGCCTCCACCTCCCTAGCCCTCAATCCATGCAGCAACACCCACAGCAAAGCCCGATCGCGTTGAGCGGTCTGTCCCCGCTGCTTGGTAGCCGCCAACAACCGCTTCACCTCATCGGCTGACCACTCCTGAGATAGCACGGGGTCAGGTTTAAGCATCTCAATCAGCAGCATGGGGTCTTTGGCAATATAATCCCGACTGCACAGCCATTTGAATAGGCTTTGGAGGGCTGCTAGAGCCAAATTGATTGTAGCGGGCGATCGCTGCCCTCCCCGCTCTGAGGGCAGGGCTTTGAGGTATTCCTTGTAGCGGTCAATATCCCTGGCTGTAATATCTTGCGAACCCTTGTCTGTCCAGTTCAGAAAGGCTCTGAATGCCCGTTCGTAAGACTTGCGGGTATTGGGTCGCAACTCCCGGCTGCAAAAGAATTCCTCCACTCGTGACCAGCGTAGGTCAGCCGGGGCTGAAGGGGAGAGGGGCGATGGACTTCGGCCAGTCTTCCGCGATCGCTTGTCTGAAGTCTTAGGGATCGTAGGGGGAGTGACAGAGATGAGCTTGACAGTGGGGATGGCCATAAGTTTATGGATGCGATGTAATTGCCAAAATCGTTATCTCTTCAGTGGATGGACCATAGCACCAAAACACTCGATAGGCTCCAGGGGTTCGATTCTCCACATAAGCCTCGAACACCTCCTCACCATTTGGTCCTTGCAGGGAACTGTACTTGTGGGTCTTGAGTCCAGGATGTCGGAGATTGACTTCCATTAACCCCAGTGTTTTCAGTACTTTCTTCTGCTTCTTTGGATCTGAGGTTCCGAGTTCCGCTAAGACTGTCTGGGCCTCACGAGACAACCTTAGACGAAATTGCACTACTCTTCTAGCTCCAGATCAGCATATTGAGCAAAGGAACCCATCTCATGGAGATCTCCCCTTGCGGCTTGTTCAATTCCCCGCTGTACTGACGCGATCGCCTCTGGATTTTGCCACAGCCATAGTTCCCGCTCTGGGATGGCCACCACGGGGTCTAGTAAAATCTGACCAGCCTCGTTAACCATCACCCGATAGTTTTTACCCTTGGTGACGGCTCCAATGCTCAAGCGCCCCCGACTATCGGGCTGCACAATGTCTTTAAGGATCTCAAAATCTTGGCCGACCATCTCGTCGTTTCTCTCCGAAACTAAGGACTAGAACCCCTTTATTCTCGCACAAAAAAGTGGGTATTACCCTATTACCCCTATTCTACTCCAAATAAGGACGCTTATATGGATTACATAAAAAATTACATTAAAAAATGGTATCCTCACTCAGGGGGCTGTAAACTAGGAAAGACAGTCTTTTCACAAGCCATGTTGGAGAAAGGATAACCATGCCCCAGCCTATTTCAATTCGCTCTCATGTTGGTGCCGACGGAGTGTTGCGCCTAGAGGTGCCCACCGATTTCTCTAATGCCGATTTAGATGTGACGGTGCTGCTCTCTCCGGCTGAGTCGCTAGCCTCAACAACAGCGCAATGGCAACCTGGCTTTTTTACAGACGTGATTGGGAGTTGGGAAGGGGAGTTGACCCGACCGGATCAGCGCGAGTATGAGATCCGCGAGGACTGGACGTGACCTATTTATTGGATACCAACGCTTGTATCCAATTGCTCAAGGCGAACCATGACTTTGCGATCGCAAAACGTCTGGCTCAACATACTCCTGCTGAGATTCGCTTGTGTGCCCCCGTCAAGAGTGAGCTGTTTTATGGGGCTTACAAAAGTGTCAAACAACAGGCTAACTTAGAACGTCTAAGTCGCTTCTGTCAGCAGTTCCAATCAATTCCATTTGAGGATGAGGCGGCAAAAATCTGCGGTCAGATTCGGGCGACGTTGGCGGTGATGGGAACCCCGATCGGTCCCTATGATTTGCAGATTGCAGCGATCGCTGTAGTCCACCGTCTCACCTTGGTCACCGATAATGTTCGGGAATTCTCGCGTGTAGAGGATCTGGTCTGGGAAAACTGGCAGGAAGAGGCTTAAGGTGGCTCGTCCTATCAACCAGCTTTGTCTTGCTTGCGCCAAGCTTTCCCAGCAGTCCGCGATCGCTCGTCACGGACCCCACACAGAAACGGCTTGCTGGGATCCTCAGACTTGTCCTCGCAGGCGATCTCATTATCGCAACCGCAGGGCCAACAATGACAAACAACGCGGGTACTATCGGGCACAGAAGACAGCGAACCAGGCTGTTGAGATCGTTGAATCCATCTTTGTTCCGGTACAAGTGCCCCCAGTGGCTCTGATCTACCTGTACAAAGAAAAGCCGAAGGATGCCCATCTCCATGCTCTGTCTGTGAGTGTGTGGCAAGGCAGTGAGAAGCTGGCGGAAGTGGAGCCAATCCACTGTATGGGCATGACCAATACTCAGGTGAATCATTATTTGAAGGAGGTGCTGAAGGTCTTGGGCGATCGCTTCGGTATCACCGAATTTGAGCCTCCGATCAGGATGGAACCGACCGAGTGCGAGATTGCGGAATGTCCCCTCAAGGATAAGGCCAGGGATAGCCTATGCACCAGCAGCTTGAACTAGATTTTGCCAGTGCGAT
>JAAUOM010000216.1 GCA_012034865.1 Acaryochloris sp. CRU_2_0 | reverse complement strand
GATCTAAGTGGAGCCACTTTGGATAAGGCCAATCTCCACAGCACAAATTTTCTAGGGGCTATTCTTGATAACAGCTCCTTGATAGAGGCTAATCTAAGACGAACTTTGATGCAGCGAACAAGCTTACGGAGAGCAAATCTGACCCAGGCTCAGCTGAAGGGGCACCAACCTCGATTACGCCAACTTAGAGTTTGCAAACCTGTTTAAGGTTGATTTCGATAGAGATGAGTTTACAGGGATAGGTGGTGAGGGAGGCGGCGGCGATCAAATTCCTATCTCCGTTTCAATTGCGGCTCGGATTGTGTTTATTCGACATGCGAATCTAAAAAATGCAAATTTGACAGGTGCACGTATGGAGCAAACTCGGTTTAACCATAGCAATCTCACTAATGCGAATTTTACAGACGCAAATTTCAATCAGACCTACTTCTTCGCAGCCGATTTAACGGGGGCAACCTTTGCTCCTTCGTCTATGAAAAGGTACGACTCTGTTCAACAACGATGCCAGATGGTGCCATTGCTAATGATGATTGTCCTGAAAAAAATAGTGACTTTTGTTTATGAATAGGCGCTTTCTCTTGATGTTTGACCCAGTAACCCCGAAGATCGCAGCTATGAAGGGATGCAGACACAAGATGGCTTCCTTTGGTACTTGCAATTGCTGATAAAACTAGATTATTGAGATTTGCTTTTCAAGGATGACTATCTCAGGGCAAAGCGCCGCACGGCAAACAGGCTACCTACCAGTCCGACTAAGCTACCAAACCCCAACAAAATAAGCGGTAGAAGGATCAACTGGCTATTACTCAAACGCAGGCCATCGCTGACAACCTTTAAAAAGTTAGGCTGATCCGTGAGCAAGCGATATATAAACTGTCGGATGCCACTTAAAAAGCCCCAAGAAATCGCGGCTCCAATAATGCCAAAGGTGACGCCCTGCAAAATAAAAGGCAGATAAATCCACATTTTTGTGGCCCCCACGAGCTGCATGACCTCAATCTCCTGATGGCGGGAGATCACAATCAGTCGGATAGTGGTCGTAATCACTGCGATCGCCGTCAAGGTTAGCAGCCCAATCACCACGATGCTCAAACGACTAAAGCCTCGATTGATCTCAATGAGATTTTTCAGCGCCTCATCAAGATATTCCACCCCATCTACACCGCGCACACGGGCTAATTTCTGGGCTAATTGAGGCACCTGAGCCGCAGAGCGAGCATTCACCTTGAGTTCATCTACTAAAGGATTTTGTCCTAACCCTTCGGTGGCTCCCTCAATGTCGGTTTGGCCTAGATCTTGGAGTAAACTTTTCCAAGCCTCATCTTTCTCAATGACCTCAACCGATGCCACCTCTGGAAACTGCAGGACGGTGGGGCGCATAACCTGGCCCGAGAGACCAGGCTCTAGATAGACAGAAACCTCTAACTGTGAACCCAGTTGATTGAGTAATCCACTCACCTGCCATGAGGTTTGCAGACTAATGCCAAACAAAAATAGCAGAACCGTTACGGTACTGATCGCCGCCCAGTTCATCCAGCCGCCCCGACGCAGACCACGCCACGTTTCTTGGCCTAGATAGCCTAGCTTTGTTCGCCAAATTTTAAGCATGGTCAGATCCTACACCCGTTCTGATGCAGCCTGCTCAGCATTAACCATATGCAAGCGCCCATTATAAATGCGGGCCACTGGAGCCTGAGCCACTTGAATTAAGTGCATATCATGGGTAGTAATAACCACCGTGATCCCTAAATTGTTGAGCTTAGTAAGAATGCTGAGCACCTGAAGCGCGTTTTCTTGGTCTAGATTACCTGTGGGTTCATCTGCCAGTAACAACTTCGGAGACCCGACAATGGCACGGGCAATACTGGCGCGCTGCTGCTCTCCCCCCGAAAGCTGATCGGGGAAACACTCAGCCCGCTTCTGGAGACCCACAAGCTTGAGCGTGGGTCGCAGTCGTCGCTCAATCTCATCGCGGGGGACGCCTTGGGACTTGAGAACAAAGGCAATGTTTTCAGAGATGGTCCAGCGGGGAATCAGCTTGTAGTCTTGGAAGACAACACCAAGCTGACGCCGGAGATGGGAAAGGCGATTCCCTCGCAGAACACCAACGCTATTGCCAGCAACTAGGACTTCGCCGTGATCAGGCCGTTCAGCCCCATAGATTAGCTTCATCAGGGTTGTCTTACCCGCTCCAGAGGGGCCAGTCACAAACAAAAAGCTGCCCTGCTTGAGCCGTAAGTTCACGTCTACGAGGCCAAACTTGGTTTTCGGATAGATTTTGGTGACACCTCGAAGCTGAACCGTGTAGCTCGAAGGGTTTAGCGTCGGCTGCGGACTAATCTGTAGAGAGGGATCAATCGGCTCCGGCAAAAATCAGAAGAGGGGAGGAGTGCTTGGGTCATAACGTCTTACTTTAGCTTTACCAATAAAGAGCGCCAGGCAAATCGAGGCAGCGCCAGCATTCGTCGCCACCGCCAAGGTTCTTGGTAGAGGCGATACACCCATTCGAGGTTATTATTGCGTAACCAAGCTGGGGCGCGCTTGCTCCGTTCTGACCAGATATCAAAGCTACCGCCAATACCAATCCAGGTTGAGTTAGGGCATAGATGGCGATGTTGGGCAATCCAGTACTCTTGGCGCGGGACACCGAGGCCCACAAAAATAATGCGGGGCTGAAGCTGCTGCAGGCGCTGCAAAAAAGCGTCGGTGTCTTCAGGGGCTAAAAAACCATTTTGAATGCCTGCGATCGCAAGGTCTGGTAGTGTCTGTTTCCACTTCTCGGCAGCAGCATCGGCTACACTGGGAGCGCCACCATAGAAAAAGATAGACCAAGAGGCCTGAGCCGCTTCGTGGAGCATCTGGGCCGCGAGTTCAATACCAGGACAGCGCTGTACCTTCTCGCCAAACAGACGGAGGTACAGCACAACCCCCGCACCGTCAGGAATCACCAGCTCTGCCAACCGAATGACCGTTGCCAATTGAGGCGTTTCTTCCGCCAGCATGGTCATCTCAGCATTGAGGGTAACCACGTGGGTGCCTTGTCCCTGGGCCACGCGTTCACACAACCACTGGACATAGTTTGCCAAGCAGGTTACCGGGAACCCCAGGACTGAGAAGGTTTTTGGTTGCTCAATGGTCAACATGAACGCACTTGCATGACGAAAATGACGAATAGGATGCAGCTCAGGAAAGATTGACGTTGAATGATAGTAGAGGCTGGGTTAGAGACCCCATTGTTGATTGACTGTAACAGTAGGTTACCCAGGCAATAAGCTATCTTTGTCAATTATTCAAGAAGATGTGTTTAAACATTAAGTCTAATCGAGAGCGGAAACGAACGGAAGGTCTTGCCGTTCAAACTTTTATTTCATTGTGTGTGCTTAGGCACAGTAACCTGACTGCCATTGGTTAGGATGGAGTATGGGTAAGTCTTTCAAAGGGGTCCGCGCAATGGATGAATCAACAGTAAAACTAATGACTGTTTTCTGTCATGCCATTGCCGTAACGCTCATGCTTGGTACCTGGTTATGGTTCTCTGATTTTCTCGGCATTAAAAAACCGCAGCCAACGTTCACTAGTGAAGAAGTCTCACCATGGCGCTTCGCAGCCTCAAACGACTTGGGCTTCTAAGGTTTGATTGAGTGGGTAGGAACACCAGTCACTCCAGCTTCCGGCATAGAGCTTGCCAGACTCAATCCCTGCCGCTTCTAGGGCCAACAAATTAACGCAGGCGGTAACGCCAGAACCACAATAGACCCATACCTCTGAGGCCTTTAGCTCAGCCCAATGCTGATGTAGTTCTGCAGGGGATTTCAAACGGCCTTGCTCATCTGTGACTGATTGCCAGGGGTAATTAACGGCTCCAGGAATATGACCTGCCACGCGGTCAATGGGTTCCCGCAGGCCAAGGTAGCGATCGCGATCTCGTGAGTCCACCAACGCCACCTCTGAGGCGCGTGACTGAACCGTATGGATATCGATAACCATTTGGGGCTGCACCCTTGCCACAAAGTGACCTTGTTTCGCTGGCGGGGTCTCTGCTGTCAGGGGATAACCTGCGGCTTGGTAGCCAGAGAAGCCACCGTTTAACACAGCGACCTTGGGGTGTCCTAAATATCGCAGGAGCCACCAGAGACGGGCGGCAAAGGCAAAACGGCTATCGTCGTAGCCAATGACAAGGGTTTCAGAGGTAATTCCCATGGCTGAGAGCTTGGCAGCAAGCGGCTGGGGATTGGGCAGCGGATGCCGACCGCCATGGGTTTGAACGGGTCCGGCCAAGTCTTGATTGAGATCTAAGTAATACGCCCCTGGGATATGGTTAAGGTCATTAGTTGTTGATCGCCCTAGCTCTGGTTCTTGCAGTGAAAACCGA
>JAAUOM010000097.1 GCA_012034865.1 Acaryochloris sp. CRU_2_0 | reverse complement strand
GCTGACCCAGGGTTTGAGATTTTACCGAAGCGATGGGTGGTCGAGCGAACCTTTGGTTGGCTCAATTGGTATCGTCGTCTGAGCAAAGATTACGAGCGTTTGACAGACATGAGCGAGGCGGCGATTTATGCTGTGATGACCCGATTGATGCTCAAGCGATTAGCTGCCTAAAGGTTTACTTTATAAACAGCCTCTTATTCCCCATTAACGTGTGGGCGAGTCCTCGATTGAAGTAGGCTTCGGCATAGTCAGGATTGAGGGCGATCGCTTTGTCATACTCAGCAATAGCTTGGGGATACTTCTGGAGTGCATAGTAGGTGTTGCCTCGATTGTTATAGGCAAATGCATTCTCAGGATTCAGTTCTATGGCTTGATCTAGGTCTGCGATCGCACCTTGATAATCCCCTTGATGAAACTTATCCGTCCCTTGCAGGGAAAAATCATCCGTCGTTAATTGTGAGCTGGTTAATGTTACTCCCTTTCCGGACAACCCTAAAGTTGGATCTACCGTGGCGACTGCCCTCAAAAATGTATTAATGGGAATACCCAGATTGAAGCCTGTCTTGACATACACCGTTTCCATTCTCTTGACCTGCCGCTCTCCATCGGCACGGCCATGAATGCCAATCAGCTTACCTTGACTATCTAAAACCGAACCACCACTCATCCCTGGTAAGGTATTGTTGCTATACACCAAACCATACCCATCCGCCAAAGGACGCTTGGCATTTGCGGTTACTTTACCTTCCGAAAATTCCAAATCGATTCTGTAATCGCTGCTGTTGGTATTGGAAATCCTGAAACATAAACGGGTTCTCCAGCCCTGATCGCAGTAGAATCCCCCAGCTCGACGATTTGGTAGGACTTCGAGCTAGTAAACTCCACCAGAGCCAAATCAATCCCTGGAAATTTTTTCACTTGAGTGTAGGTCACGGGATACCGTAGATCGTCGGTCGTGATGACATCATACTCATCTGCCGTTGCCACAACATGGGCAGCCGTCAGCACAGTGTAAACATTAGCCTGCCGTTGGATGATCACTCCTGAGCCTGGGTTTTGACCATCAATCCGTACGGTGACGGCTTCAGAAATCGCACTGACTTCAGCAGAACTAAGTGCTTGAGCCGCTTGGCCAAACGTCAAAGCTACTACTGTCACACCAAAAACCATTGGAACCAAAGCATAAGGCCATTTCATAGACAGCATTACCACTCTGCTCAATAATATTCCCTTAAACGCACCCCACAAATCAGGAATTTCAAAAGTAGTTTCATACCCGTTCTTGATGAGTCTGCATTATAAATATTTTAAGGGCTTACCAACTGCCACCAGCACCGCCACCACCGCTGCTGCCACCCCCAAAGTCACCGCCGCTATAACCTCCACCGCCACCTCCACTATAGCTATCGGTATAAGCACCGCTATAGTCATTGCTACTCTTGCTGCTGTTCCTGAAGGAAGAAAGATTACGTTCTAGATGGGTTTTGGCTTCATACTCTTTTTGATAATCACAACAGGTACAGGTCTCGGTGATCCGATTTTTGCCCGGTTGATCGGTTGTGGCCATTTCCAAGATTTCGACGGTGTGTTTAACGGTATATTCCCGGCATTCAGGACATTCTTGAAAGGAAATGGGATTCCAAATATAGGCACGAATATGCATAAGTGTAGAACCAGAGGATTGACAAGCTTGCGGACATTGCCAACCGACAAACTTGACACTCCCTAGGGATTGAGCGGCTTTCTCGGTGCGAGTGAGCGCTTCAGATAAGGTTTCAGGGTTAACTTTTTGCAGTTTGGTCTGGCATCCAGAACAGCGGGGTGTCTTTAGCCCTAAATCGGTACTATAGTGGGTGCGGGATGCCCGCGATCGCTGACCCACTTTAAGAGAAACACCCCGCGTAGATCTCATCCATTGCCATCTTCCTAGGATCAATCCACCCAAGCCCAGCGCAGCGAGGAACGCCGTGTCAGAAGCTGTGGGAGTGATGGGGGTGTCGGCACTGAGTTGATTCACTAGAGATTGCGTGCCGGCGATGGCACCTTGATCAAAGTTTCCCTTTTTGAACTGGGGCAGGATCTGGCTATCAATGATCTGGCCTACTTTGGCATCGGGCAAGATGGCTTCAACGCCATAGCCTGTTTCAATTTCCACGCGGCGATCGCCTTTAGAAATCAGGAATAAAACCCCATTATCTTGATCTCTTTTGCCAATTCCCCAATGGTTGAATAGGCTAGTGGCAAAGGTTTTAGGTGATTCGGCAGGTGCTGTTTCAAAAACAGTGACCACGGCGATTTCGCTGCCATTTTGGGCTTCTAAGGTGGAAATCATCTGGTTGAGTTTGGCCTCGGCTTGGGGACTGAAGACATTGGCCATATCCGTTACCCACCCGTTATTTTGCTGGCGTGGATTCGGAACGTCTTTCACAGAAACAGCCCAAGTGCTGAGGGGGAGGGTGGCGATCGCAATACTCACACCACTGGCATAAGCGATCGGTTTTGAGAAGCAAGTTAATCGTTGCATGATCGATCCTTCTGTGATCAGGAGTGGAAAAAGAAAGGATGATAAAGATTATTGCGACTGGTATGGGTAGAGAGAGTGATGGTGATCATCTTGAAACTGTTCAGCGATCACACGTTGATAGGCCCATTCATATTACGGGGATACTACAGCGAGATTAAATCTGAGATAACATGACCATATAATCGGATTGATCGGCTGATTCTAGTCACTTTAGTCCTCAGTAGAATCACCGATGCCAGCGAGGCCATCATGACCACTGCCCGCCCATTTTATGAACAGCAGCCAGAGCTTTCTGTCCTACCTCAAAAAGACTGGCCGACGATGTATGATTTGCCCAGTGAAGACCCTGAGGAGTCTGGATTGCCCGACGAATTTCATAATCTCCAGCCTCAGTTGTTGAGCGCTACTCTGCGATTAACTGCCGTGGCCAAAGACCAGATCTTTACAGGTACTGACCTCAATCTCTACTACGATCTAGACCACCCCACCTGGTATAAGCGTCCCGATTGGTTTGTGGTTACGGGTGTACCTCGCCTCTATGCAGGCCAGGATCTGCGACTGAGCTATGTGATCTGGGATGAGCAGGTTTCCCCTGCTGTAGTGGTGGAGCTGATTTCTCCTGGAACAGCCATGTCGGATTTGGGAGAACTCCAACGAGAACCCAATGGCACACCCACAAAGTGGCAAGTCTATGAAGAGATCCTCCAGGTTCCTTATTATGTAATCTTTGACCGCTACCAGGATCGGCTGTGGGTATTCAAGTTGGTGGATGGTCAGTACCAAGCACAAGACATGAGGAATTTTAGGTATTGGTTAGCCGATTTAGGGATTGGCTTAGGAGTCTGGCAGGGAGCATTTGAGGGGATTACTCGATCCTGGCTCAGATGGTATGACACGGATGGGGAATGGATACTGACGGAGACAGAGTA
Organism: Acaryochloris sp. CRU_2_0; assembly: GCA_012034865.1. Lineage (GTDB taxonomy): Bacteria > Cyanobacteriota > Cyanobacteriia > Thermosynechococcales > Thermosynechococcaceae > Acaryochloris. Next base: position 13,403 of record JAAUOM010000097.1, on the reverse strand, counting down.
TGAACGGCAAAGAGCAGACCAAGAGTTGGAGCAGCGCTTGGCAGCAGAGGAGAGAGCAAAAATTGCGGCACTGCGGGCTGAGGACGAAAGACAACAGCGCTTGCAAGCCGATCAAAGAGCCGAGCAACTCGCTGAGCGTCTTCGGAAGTTGGGGATAGACCCCAATGATCTGTGACGATTTGAGCTTAATAGCGACAGAGTTTGTCGAACCATGCATTAGCACCCTCTTTCTCGTAGCTTTCATGATTGATCCCATGGTTTTATCCAGCCCGGACAGCAAAAGGAGGACATAAACAATTAGGTATGGCCAGAAATGGGATTGGTATCAACACAGCCCAAGATCGCTCAGAACGGATTGTGGGTCAAATTCATGTGTATGACGGAGCTGGGAAAGGCAAATCTCAGGCCGCTTTAGGTGTAGTGTTACGGTCCATTGGTTTAGGGATTGCTTCTGCCTACCCTACCCGCGTGCTGTTGTTGCGGTTCCTCAAAGGACCGGGGCGTCCCTATGACGAAGACGCGGCCATCGAAGCCCTGCAACGGGCCTTCCCCCATTTAATCGATCAGGTGCGGACGGGGCGGGCGGAGTTTTTTGGGGCCGATGACATTACCAAGTTTGATCGCCAAGAAGCCCAGCGAGGGTGGGATATTGCCAAAGGTGCGATCGCATCAAGTCTGTACTCCGTTGTTGTCCTGGATGAACTTAACCCAGTCTTAGATTTGGGCCTGTTAGATACCGATGAAGTGGTGCAGACGCTGCACCATAAACCGGAACATCTAGAAATTATTTCCACAGGCAGAGGCACACCCCCAGCCCTCCTCAATATTGCCGATCTGCACTCGGAAATGAAACCCCATTTCCACGAAGGCACCCGCCAAGGGATTGAGGGTATTGAAATCTATACCGGATCGGGGAAAGGCAAATCCACCAGCGCCCTAGGCAAAGCCCTACAAGCCATCGGGCGCGGCATTAGCCAAGATCAGTCCCATCGAGTGTTAATCATGCAGTGGCTCAAAGGGGGGTTAGGGTATACCGAAGATGCGGCGATTTCGGCGGTGCAGCAAAGTTACCCGAATCTGGTGGATCACCAGCGTTGTGGTCGGGATGCCATTGTCTGGCGGGGGCAACAGCAAGAGATTGATTATGTCGAGGCCGAACGGGGTTGGGAGATTGCCAGGGCTGCGATCGCATCGGGTCTTTACAAAACCATCATCTTGGATGAGCTGAATCCCACCGTCGATCTCGAACTTCTGCCAGAAGAACCCATTGTCCAGGCATTTTTACGCAAACCCCGCGATACGGAAATCATCATTACCGGTCGCTGTCAAAATCCCCCCGCTTATTTTGAGCTGGCCAGCACCCATTCAGAAATGGTTTGCCATAAACACTATGCCGAAAAAGGCATTGATCTCAAACGCGGGGTTGACTTTTAAAAATCTGTTGCAGTTTCCTTATAGATGTCCAGACCCCATCCTAGACCTTTATGATGGGGGCAGATTCTTACCTTGCAACAGCGCGTCAACTCTTTTGCAAATCGCAGTTTTTTGTCTATGAGCCTTGATTTATCGGCAATGAACGCAGAGAAACATCACCAACGGATGCAATTACTCGCGGATGTCACCTATAAAATTCGACAATCGCTGGATTTGCATGAAATTCTGCAAACCACGGTGACCGAAGTTCGTCAACTTCTGGATACAGATCGCGTTCTCATGTTTCAAATTCATCCGGATGGGGCAGGAACAGTGGTTCAAGAAGCTGTCTTACCGGGTTGGTCTCAATGTATTGATCAAAACATTGTCGATAATTGCTTCGGCCCTGGCTTCATTGAGGCTTACCAGCACGGGCGGATTTCTGCGATCCGGGATATTGAGCAAGCACCCATCACCCCCTGTCATGCCGATCTCCTGCGCCGCTTTGAAGTCAAAGCCAATCTGGTCATCCCGATTATCAGCCAAGACCAACTATGGGGATTGCTAATTGCCCATCAATGCTCTGCCCCTCGTGACTGGCAACCCTTTGAAGTAGATTTACTCAAACAACTTGCCGATCAAGCTGGCATTGCCTTAGCTCAAGCTCAGTTGTTAGCTGATCTTGATCAAGTTCACCAGCAATTGAGATTTCACGTCGAAAATTCTCCCTTAGCCGTGATCGAATGGGATCATGCCTGCCGCATTCAGCGTTGGTCTGCCCAGGCAGAACGCATTTTTGGTTGGTCTGCCCCAGAAGTGATGGGTCGCGGCCCAGATCATTGGTTTATTCACACCGATGATCTGCATCGCTTCCGAGAGCAAGTGCTCAACCTTACGGGTCATCCATTTCCCAATCATACCCATCAAGAGGTGGATAAACTCACCCGCAATTACACCAAGACAGGGGCACTGATTGACTGTGAATGGTACAGCTCTGCCCTCTTTGATGAGGAGGGTAACTTGGTTTCCATTCTGTCGATGGCCCAAGATGTCAGTGACCGCCAACAGGCGGAAGCTGCTTTACAGCAACTCAATCGTGAATTAGAAAAACGCGTTGAACAACGCACCTCGGCGTTGCAAGAAAGTGAGCAACGCTTTCGATCGCTATTTGAAGCGGCACCAGATTTCATCTACGTCTTAGATACCCAAGGCATCATCCAGCATGTGAATCCCGTCGTCATCAAACGGGGAGGCTATCGTCAATCGGAGTTGATTGGTCATCCTTTAATTAAACTGTTTACACCTAAGTCGCAAGTCCTGTGCCAGCAGCAGTTTGCTGAGTTGTTAGCCCTGGGTAGCCATCGCCAAGAAATGGAGTTTGTCAGTAAGAACGGCAAGATTTTGACGGTAGATTGCTCCTTCAAAGTCGTCAAAGACCCCCTAGGGAAAACGTCTATTTTGGTGGTGCAACGCGATATTAGCGATCGCAAAGCCCTAGAGCGAATCAAAGATGAATTTATTTCCGTCGTCAGTCATGAATTGCGCACCCCCCTCACCTCGATTCACGGGTCAATTAAGCTGCTTGCCACGGGTCAATTGGGGGATCTCTCCCATGATGGTCAACAAATGTTGGATATTGCCGACCAAAATACGGATCGCTTGGTTCGCCTCGTCAGCGATGTTTTGGATTTACAACGCATTGAATCGAGCCAAGCCAAAATTGACAAACAACTGTGTGATGTCGCTGACCTAATGACCCATGCCACAGATGCCATGCGCAGTATGGCCTATCACCATCAGATCACCTTGAAAAGCGAACCCTTATTAACCATGGTGTGGGCCAATCCAGATTATATGGTGCAAACCCTCACCAATTTGCTGAGTAATGCCATCAAATTTTCCCAGCCCGGAGACACTGTTGAACTCTCGGCGGAAGTGCGGATCGAAGAACATCGTCTATCCTGTAGTGACCCCCACTACACTGAACCGATCGCTAAGACAGGGCTGCCGCCCACCATCAAGCATACAGAGTTGTGGTTTCAAGTCATCGATCAAGGCCAAGGCATTCCTGCCGATAAGCTAGAAAGCGTTTTTGAACGATTTCAACAAGTCGATGCCTCCGACGCTCGTGAAAAAGGAGGCACAGGGCTAGGGTTGGCCATTTGTCGCAAAATTGTAGAACAGCATGGGGGTAAAATCTGGGCAGAAAGTGTTTTGGGGCAAGGGAGCTGCTTTTATGTGGCTCTACCCCTATCCTGTGGGTTAGTCGAAAAGACTGAGGTTGGTTAGTTTAAATCCTGAGGTAATTTTGTCACGGCTATGGCGGACAGACGGATTCTAATTATTGATGATGAACAAGCCATTCAAGCTGTGGCCAGCTTAAGCTTAAAAATGGAGGCTAACTGGCAAGTATTAACGGCGAATTCTGGCTCCGAAGGTATCCACAAAGCGGAGCAAGAACAACCCGATGCAATTTTGCTAGATGTGATGATGCCGATTATGGACGGGATTGGCACCTTCAAGCAGTTACAACAAAATCCCCAGACGCGATCGATTCCTGTGATTTTACTAACGGCAAAAGCCCAAGCTGCTGAACAAGAGCAATTCTACGATTTGGGGGTAGCCGGGGTGATCACAAAACCCTTTAACTCGCTGACCTTAGCCAGTCAAATTACCCAACTGTTGGGGTGGTAAATTAACAACCTGGTTTTTCTCTGTAGGGACGAACGGCTGTTCGCCCTTACGATAATTTCTAACCTATAAATCGCCTAAGACTGATACATCAATTGCCGTTCTTGAGCCATGTCTCGGATCAGAGGCAAGCGCGTACTGATGTAAGCATTTAAATCTTTAGAATCTGCTAGTTTCACGAAGCCTTCCCGTTGCAACTGCCGCACCAGCCAGTTGACCAAGGCATCATTATCTAGGGTTAACAAGATGTGGGTTTGAGTCATCTCGATCAAAGACCAAAACTTGCGAATCGCTTCTGGAGACATAAATCCGACCTTTAAGGTTTTCTTTATATTTCTCAGGTTACACCAGAAAAATCGAGGTGTGGGATATCTGTCAGAAGATGACATAAAAGTTACACATTGCTTATTGAACGAATTGATTTTCATGTGCAAGCTTAGAGAAATATCAAGAAGAGTTTGCTGCTGGCGCTGCTGAAACCCTAGCGGCTCTTGCTAAATTGAAGATTAATAGCGATCGCATTGATCCTTATAGTCCTGTAAAGAAAAAACATGAGAGCGATTCAGTTTCACACCCCCGGTGATCCTGAGGTTCTAAGGGTGAGCCAAATCCCTCAATCGCAGATACAAAACAGCGGAGAGCTTTTGGTTACTGAATGATAGCAGGGCGGCTCGATTCTGTATTGGTCGGGTTAGTAGGCACTTGGACGATGGTATTGCGATCGGTATATTCAACCACATCTTCTCCCCGCACCGTCCGACTGATCGCTCTTTCTAATAACAAATTAAGAATAGTCCGTACCCCAATAATGATCCCTAAACGAGCAATATCTAACCATTGGCTAGACAGAATAGTTTTTAAGATGGTCGCGCCCACCAGATAGCTCAAACCCAAAGAGAAGGAATATCCCATTTCCAAACGGCTCATCTGGAAAGCAGTAGGGGTATGGGGTTTAAACAGAGAATCTTTCAAGAAGATCAACAGCGCCTTAAATACACCCACGGAAATCACAAATAGGGCTAACAACTGACAAATACTTGTCAGGATCTCCGTGGAAATGGTCACAAAGGCTGCCATTTGGCCACTTATGCTTTGCAGTAAGCTCATCACTGGGAAAAATCTCTCAGACCAAGGATTATCTCTATCATGGCGTTAATGTTCCCTAAATTGCAGTAGGAAGTCTGAAGTAGCTTACTACCTTAACCGTGGGTATCTTGCACTCCCCACGCTAGCTCTTCCCTCAATTAAGACTACGGTATAGATATGACGGGTTTTTGCTCCCCCAATGATGTTGTTTCAGCAACACTGCCTGTAGCCCATTCTTGCGTAGCCGCTATCTACAAAGGTTGTCTAAAAATCTCTTGGGATTGAGCTATAACCCAATTTTTCAGAGCTTTGTTGACAATTTTGGCAAAAATCAATGGTTTTATGTTGTCTATCCGCAACTTCTAGATGGAGTGGATGGATTTGCTCAGAAGATTCATCCCAGTTGGCAGCATTAATATCTGTATCGATCCATTTTTTAGAGATAGCTGCACAGAAGATGAATGAGATACTTGCTAGAAAAATTATTCCACTGACAAATCCTATAAATAGATAAAAAAGCATTAAAGTTCCCCCATAATCCTCAAAATTCCAACTTCTTCTGGATTTAAATGAATTGAATTCTACTGATAAATCTCAGGAGAAACAATACTAGTATGACACGCTCTATCTTCCTATTTTTAGGGCTTTAGTACAATTAATGCTCAATTGTTCACAAATAGGATGTAACACTACAAAAAATGATACTAATTTTCAAAAAGAGGAAAATTTAACTATAGCTTCATGGGGATATTTTAAAGACAAATTCTAGATTTTGAATCAATCATTCTCACAAATCTTTTTTCTGACTTTGGTTGAAAGTCTGAATTTGGGCATCCTAAGAATACTGACTGGTGTCCACCCTCAGGATCCGGTATCCGCAGTACTCAGCGATGCTGCGATCGCTCATTTGCTTTTACACTAAAGATAAAACCACAGATAGGCAGAACAAGCGGCTATCGACCTACTATTTTTGGGTGTGTCTGATGGTTCATGTAGTGTCTTCGTTGGACAAATCAACCGCTCAATCTAGATTAACACTGGCTAATTTCCCTTCATGAATCACAGCTTTTCTTCCTCCCAGCTTGCTTTTGTACCCAAAAGCTTATTAGGTCAATTTCTCCAATTTTTGCGACGCCCCCGCTATACGGTTAATGTCCCCACGGATCACCAGGGCATTGTTGATATTCTCAGACTCTATCCCCTAGCACTCCTGATCGTATTACCGCTAGGGGTAATCAGTGCGATGATTGCGGCTAATCTCCAGTCCAGCAATGCTGTAGAGGATTTGGCGAAGACGATGTCTGTGGTGGAAATTCTGATATTGGTAGTGGGGGTGGCTCCACTCTGGGAAGAAGCGGTCTTTCGTCTACCGTTACGCTATACCCCTAGTAACCTGGCCATTCCTATCAGTTTAGGGATGATATTGGTGGTATTGATGTTTGTTGGTAAGGACTTATCCAAAGCCGTTTTTCTGGCCTTTTTAGGGGTAGTTATGGTCTTGGGTGTGGCGCTACGGTTCTGGTTGAAGGAAAAGGTCGGTTCTAAGACCATTCACAGGTTTTATGAGAAATGGATTGGTTGGTTATTTTATGGATTGGCTATTAGCTTTGGCCTAGTTCATCTGAGCAACTTTACCAGTCTTGCAGGGCAAGCATGGTTGTTGGCACCCTTGCTGGTGTTGCCACAAACGGCCTTAGGGATTTTTCTGGGTTTTATTCGTCTGAGGTATGGCTTTTGGTGGTCGGTATTGACCCATGCTTTTCATAATGCCTGTGCCTTAACCCCCTTAATGTTGATGCGCTTGGGGTCTGACAATCTGCGCAGCAGTATGGCAGCAGGGGTAGAGGCCAAGAATTTGGCTAGTACAGATTATCTCATTCTGCTGGTGTTAATGGTATTTATGTTTGGCGGGTTACTCTTGTGTCTGATTACCGTTTGGAGGTTAATCGCTGAGTGGCGCTCAGAGGAACAGCAGTCTCAGGTTTAGCAAGGTTAGGGTTTCATCTGCTCACTGGATAACGAATTCAGCACCCTGGGTAATTGCAAGACAACAGTTATTTAGAGGCAACCTTGGATCGCTCCTTTTGGATCGAGGCAGGCATCACCGAAGTCTGTTTTTGAAAAGGCCACCAATGACTGACGTTCGACTGATGAACCAGCATCCAGACCGCAATTCCCAACATTTGCAGTCCGTGAAACAGCGTGGCAATCACCACACTTTTTGCCAGGGGAATGCCCATGCCATTGAGGGGAAAGGCCAGGGCTGCTTCGTAGGTTCCCAGATTAGCCATCGACGTGGGCACCGAGAGTCCTATATTGAGAACAAACAAGCACAGGATTAGTTGCGGTAAGGATAAAGGATAGCCTTGAGCCACACAGAGAACTTGCAAGAGCAAGGCTTCTGTCAACCAGTCGCCTACATCCATGACCACGGCATTTCTGATTTGTCTAGGATGGCGAACCGCAGTGAGTCCTGCTTTGAACTCTTGAAACCATTGATGAACCCGAGGCGATCGCTGGCGTAAAAACCGCAGGAATCTGAGAATAGCTAGCCCTAAAAAAGGAAATCCTAAACCGACAATGATCCCCTTTTCCCAACCCTGCACTTGCGGCAATGCTACGGAGACTTGGAGGGCAGATCCCAAGGTCAAAATCACTAAAATGCCAACATCTAAAACTTTATCGACCAGAATAATCGCCGTGGCTTCAGCCGTATCAATTTTACGGCCTCGATCATCTTGATCTTTGCGGAGAAAGGCAATCTTAACGGCATGTCCGGCTTGGCTGAGGACAAAATTGCCAATAAACTGCCCAGAAACATAAGCCCGCGCAGCTTGATGCCAGGTTACACCCGCAGCTTGGGAACACAGAACCCAAAGCCGGGTAATTTGGAAGAGAATTTGGATCGAAACAATTGCCAGAGCCAGCAGTAAATACCGCAAGTTAAACCGCTTCAGCGCATCTACCAAGTCACTGCCTTGCAAGTTAATTTGCTGAAATAAAAAAACGAGTCCAAACCCGATCCCAAAGATCACGAATAGGCGCACAAAGAGTTTTTGCTGCCAAAGTCTCTTCATGGAGCTAAGTGACAATCGCATCGCCACTATTGCCGATTAAAGGAAATAACACCGCTACGAACCGCATGGTAAGCCTCCTTAACAATGGATATGGGCTGATTATCGAGCATGGAATCACGATAGACACATAAAAGGGAACACCCTGACTCACATCCTTTCTTTGTTTGACATTGTGCCTGCAAATCGGCACGGGTATATTCAGTAATGGGTTTATTTAATCGATTTCGTTGCGAGGAGCAATACTGAACTAAGCCAAATTCATCCACATACAAGAACCGGGAACCGGCTCGACATTGCCAAGGGGGTTGCTTTCCTTGTAATAATTGTTTGCCATACTCATAGTCTAAAGCGCTATGAGAGGATCGCGTGGCAAAATGTTCTTCCCAAAGTTGTAGATAATCTTCACCGGTAATTTGAATTTTGCCCTGTTCGCTATGAATTAAACCAATGGAAACGTAATATCCAAATTGGCGAATAGCTTCAACAGTTTCTCTAAAGGTAGCTTTTGTTGATTCGCACAGGACAACATTGGCATGAATATCAAAGGTGGCATGTTCTTTCAATAGCTCTAATTTTGGAAGTAACTTCCTTAAAGACTTTTGAATATACCCCTCTGGATCAGGGTTTAAGGTATCAATACTAATTTGTAAGTTACTTAATCCAGAAACATTAAGCTGATGAATGAGGTCTTTCTGGAGGAGGAATCCGTTCGTTGTGATCGAAACCTGACTATGGCGATTTCCATATTCAATAATCTCGATCAGATCAGGATGCATGAGCGGTTCTCCCCCTAATAGGGATAAATTCACCACGCCTAATCGATGGATGGCATCGATCCGTTCTTGCAAAACGGCTAAGGGAATAGGGGGAGAATGATGATCAAATTCCGTACAATAACCACAACTTAAATTACACCGTCGGGTAATGATTAACTGGGCTTCTAGGGGAGATTTAAACAAAAGCAAATTGCTTAAAGTTCGCAGTGGTTGCTGAACACGCATACGCTTTGGGTCAATGAATACTTGAAGTCTAAAGCATACCTCAACTACAGTAATGTGATGCAGATCTGCATACTTGGTGATGCAGGTACTGGCGGGTTAACACCCTCAAATTTAGGATTTTGCTGTTGCTGCTGTCGTCCTCAACCTTATGAATCATTCTTCAACTTTGGTCGATCTACTCCGTGAGCGATCTCAGCTCCAGTCTGACTGGAGCGCTTATACCTTTTTGCAGGATGGCAAAACGGAAGTGGGGACGCTCAGCTATGCCACCTTGGACTTGCAAGCTCGGGAGATCGCAGCCGCTCTGCAAGCCCTCACTGGTCTAGGCACTAATGTGTTGGTGGTGTATCCCTATACCGCTGGCCTAGAGTTTGTCGCCGCCTTTTTGGTTGTCTCTATGCGGGGGTGGTGGCGGTTACCGACAATCCTCCTCGCAATGCTGCCGGGATTGCCAAGCTCCAAGTCCGGGCGATCGCCTCGGAAGCAACGGTGCTCATTTCCACTGAAGCCTTCCTCTCTCACCTGAAAATTCAACTGCAAAAAGAGGCCGACTTAGCCCCCCACCTCTATCAATTAACCTGGTTGGCGACGGATACCCTCCCTCCTGATCAAGCCACTGCCTGGATCGAGCCTGAATTGGAGCCAGAAACCTTAGCATTTTTGCAATATACCTCTGGTTCAACAGGCGATCCTAAAGGGGTCATGGTCACCCACGGCAATATGCTTCATAACTCTCAAGTGATCTATGAGAGTTTTGGTCATTCCCAGGAGAGTCAAGGGGTGATTTGGTTGCCATTGTTTCATGATATGGGTCTAGTGGGTGGGGTGCTGCAACCACTGTACGGGGGCTTTCCTGTTACTTTGATGTCTCCGATCGCCTTGATCCAAAAGCCCATTTATTGGTTAGAGGCCGTCTCCCGCTACGGGGCAACGACCAGCGGTGGGCCTAATTTTGCCTATGATTTGCTGTGCCAAAAAGCCACCCCTCAGCAAATTGCCAATCTGGACTTAAGCCGTTGGCAGGTCGCCTTCACTGGTGCTGAGCCTATTAAAGCCGAAACCTTAGATCGATTTGTGGAACGGTTTGGTTCCTGTGGATTCCGGCGAGAAGCCTTTTATCCCTGTTATGGCATGGCGGAAACCACCCTGTTGTCTCTGGTGGGCTTAAAGCTGAGCCTCCCTTGGTGCGTTATCTTGACAGTGCAGCCTTAGCCGAGAACAAGGTTGAAGCGGTTGAACCAGGCGCAGAAAAGGCTCAAGCCATTATTGGCTGTGGACGTGCCTGGTTGGGGGATAAGATTGCGATCGCTCATCCTGAGACCCTCATCCGATGTCCTGACAACCAAATTGGTGAAATTTGGGTCGCTGGTGCTGGTGTGGGTCTGGGCTATTGGCACCAACTGGAAGCCACGGCTGCCACCTTTCAAGCCTACCTTGCCGATACGGGCGAAGGTCCGTTTTTACGTACTGGCGATCTGGGCTTCCTTTGGGACGGTGAACTCTATATCACGGGTCGAATCAAGGACTTGATGATTTTATGGGGGCGCAATCAATATCCTCAACATATTGAGCAAACCGTTGAGAAATGCCATCCTTGCCTGCGCCCCAATCATGGCGCTGCCTTCTCTGTGCCCCTTGATGGCGAAGAGCACCTCGTGATCGTTCACGAAGTCGAAAGAAACTATTTTCGACGTCTACCCGTCCAAGAAGTCATCGGTGCCATTCGCCAAACCGTTGCCGAAGAATATATGGCGGAAGTCTATGCCATTGTTCTCCTCAAGCCAGGTGCTATCCCCAAAACCTCTAGTGGCAAAATTCAGCGTCGAGCCTGTCGAGCCAAATTTTTAGACCAGAGTTTTAATGCCATTACCGAGTGGAAGCTGGAAACCCAAGGGAATATCTCAGATCTGATGAATCCCACGGCAGTCCATCCAGCCTGACCCCATTGCCCTCACTTTTCTCTATTTTTTTATCTTGTGTAATAGTCGTCCCTGGTTCCCTTGGTAGGAATCCCTGTCTCTTGATTGGTCTAACGCTATGAGTACCTTGAGTCAACTTCACGAAGATTGGCAGACTAAAAGTCGGCAGGTCTTTCTCAAACTGGCAGAGACTCTCCTGCGCCAACTTGAAGGCTTAATTGAGTATTATTCTTTGGTAGGGAATACCCCTTTTATTGACCCTCAACTGTTCTCCTGGGTGAGCAACCTAGAGTCCAACTGGCAGTGTATTGCTCAAGAGTTGCAGGAGGTCTTGAAATATCAAGATGAATTGCCCAACTTCCAAGATCTCTCCCCAGATCAATATCGCTTAACCCAAGACGATCGCTGGAAAACCTTCTTCTTTTATGCCTTTGGGATTAAAGCAAAGCAAAACTGCGATCGCTGCCCCCGCACTAGCCAGCTTCTAGAATCCATTCCTGGGATGAAAACAGCCTTTTTCTCAATCTTGCTACCCCATAAACATATTCCTGAGCATTGTGGTGTCTATAAGGGGGTGATTCGTTACCACCTCGCCTTGAAAGTTCCTACCCCAGAGACAGCGTGTCGCATACGGGTGGGGGATCAAACCCGGCATTGGCGGTTGGGTCAAGGATTGGTCTTTGATGATCGCTTTCCCCATGAAGTCTGGAACGACAGCGACGAAGTCCGTGTTGTTTTGATTTTAGATGTGGTTCGTCCCTTACCCTTACCCATCTCCCTTGTGAACCAGACGATTATTCGCTTGATTTCCTGGTCGCCCTTTGTTCAAGACGCCAAAAAACTCCAAAACAAATGGGAACACCGTTTGGGAGCAATCATGACGTCCCCTGCCCCTTGACAAACCAGGATTAGGACTCTCTACACTTCATTTGTGATTGGTAGGCAAAATCGTGCAAAAATTTCTGGAAACTCTAATGCGTAAGCATATTGGGGGATTGGTTTCCCGTTCATCCCTCGTCGGTCACCATACTTTTTTTGATCCTCAGCTTTTTAGTTGGGTGCCCTTGCTAGAAAAGAACTGGCAGATTATCCGCCAAGAGTTGGAACAGGTCATGCAATATCAAGCGGCTCTGCCTAATTTTGAAGAATTGGTGGAGTATGACTATGAACTGACCAAAAATACCCAATGGAAGATGTTTGCCTTCTATGCCTATGGCATTAAGGCCCAGAAAAATTGCGATCGCTGCCCAGAAACGACCCGCTTAATTGAGCAAATCCCTGGCTTAAAAACAGCCTTTTTTTCGATTCTGCTGCCTCACCAGCAGATTCCACCCCACCGAGGCCCCTACAATGGCGTGCTGCGCTATCATTTGGGACTGATGGTACCTGAGTCCACCGACGAATGCGGGATTCGCGTAGGCCATGATATTCGTCATTGGCAAGAAGGCAAAAGCTTGGTGTTTGATGATTCCTTTGAACATACCGCATGGAATCATACCGATCAGGTGCGGGTGGTGCTTTTCCTAGACGTGGTCAGACCCCTTGCCTTTCCGGTGTCTGTTTTGAACCAAGCTGTGATTCAATTGTTCGCTTGGTCTCCTTACATTCAAGGGGCTGCGGCCAATCAAAAAAAATGGGATGAGCGCTTTGATGCACTGTTTCAATCGGGAGCTTCCCAATAGCGTCGGGACAGATGATAGTGTACATTGGCTGGGAGTGTTGATGCACCCAAGTGCTGATTTTTAGACCTTATTTATGAGTGCATTGAGCCAGTTCTACTCCGATTTCAAGACCAAGAACCGCCAGGTGGCTCTCAAAGCCGGCGAGAATCTGCTGCGTCAACTGGAAAAAATCATTGAATCTGCTTCCCTTGTGGGACAATCCACCTTCTTTGATCCCTATCAGTTCCCTTGGGTCAAAACTTTTGAAGATCACTGGCAGATAATCCGGCAAGAATTGGATGAAATTCTTAAATATAGAGATAATTTACCCAATTTTCAGGACATCTCCCCGGATCAATATCGAATTACCAATGATCAACGCTGGAAAACGTTTTTTTTCTATGCCTATGGTGTTAGAGCAGAACAGAATTGTGGGCTTTGCCCTCAAACGGCTGACTTGCTGGCCAGGATCCCTGGCTTAAAACGGCCTTTTTTTACAATTCTGCTACCTCACAAGCAGATCCCTCCCCATCGAGGCCCCTACAACGGGGTGCT
>JAAUOM010000096.1 GCA_012034865.1 Acaryochloris sp. CRU_2_0 | reverse complement strand
TCGTTGATTTCTACTGCAAACCCCTCATGCTTGCGATTGAAATTGATGGCAGCAGCCACGATAGCGAAACGGCTCAACAGAACGATTACCTTCGCCAAGCCCGACTTGAATCTCTAGGCGTTAGGTTCCTACGATTTCCCGAAGCCCAAGTGTGCCACCAAACCCAAACCGTCATCCAAACCATCCAAACTTGGATAACCCAGCCCCCCTCTAACATCCCCTCCCAGGAGGGGTGCCCGTAGGGCGGGGTGGGTTTCCCTCCTGGGATCGGTGTATTCGCTTATGGAGCTGAATTGGCAGATCAAGTGGGGAGTAGGAACCTAGGCTTGCTTCCCCTCTAGGAGCTAAAGCCCATGATAGGATAGAAACGCGATTAAATTACCGCCTAAAGATGTTTGGAGGTTGCCATGACAACTGCCACGGTTCCTGATTCATCGGTTGATCGGCTGTTACTGAATGTTAGTCATGTGAAGCTAACGGTAACGCCGAAGTACTTCGATCAACTTTGTATCGACAATCCCGATCTACGCCTTGAATTAACAAAAGATGGAGAATTAATTGTGATGGCTCCGGCCGGTGGGGAAAGTAGTGAGAAGAATTTTGACTTAGCGATGGAGGTTGGGATTTGGAATCGGCAGAGTGATCTGGGGCGAGCTTTTGATTCATCCTGTGGCTATGATTTCACTACATTCGGCGGTGGTAAATTATCACCGGATGTGTCTTGGATTGAGAAGTCGCGGCTGGAGAGCGTTGAGATTGTTGGGTTTATCCCAGTGGTACCAGATTTTGTGATTGAGTTGCGATCGGGTACGGACAACCTGAAGCCGTTACAGGAGAAGATGCAGGAATATCAACGGCTGGGGGTGAAGCTGGGATTGCTAATTAATCCTAAAAACAAACAGGTTGAGGTTTATCGTCCTGGGCAGGATACGGTGGTGTTGGATGCACCAAGTGCGATTGACTGTGGTGAAGTGATGCCCAGTTTTGTCCTCAGTATGAGCCGCATTTGGTAATTGTTCCCGCGTAATTTTGCCAAAAGTGCTCCAGACTTTCGACTGCATAGAAATACCGTTCACATTATGGAGTATAGCTCAATCAATTTTATCCCTAGTCATAAAAGCCAAGAATTATGCGTTCTAATCAGGCCAAACCTGGCTCCCAGCCCTTGAGTGAACGCTGGCAATTTTGGATTGATCGCGGCGGCACGTTTACAGATATTGTGGCTCGCAGCTCAAGCGGACAAACAGTGGTTAAAAAGCTGCTGTCTGAAAACTCTCGGTATCGAGATGCCGCCATCCAAGGGATTCGAGAGATTTTAGAACTTCCTGCCGATGTGGCGATTCCGTCAGAGTCCGTTGAGGGGGTGAAGATGGGAACCACAGTTGCCACTAACGCACTACTAGAGCGCAAAGGAGATCGCACCCTCCTCCTGATCACCCAAGGCTTCCGGGATGCGCTGCGGATTGGCTATCAGAATCGGCCTCAGATTTTTGCACGGCAAATTATTTTGCCAGAAATGCTCTACGAGCGCGTCATTGAAGTGGAAGAACGCTATAGCGCTCAAGGTGAGGTGTTGCTGCCGTTGCAGATCAATGAGGAGCTGAAGAAATCCCTCCAATCTACCTATGACGATGGAATTCGCGCCTGCGCCATTGTGTTTTTGCACAGCTATCGCTATCCCGACCATGAACAGCAAATGGCAGCGATCGCCCAGGAAATCGGGTTTACCCAAATCTCCGTTTCACATCAAGTCAGTCCGCTGATGAAGCTAGTGAGTCGGGGTGATACAACGGTTGTGGATGCCTATTTATCGCCGATCTTGCGCCGATACGTGGCGCAAGTCGCCGCTGAACTGGGGTCAACGCCGCTGATGTTTATGCAATCTAATGGCGGACTCACTAATGCCCATCAGTCTCAGGGGAAGGACAGTATTCTTTCTGGCCCTGCGGGAGGAATTGTCGGTGCTGTTAAAACGGCTATGCTGGCGGGCTTTCAGCAGATTATTGGCTTCGATATGGGCGGCACTTCCACCGATGTTTCCCATTTCAACGGTGAGTACGAGCGCACCTTTGAAACGGAAGTGGCAGGCGTGCGCTTACGAGCACCGATGATGTCGATCCATACGGTGGCAGCAGGCGGTGGTTCAATTTTGGCCTTTGATGGCCGTCGGTATCGGGTAGGGCCAGAGTCTGCGGGAGCCGATCCCGGACCTGCTTGTTATCGCCGGGGTGGATCTTTGACCGTCACCGACTGCAATGTGATGGTGGGCAAGGTGCAAGCAGACTTTTTCCCGAAAGTGTTTGGAATAGCGGGAGATTCATCGTTAGATGCAGAGATTGTGCGCCAAAAATTTACAACATTTGCCAAGGAAATTGCCCAAGCCACAGGCAATTCACAAGCTCCAGAGGAAGTTGCAGCAGGCTTTTTAACCATCGCCATCGATAAAATGGCGCAGGCGATTAAAAAGATTTCCATTCAACGGGGCTACGATGTGACGACCTATACGCTCTGCTGTTTTGGCGGGGCGGGCGGTCAGCACGCTTGCCTCATTGCCGAAGCCTTAGGCATCCAGCAGATTTTTATTCACCCGCTGGCGGGCGTTTTATCCGCTTATGGCATGGGTTTAGCCAATTTGCGATCTCTCAAAGAACAAGCTGTAGAAGTGCGATTAACACCTGAGGTAATGCCTGATTTACAGCAGACTTTAGCGGAATTAGCAGCAGCAGGAAAACAGGAACTGCTAGATCAGGGCGTGGAAGAAGAACACATTCAGATTTTGCACAAAGTTCATTTGCGCTACGAGGGCACAGACTCGGCGCTAATCGTAAGTTTTGGGGAGTTGGACTGGCTGAGATCGCACTTTGGGCAAGCCTATCAACAGCGCTACGGCTTCACGATGGCGAATAAAGCCCTGATTGTAGAAGCCGTGTCGATTGAGGCGATTGGCAAAACCCAAGATTTGATTGAACCAGAGGCAGAAGCAGCCAGAACCGTACCCCTAAGACCCATCGCTGTTGTGGCGGTTTACAGCAAAGGCCAGTGGCATCAGGCTCCCGTTTATCAGCGTCAAGACTTGCAAGTGGGCAATCGCATCACGGGCACGGCCTTGATTGTGGAAGCCACAGGCACCAATGTGATTGAACCGGGCTGGGAAGTAGAAGTCACCGGGCAGAATGCCTTGGTTCTCAATCGGGGGGGAGAGGTTGAGGCGGACGTTTTCCAGACAGAGCTGGAGAACTGGGAGAAAGCGGATCCGGTGCAATTAGAAATCTTTAATAATTTGTTTCGCGCGATCGCCAAAGAAATGGGGATAAGGCTGCAAAACACCAGCTACTCCGTCAACATTAAAGAGCGACTGGATTTTTCCTGCGCCATTTTCGATCGCCAGGGAGAGTTGGTGGCCAATGCTCCGCATATCCCCGTGCATTTGGGTTCAATGAGTGAGAGTGTACGCGCCCTAATCGAGGCCAAAGGGAAGCAGCTCAGGGCAGGAGATGTTTATCTTTCCAATAATCCCTATAACGGTGGCACCCATTTACCAGATATGACGGTCATTACTCCCGTTTTTTCCGAAGCTTCTTCACCGCTTTTCTATGTCGCATCTAGGGGACATCATGCCGATATCGGCGGGATTACGCCCGGTTCTATGCCCCCCCACAGCACCACCATTGAGCAAGAAGGAATCCTCTTGGATAACCAAAAACTGGTGGATCAAGGCCAGTTCTGCGAAGCAGAAATCCTGAACTGGCTCACCGCAGGCCAATATCCAGCGCGCAATCCAGCCCAGAATATTGCCGATCTGCAAGCCCAGATTGCCGCAAATGAGCGAGGAGTTGCGGAACTATCTCAAATGGTGCAACGGCATGGCGTAGAGATGGTCAACGCCTATATGCAGCATGTTCAAGACAATGCCGAAGCGGCGGTACGGCAAGTCATTGATCGGTTACAGGATGGTTCTTTCATTTATTACACGGATGAAGGGAGTCAAATTCAGGTCAGGATTCAGGTGGATCATGGTAATTGCACTGCCACAATCGATTTTACAGGCACCTCTGCCCAGCAGAACAGTAACTTTAATGCCCCCTTAGCCGTGTGTAAAGCCGCTGTTTTGTATGTCTTTCGCACCTTAGTCGAGGATGATATTCCCCTCAATGCAGGCTGTTTGAAACCCCTAAACATCATTGTTCCCGACGGATGTCTGCTCAATCCGCGCTATCCGGCAGCGGTGGTAGCGGGGAATGTCGAAACGTCCCAAGCGATCGTGGATGCCTTGTATGGAGCGTTAGGGATCATGGCTGCCTCTCAGGGAACCATGAACAATTTCACCTTTGGATCGGAGCAGTATCAATACTATGAAACCATTTGCGGTGGGTCTGGCGCTGGACCCACCTTCCACGGAGCCGATGCCATCCAGACCCATATGACGAATTCTCGTCTCACCGATCCAGAAGTATTGGAATGGCGATTTCCAGTCTTGGTGGAATCCTTTGCAATCCTTAGGGGTAGCGGCGGTCAAGGACGATATCAGGGCGGTAACGGCGCAATTCGGCGGATTCAATTCCGCGAAGCAATGACCGCGGCGATTTTGTCAGGACATCGAGTCGTGCCACCCTTTGGCTTAGCGGGGGGTAAACCCGGTGCGATCGGTCAGAACCGAGTTGAACGATGGGACGGGTCAATGGAAATACTAGGGAGTCGAGCAGAAGTGTCGATGAATGTGGGGGATGTTTTTGTGATTAAAACGCCTGGTGGGGGGGGATTTGGGAATAGCGAACCTTCGTTGATAACGGGGTAATCATATAGACTGCTGCGGAACTTGCCCCAGATGCTCACGAGCGTGGGGAGCCGTCAAGCTTGTCAAATCTGGCCCTGCCGGAATAATGCCCCCAGGGTTGAGGGGAAAGAGGGATCCATAGTAGCTCTCCTTGACCGCCTCCAGGTTGCAGGTTTCAGCAACCCCCGGTAATTGATATAAATCCCTCAAATAGAAGCCTAAATGGGGATAGTCTTGAATACGGCGACGATTACACTTAAATAATCCGTAATAGACCACATCGAACCGAAACAGTGTTGGGAACAACCGTACATCCGCCAAGGTCACCTGATCCCCACAGAGATAGCGACGGGTGGCAAGGGTGGCATCCAGTTCATCTAAGGTTTGGAAAAGTTCAGTACAGGCTTGGTCATAGGCAGCCTGAGTTTGGGCAAAGCCACAGCGATAGACACCGTTATTCACCGCAGGATAAATTTTCTCATTCCATTGATCAATACAAGGTCGGAGCGGGTCTGGATACAGATCAAGGTCAGGGTACTCAGCCCAGTGATTGAACGCAGCATTCAGCATGACAATAATTTCTGCACTCTCATTATTGACAATCTTCTGGGTCTGGGTATCCCATAGAACCGGAACGGTAGACCGTCCTTCGTATCCGGGCTGGGCTAAACGATACAGATCGGCCAAGCTTTTGCACCCTTGATGCTCAGAGGCGAAGACCCATCCACCTGTAGTCGCTAAAGGTTGAACCACCACCACATCGATGACATCTTGCAAGCCTTTTAAGGCGCGAACCACTAGGGTGCGGTGAGCCCAGGGACACCCTAAACCCACATACAGCCGGTAGCGTTGAGGAGCAGGTGGAAAGGAAGCGTCGGCATCGCTGACCTCTTGTCTAAATTGGCTCTCTGGACGGATATAGGCTCCTTCCTGACTGCGAGGGGCCAGATTCGACATCATCACATTCCACATCGTCGTCCAGGCAAACTTGCCTAATCCGATGATCAACTTGGGAGGCAGTGATTTACCCATGGTCAGACTCTCCTTTGCTGGGGAGGAACTGTGGTCAGCGATCGCGCTTAACCTATTTCCATCCTATGCGGTTTCAATCTTATGTGGTGGGGTCGCTCATCCTGCCACTAGACTCCGCGTGAGTACCTCTAGGGGAGGATGAAGGGCAACTTTGACTTTAGAGTGGACAACAGAGTTCTTGCCGAGCTTGCGCGAGTTCACGAATCAAGAGCAACCGAGAGTAAATATAAGCCTTAGCATTTGCTTTGTCTTCTGGTTTGAGAAAATTGCGATCTTGAAGATGTGCCACTAAAAACTGAATCAGTTGTGGGTCATCCATTTGAGTGAGAAAATCGGTTTGAGTGGTTTCAATCACGTCCCAAACTTGGTGTAGCAGTCTAGCGTCCATCACCAATCCCTTCAGTGAGCTTGTAGCAGGAGAAATCGCTTTGTTAGAATTATTTAATTTTTTCTTTATATTTTATCATCCCAATTCTACGCTTATCCTTCAGCACCCCACAAGCAGAATCAGGACAAAACACATAAATTAACCACCCACCGCTAAATCGTCATCAAGATTTTTGAACTTTATCTCTCTTTTGTCACTCTGGCGGCAATAAAATTCAAAAGCCTTGGTGCATCTGGGTTTTGCTCTTTTGTCATCATTTACCTATGAAAATGGAAAAGCCTTGCTATATATGCATTTCAGAATTTGCTCCAGCGAAATTGACAAAAGAGGGATATCACCATCTTCTATTTATAATTAGCGAATTAACTCAACATTAACGCCAGTGTCAAAGGTTAACCAAATTTGATCTGCGCTGAGTGCTATTGCTCCTAATACAGCAGCTAACGATAGACAGGCTCTGTCTCCTAAGGAAAGGGGTGGAGCTGCAATTTGAGCCGATGCTACGGCCAAATCGTAATCAAAATTCTTGAACTCTAATCCAACAGCCTGCAAACTCTCGGCGACTGGTTCTACTGCTCGCCCTTTACTGACTAATTTTCGGGCAACCTCTGACCAATTGACAACTGACATAAAGCAAGTTGCTTCCTCTAGGACGGACTGAACTCGATCCGCCCCTGTCTCATTATTCAGCAGTGCTAGAACGGCTGAAGCATCGAGAACGTAATTACTCATGAGTGGCTTCTATCCGTCGCTCTGCAATTAATTCTTCCACCAAAGACTCTGGGGAATTAAAGGTCGAGCGAAGACGCTGAAACACATCATCGGGTTTCTCTAAAATGATCCGATTTCCCTCTAGCCGTGCAATCAGTTTTGAGCCAGGTACAAGCTCTAGCTGCTGACGTAACTGAATCGGAATGACGATGCGTCCTTGTTGATTGACTTTGGTAATGGCTTCTATCACGAATTCTATCTGGTGTCATTTCATCTATATTGTGACACTGTTTGTCTATTATGTCTTGTCTCCTTTAAAGTGACAAAAGAGGGTTAGAGGACATTGGAAGCTTAAGATCATTTGAATTTAAGCAGACTCAGGGGTTAAGGCTAGGGAAGATGATGTCAACCCTTGGAGGCAGATCATGACGACCGATCCCTATATCATGGCCTTGGATTTGGGAACTACGGGCAATCGTGCCTTTTTGCTCAACCGGGCTAGTCAGATTATCGCTCAAGCCTATAAAGAACTCCCTCAGTACTATCCCCAACCGGGATGGGTGGAGCATGATGCCTGGGAAATCTGGCAGGATACCTGCTGGGCAATGAGAACGGTTGTTGCTCAAGCCCAAATTGCCCCCACTCAGATCGCGGCGATTGGCCTTACTGTTCAGCGAGAAACCTGCTTACTCTGGGATAAAACCACGGGTCAACCCTTGCATAAAGCCATTGTCTGGCAGGATCGACGCACGGCTGCGTTTTGTAACCAACTTGCTGAGGAAGGCCATACCGAAGCTATTTACGATCGCACAGGTTTGGTCTTGGATGCCTATTTTTCAGCTAGCAAGTTGGCTTGGCTGTTAAAGGCAGTTCCAGAAAACCACCCTACCCTCAATTTGGATAACGTTCTCGCGGGCACTATCGACACTTGGGTACTGTGGAATCTCACGGGTGGAAGCGTGCATGTCACCGATCACAGTAATGCCAGTCGCACCATGCTCCTGAATTTGCGTCAAGGAGAATGGGATGATTCTTTACTCGATTTATTTGGCATCCCTAAGTCTTTGATGCCCAAGCTGCAAACCAGTCTGGGGGAATTTGGCAAAACCGATCCTAAGATTCTCGGTCACGAAATTCCGATTACTGCCATTTTGGGTGATCAGCAGGCGGCCCTGTTTGCCCACGGTTGCGATCGCCCTGGATCTTTGAAGTGTACCTATGGCACCGGCTCTTTTCTGGTTGCCCACACGGGGAAAACCATTGTGCGCTCAAGGAGCCGCCTGCTTTCCACCGTGGCTTGGACGGCAACCCACCAGGGTCAACTCCAGACTGGATACGCCATCGAAGGCAGTATGTTTACCTCCGGCGCTTGTATTCAGTGGCTGCGCGATGGCTTGCGTTTGATTGCTAATGCGACTGAAACCGCAGCCCTAGCCGCAGACGTCACAGATAATGGCGGGGTTTATTTTGTCCCCGCCCTCAGTGGCTTAGGCGCACCCCATTGGGATATGAGTGCCCGAGGTGCTTTTTTAGGGCTGACGCGAGGGTCACAGCGGCAGCATTTGGTGCGTGCTGTTCTAGAAGCGATCGCCTACCAAACCAAAGAAGTCGTTGATGCCGTCAACGCAGATTGCGGCACCCCCATTCAGCAACTCAAGGTGGATGGGGGTGCCTGTCAAAATGACTTCCTCATGCAATACCAAGCGGATGTTTTGGGTATTCCCATCGAACGACCCACTGTTCTAGATGCGACGGCTCAAGGTGCGGCATTTGCTGCCGGGTTAGCGATCGGTTTGTGGGACGATTATGCTGCTTTAGTAGCCGCTCGTCCCATTGATCAAATTTTTAACCCTGGTGTGGGTGCATCATTAACCCAAATCCACTTCAAAACTTGGCAAACAGCCGTCGAACGCTGCAAACAATGGGAGCTTTAGGAATTATTCATATTTAGAGTTCAACAGAAAGACCGGGGATAGGCGGGTGAGCAGGACAATCTTGAAGCCTGCGCGACCGATGGCTCGATCCAGGGCTGCAAATTTGGGATTGCCTGCAATTTTTCAGCCACCCAGCCACGAGCAACATAGCGACCCAGCAAGAAGGCCAAGGTAGCACCGATAGTCGCGCCAATGAAGACCAAAATAGAGCCTTGAACGACGCCAAAGACAAAGCCTGCGCCAAGGGTCAAAATCGAACCGGGGAAGAAGGCGACCGTAGCCAGGATGTAGATGCCGATGAAGGTGATCGCACCCCCAGACCCCAAACCTTTGATCGCCTCAAGCACCTCCCGCAAAAGTTGTTGAGGATTAAATCCACCGCCATCCGCAGCCCAAGCAGGTGCTGCCGTCATCACCCAAAAAGTAACGACGCCAATGAGCACGAATTTCAGTCTTTGCCCATCGCCAACAATCATGGGTTGCCTGCAAGCACTGTGGAATCTCATAACAAAGAACCCCCACAGCTCGATCCACTTCCAGCCGTACAACCATAGCAATAGGGTGCTGTTTTTACCTCATGGATCACATCCAGACTGCCCCCTTCTAAAAGCTTTTGAACCGTGATCAGCTCACCCTCAAGGGTGCGGGCCGGGACATTTTCCATCTGGTTGAAATCGCAATCATAGATATTGCCTTGGTAATCCACAGAAAGCTGATGGCGGCACATCAAGTGCGCCACCGTGGAGGCATTAAAGTGCCCTTCTAGAAACTGCAAATAGGGTTGATGGAGCTGGCGATGTTCAAGCTGAAACTTGGTGCGACCAATGGGCAAATTGGTAATCACAAACAGATGGTTAAAGGTAATCTCGAACTGTTCCTTTAAATGGGTTTTATAGGCTTGTTCTAAAGGTTGCTGGTCTGGTGCTAGGGCAAATGCTGGCGTTGCTGGAATTTGCGGATTGTAAACCAAGTCGAGGATTAAGCTGTGGTCAGATCCGTAGCCCAACTGATTGAGCCACTGTAATGCCTGAATTGACTGCTCAAAAACCCCATTTCCCCGCATTTTATCCACATTTTCTGCCAGATAGCAGGGTAAAGATGCCACAACTCGCAGTTGCTGTTGGGCAAAGTACTCTGGCAGATCGGCAATCCCGGTTCGAAGTAAATCGTGAGGTTGGAGCGCACAATCACTTCCTTCTTCTGGGATCGCGCTGCCGCCACTAAGGGCCGAAACCCGTAGTTCATCTCTGGCGCTCCCCCGGTCAGATCCACCGTCTGAAGCTGGGGGAAGCGTTGAATCAATGCCACTAACTGTTCACAAATTTCTGGGGTTAACTCCTCCGTCCGCTGGGGACCCGCCTCCACATGGCAATGGCGACAGGCCAAGTTGCACCGTCGTCCCAAATTAATTTGCAGAACCGTAATGGGCTGTTTGGTCAGGGGCACCCCTAATTTGTGGGCAAAAGGGGTTAAAGAAGGAGTCACGGATCCAGTCATCACAGCTCAATCGACAACAACAGGACAAATCACCTCAGCCCATCTCAGCCCATTAGCAGCACCCACCACCGTCATAGTGCCAAGTGGAATCGGTCACCATGATCGCTTGTGGATGAGCCTGGGCCAGTTTGTCAGCGGTTTTATCACAGACGGCTAAGGGAACACCCAAGCTTAAAATATGACCTGCTTGGTCATCAAAATGGGGATGAGAGCCAGTATAGACCGCCATTTTGCCTGTAAACACGCAAGCCCCATCTTCAGGAATATCCACTTTGAAGGACACCGAATCAAGGCTTTCTAGCAACAGATGCTGATCTAAGCCGTAGTTTTTTTGATCTAACAAGCGGTAAGGACGACGGGCGCGGATTTCCACTTGGCCAAACCCGGCGGCAATAATCCGTTGAATATATTGCTCATAGGTTAAGGCTCCAGACAAACACATGGCTCGCAGCCGCTGATCTTGTTGCAAATGGGCAGGGATAGGGCGGGTGGCAATGGGATCACTCATCACCAAACGCCCCCCCGATTTGAGCACCCGAAAGGTTTCCTGTAACGCTCTGGATAAATCTTCTGGTTCAAAGATATTAAACAGACAATTCTGGGCAACTACATCGACGGAATTGTCAGGTACAGGCAGGGCAAAGGCATCCCCTTCCTTGAGCATGACAAAGCTTGGATTAAACCAGGCATTGGTTTCGGTGGCAATTTGTAAATTACGGGCGGCGGCTTGGCGCATTTGCGCCACTGGATCAACGGCAATCACAGCCCCAGGACGACGGCAAAAATAGGAAAATTGCAGGGCTTCTAAGCCACCGCCCACTCCCACATAGAGAACCGTAGGTTCACCAGATAACTCCGCCGGATGAACCGTTGTCCCACACCCGTAGTTCATCTCCTGCATCTGGAGGGGAATCAATAGTCCAGGTAATTGCAGCGGGGTACTTTGCACACAACATAACCCCACTTCAGGGGTTTCAGCGACTTGAGTGTAAAACTCTGCTGCGGATTCTAGATACGTCATAGCGGTCAAGGATGGATTGGTTAGGAATAGTCATTCATAGGCACTATGCCATGTTATCTATATTTTTGCCGTTCCCATGCGTTCATCAACTTGCCTATAGAATCCTGTAGCTGAAGGGCGAAGAAAGCAGGGTATAACTCAAGAACAGGTATCTATTAGACTACACTATCCATTTACGATCGCGCCGTTTTCACCATCGCAATCAAGGTTTGGTGAGCATCCTCAGAATCTTGGAGGACGTGATCGAAGGTAATACGTACCGTAGAATTCTGGCTACCCATATTGACAGCTAGATCCATCCCTTCTGGATCCACTTTGAGCATCTGAGCCGCCTCAGCCTCAGTCATGTGGCCATAGGCTTTGGCGTAGAGTAAGACAGCATCGGGATGATCGTCATTCATGTGCTTGCAAATGCGATCGCTAACTTCTGGAGTAATGGTATCGGTCATAGGAGTCTCTTTCTTGCCAAACTTTTTAGAATTAACACAGTCGATAGCAAAGTCAAGGAACTCAGTATCATCTTGACTCAAACTACTTCTACCCTGACCATACCATTTCAACTTCAGTCACATCCTAGAATGAGTGCTTTATTAGGTTCCTTAGCTGTACACGTAGGCCATTTAAGACTTCATTGGTGCAGAAGGAGTAGGCTGAGGAATGGTAATATCAATCGGCGTCACTTTGGTGTTTAAGGTTTCTAGGCGCGGTTGAATGGCCGCTTTATTCCCCACCACCAGCGTCACAATCTGATTGGGTTTGAGATATTTGTTGGCGGCAGCTTGGACTTTGGCGGCGGTCATGGACTTGACTGCACGCTGGTATTGAAAAATAAAATCATCGGGATAGCCATAGTACTCATAGCGGATTAGCCGAGAGAGGGTTTGGGCTGGGTCTTGGAAATTGAAGACAAAGGAGTTGAGAATGGAGTCTTTGGCTTGCTGGAGTTCAGCCGCGCTCAGAGGGGCAGTACGCACTTTCTCCAGTTCGCTCAGGACAGCTTTGATAAAGGGAACAGTGGCTTCGGATCGCGTTTGTCCGCCTGAAATAAATAAACCGGGGTAATCGTAATTAGCATCCCAAACCGCGTAGACAGAGTAGGCTAATCCTTGGCGCGATCGCACTTCATTAAAGAGTCGTCCACCGAAGCTGTTCAGGGCTTCATTCATCACCAACAGCGAAAAAACATCAGGACTGTTAAACTGCCCGCCCAGATGGCCGATTTGGACGTTGCTTTGGGTGAGTTGGGGTTGATCCACAATAAAGGTTTCCCCGGCTTTAAGTTGAGAAGCCCCCGGAACCGTCACCTTTTCTTTTTGGGGGGAAGCAGGCCAATCCTCAAATTTTTCTTTAATCCGTTGGGTCATGGTAGCGGTATTAAAATCGCCAACAATGCCCAAGATCATGGCGTTGGGGTAAAAATTCTGTTTGTAGAAATTCACCACATCCGCAGAGGAAATATTGTCTAGGGTTTGGTACTCCTTCGTGCGAGCGTAGGGGCTATCAGCACCATAAATCAGCTTCTTAAATTCGCGGCCCGTAATCTCATCGGGATCGTCATTGCGCCGAGCGATAGACCCTCGACTTTGGGTTTTAGCTAAAACCAGTTTGTCTTCCGCAAAAGCAGGGGTGCGGATCACTTCGGCAAATAAGCTGAAAACGGTGTCTAAATCTTCACTGAGGGTCCCAAAGGAAGCATTGCCGGAGGTGAGGTCTATACTCGTCTCCACGGCTGCCGCCCGTTGCTCTAACATCTGATTGAGCTGATCGGCAGGATGTTGCTGGGTTCCTCCCGTGCGCATGACGGTGCCGGCCATATCCGCTAGACCGACCTTTTGTGCAGGTTCAAAGCGTTCCCCTGTCCACATGCGTGCTATCCCACTCACCAAGGGTAATTCATGATTTTCCATCAAGTAGACGGTCAAGCCGTTCTCCAACTGAAAGCGACTATAGTCTGGGATTTGGACTTCGGGTAGGGGCGGGAATTTTAGGTCAGTATAGTGTTTGGCGGTTGCAGCAGTGCCGGGACGGATGGCAGCCATGACCACCAGCACAGGCACAAAGACAAAGACGAGAAATCGCTGAATCAGTTTACGCAGGACTCGATCCCGATGGGCAGTGGGCATAGTTAACCTAACTTTTCCTATGAACAGCTCATTTCTAACAGATTAGCTTAAACCCTGCGGAGCAATGTACGGATTGTGTTTCTTTTGACCTGCTTTACACTTTAAAGGTGCCTCTGTTCTTTTTAAACTGGTCCTTCCCTCGTGAAAAAGCGTGTCACTCTTACTTTCCCTAGACGAGCGGTGCAGGTGCCCGTCACCTATCGGTTAGCGAAGGATTTTAATGTTGCAGCTAATATTATTCGCGCTCAAGTGGCTCCTAACCAAATCGGTAAATTGGTGGTGGAGCTAGCGGGGGATATTGATCAACTGGATGCGGCCATTGATTGGATGCAATCTCAAAATATTGATGTGTCTCTGGCCAATCGAGAAATACTCATTAATGAGGAAAGTTGTGTTCACTGTGGCCTCTGTACAGGCATTTGTCCTACCCAAGCCCTCACCCTCGATCCCAAATCGTTTTTGCTGAACTTTACGCGATCGCGCTGTATTGTCTGTGAACAATGTGTCCCCACCTGCCCTGTCCAAGCAATTTCCACCAATTTCTAAATATTTGTGTCTAACAACAGGTAACGACCCTCCGCTCAGAAGATTATTTTCCTGCTCTGAGTACTTGTGCTGCAGTCACCTGCAGATCGGGGAACGACGGAGAGATCAGGTGCTGATCATCGATAGATCGTTGCTCTTCATATTTTGTGCCATTGAAGGTGAGGACGAGTACAACGGCTGCGGCAGGGTCAATAATCCAATACTCTGGAATCCTTCGTGCTTCATACTCTGAACGCTTTTCTTGATAGTCTCGATCTCTAGATTTTTTATCCGTGTCACTGTTAGACACCACTTCAACCACGAGCAAAGGGACAGGACTATCGTATCGGAGCAGTTTGCCATCTTGCAGAATGGCTGCTTCAGATTCCTGAGAATGAACGATCAAGTCGGGTTGTCTTGCGGTTGCGTGAGCTGAGATCACTTCAATTTGATGGCCGATGACTAACCGATAATGGGGAATGCCCAGCCCTAGAAAGAGGGCAAACAAGAACCCGGTAATTTGAGGATTAATGGGATTTTCTGTGCCCATCGGGACTAACACTCCATCCACCAATTCATAGCGGGTATCTGTCCCATCGTCATAGGTCAAATACTCTTCTAAGGTCATCCGTTGTGTTGTGCTGGTGGTCATGGATGTGCTCCCTCTTGCCAGGTGTAGCTGCTCTTATCTCCATTGATTAAATTATATGCCAACTGGCTGGGAACCCAAATTTAGCCCAGGATCCTTAAGATGCGATCGCCTCAACATCCATAAATGCTAGGACTTACGCACTGTACAAACGAGCCGCTTTATGGATTAACGCAAACAGGCTATTTCAGCCTTTGCCAAATCATCTAGATTGGCTTGCGATCTCCGAAAAAAGGGCTGCAAACTTGGCTAAAAGCCTTGAAAAGCCTAACTTCTATTTTGGATTTTCTGTCAATGCGTAAGTCCTAAATGCAATCACTGTAGCTAAGATCCCATTGAGGGTCGAACTGGGGCACATTGCCTGTCTTGTTTTCTCAAGATCTGGATGACTGTCCGCCGATCCGAGTTGCCTTCCCTTAAAACAGGATTAACAGCATTTCCCAGGACTTTGGCATACCGGGCTTTAATCGTAACTTCGGCTGCATTTTTGGGCTGAGCGGGGTAGTCGGGAATCCGATATCCTTGCTCCTACGATTCTTGGATGGCTGCCATTAATTGGGGAATAGAAGCACTGATATTCGGCAGCTCAATAATACTTGCCTCCGGTGCCCTTGGTCTGGGGTGAGGTTTTCAGAGAAAATGGCATAATCCGCCCTGCTAGAGAGATGTCACTGATTTCGACAGCGATATTCAGTCACACCAATGAAAGCTTTGAGGATTGGCAAAAAGGAATAGGTTGCTAAAGCGGGGGCTTCATCTGTAAACGTGTAGATGATTTTAGCGGGTGGGTGGGTCATGGATCGGCCTTCGTGATTGCAGCTCTGGTCAAATATTTTAGTTGACATGAGGGTGTAAAGTAAAGTCTGGAATAGGTAGGATTGCAGTGAATAAGTTTAGTCAAAAACTTGCTGTTTGCTTAACAATGATCTGTATCAGTATCCCTGCTTGCATTGAAACATTATCGGCTGCCCCAGCTCAACTTGATGAGCAATCCCGTAGCCTTGAAGATAGAGTTTCAGAGCTTTCTCAACAGATCATTTCTGCAATTAATGAGGTTGAAGTAACTGGAGACTTTAAATCCGCTGCACAAAAAAGAAAAATAGACGGTGTTAATTTGACACCAATTTTGAAACGAATTGAACGGCGCAAAGCAGCCCATGACTTTCTTAAATCCAAAGGAAAGGCATACAAAATCTTAAGAGTCAGTTCATTCTTCAGAATGTTTCAATAGATGGTGATATAGCTTCCGTTGATATTCAGGAACTTACGGAAATCGAGCTTGGAGATCCTGGAGAAATAAAGGCTGGGATTGTACCACAATACATTAAGCAACACCGCTTAACATTTACCTTGGTTGGGAATAGAAAAAATCTGAAGCTAACAATCTCACAAGCTTTTGAATGATCCTGAAGATCCTGATCCTGAGAACATAAAAAATGCAGTTCCTGCACCACCTGAAGCTATACCCGCAGTCATTGATACCTTGCAGTTAAGTGATAAGTCTTCTCGACAAGCCTTTAGTTTACTAAAATATCAAGATTCCTTCTTGCATTTACAGCCAACGCTTTTAGCGAGCTCATTCACATCAAAATCTAATGTTGTAAGCGCATTGCTTCAGAAAAAAGTTCCTAACTTGTTGCTATTACCTATGAAAGACTCAGTTGCCCAGTTAAGAACTGTGATCTTTGATCGTGTTGGCACTCAACAGTATGCAGCGAAGTGGTGGAATAGTTATAATCCTAAGTATCAAAACTTTGAAAAGGTGCTTGGTTTTATTAATCGTGGAGACTGTACTAATTATGCTTCACAAATATTGTATGAGGGTGGTAAATGGGCAATGGTTGGAGATGTTGAAGATCGAAAGAGTGATAGTGCTTGGTGGTACAACTTCAATGATCCTGTGAGTAGTCAAACCTACACATGGGCAGCAGCAGTTAATTTCTGGAGATTCTTGAACACACACCCTAATCGAGCAACACCTGTGAATCGATCCTCGTTACTTAGTGTTGGTGATATTGTTCAAGTTGATTTTGGTGAAGGTGAAGGACTATCTCACACTATGGTTGTTACTTCTAGACGAAGTGATGATGGAATGATTTAGAGGCTGTTTATAAAGTAAAGATAAAAATGCACTCGATCCTTGTCCCTGCAGCTTTAGCGTGACATTATAAGTTGCGTGGGACTGGGACTATGTCTAATCGAACATACGCCACCGATCTGACGGAT
>JAAUOM010000215.1 GCA_012034865.1 Acaryochloris sp. CRU_2_0 | reverse complement strand
AACCGACAGAGGTTACACTTGACGATTGGATATCTTTCCCCTGTCCAATTTGAAGAAAATTACTGGAAAACTTTAGATCACCCAATGGCCGCTTAACTTACCTGTCTACTTTTTTAGGGGAAGGTCAGACTTCCTGATTGTGGACGAGTTGAGCTTTAGCACTGGCGGCTCGAACAATACTGACCACCGTGTTGTAAGCCAACCCACTAATCCGGCTAACTCCTCGCAAACTGGTACTTTCGCTATGGGCTTGCAGGACTTGTTGAATTTGCTTTGGACTGACGTGACGGTAGTAGTAGAGGGTGTCAAAACTCTCTAAAAAGGTTTGTTGGCACCCCAGGCAATAGTAGTGTTGATGCCCATTCGGCATTTTGCCATGCTTGTGAGTCTTAGGATGACCGCAAAGCTTACATTCCATAGCTTGAACAAGTGAATTGTTGATTCCTTAACCCTAGCAAACCCACATCAGTTTGATGCACTACCAAATGCTCAATCTCGTAACATTGACTGGCAATTTACGACCGAAGACGCTCGCATCAAACTTAAACAACTTTATCCGTCAATTCTTTCTTGACAGACTACTAGAGCAGTTGCCCAAAGCAGGAGCGGCAATCCTCTTGGCTCACGAACCGGACTTTGCGGATGTCGTCGCTACCACCCATCGGTTTGATTTAGCCCTTTCAGGACATGTTCACGGGGGGCAGGTGGCCATCCCGTTTTGGGGTCTGCCAGTCACCCCCCCTACGGTCAACGATATCCCAGGGGTCGATATCAAATTCAAGATTTAATGCAGTACACCAATCGTGGGATTGGGATGGTTAAGCCTCGTGTTCGCTTTAATAGCCGACCTGAGCTGACGGTATTGCAGTTGTTTTCAAAACGCTAACCTCCCAATAGTAAAAGCATGGATTATTTTTGACCCTAAGCTTCAGAAAAGGGTTCAGCACCTGAACTCAAGGAAGGGCGTAAACACAGATAGGCGAGGGGTCCAAGCAGAGGAACTAAAGCTACCGCCCAAAATAGCGGGGTTTGTGCAGACATCCCCCGCCGGGACATATCCGCAGATAAGACGGCGGGAAAGAGAAGGCTGAGCATACAAAAATCTAAGCTCATGACATGAATGAAGCGGTTAGTGTGCCACTGATGCATGAAATCCACCCAATCTCCTTGGGTAAACCCAAAATATAGCAGGGCTATTGCTCCGACACATAGCCCCACAGCCAACCCCCGACTATCCCAAAATTTCAGCGTCCGATTGAGGTCTTTTAAGGGTTGCGATCGCACCCCTTGACGCAGGCTGAGATAGGGCAGCAAGGCAAAAGCTCCTACAGCAAAAGATAGGCTGACAAAAGGCCACGCGGGAAAACGTTGTTCTCGGCCATCTGCAAATAACAGACAGCTATAGATCATGGACCAGATCCCCATCAGGTTAAACAACGCAATAATTAGTGGATTAATCCCCTGCCAATCCATCACCACTAACTTTTGCACCAGACTGAGCGCATCAGCCTGATTTCCAGGGGCTAAGACAAAGGCGTAAACGCTAAATCCTAGCCACAATAGACCAAATCCAATGTTGTGTGCCATCTGTGTTCATTGCTTTAAGGTAAGGGCAGGGTAGCTCTAGAAACACCCAAGAAGGAAAGGGCTTAAGTCAAACTTAAGGTCTGGCCAGGGTGACGATTTCTCCTTGATCTTGATACTTGCCTTGACGGGTTTCGTAGCTCACCGTACAAGGTTCGCCTTCAAAAAATAACAACTGGACAATCCCTTCATTGGCGTAGATGCGACAATCGGCACTAGAGGAGTTGGAAAACTCCAAGGTGAGATGTCCCCGCCAGCCCGCCTCCGCTGGGGTGAGATTGGCAATTAAACCAATCCGGGCATAGGTACTTTTGCCCACACATAGGACTGAGACGTTGTCCGGTACGGCTAGGTGTTCTAAGGCGACGCCTAAACCGTAGGAATGGGCTGGCAAGATGAAATAGCTGCCATTAGTATCGGTGTGCAGAGCCGCTGGATCCAAATTCGCGGGGTTGAATTGTTTGGGGTCAACAATAGTGCCAGGAATATGGCGAAACACTCGAAATTCTTTGGGACTCAGACGTAAGTCGTACCCATAGGAGGATAGCCCATAACTAATCACCCGCTGCGGCAAACCCGTATCATCCTGAATTTCCCGAATCAGATGAGGTTCAAAGGGGGTGATCATCCCTTGATGAGCCATCTGAGCTATCCAAGCATCATTCTTAATCACGAGTGTATCAACCTCACAGGCAAGACAGATTTAAGGATAGATATGGCGTCGAAGTTCGGTAATTTGATCCGCCACATCTAGGAGCGATCGCGGCATATTTGGCCCCGTCAAAATCATATCAATATGGCGGGGGCGCTTCTGGATCAGTCTTAAGACCTCTATTTCTGATATGAGATCTAGATTGAGAGCCAAGCTCAGCTCATCTAAAACCACCAGAGAATAGGTTCCTGCCGCTACCATCCTTTGGGTATGTTGCCAAAGGTCTTGCATCGCTTGTATTTCTGCGATTTCTAGGGCTGGGGTATCAATGCAACGCGGTAGATTGCAGCGATACCAATCCAAATGTTGGCAAAGCTGTATGGGATGCTGATGCCCCATATTGATGCCGCCTTTCAAGAATTGGATAATCAGGACAGGCGTGCCCTGGCCAGCGGCTCGGAAGGCTTGAGCCATTACAGTGGTAAAAAAGCTACGATGAGCCGCGGTAAAGATTTGCACAAGACCTTCAATCGTAGAGTGAAAGGGGTGATCATCAAGGGCGATCGCAGGCGTTTCTAACTGGGCAACCATAATTTAATATATAGGAAACAGATGTAGTGGTTATCTGCAACATCCCCCCATAGTCAACACCATATCTGTAGATTTCGTCAACATCTTCCTAAAAAGTATTAAGTTTTGAAAGAATCCCGTGCAGGAGCCACCGCTTTGGGGAAATGATCAAAGTGAACTACCCCACACTCTCTCCGAAGCGGTTAGAGTGCGGGCTTCTCCCTTCAACAACCACCGCCGCGATAGTAGTAGACTTACGCCCATACTGTTTTGGTCTTACATAGCCTTCAGGAGCAATAACGCTGGTTCCCAACGTCAATACGCGCAAGCCTTCATTTTTGATATTTATCGCCGCGTTAATGTCTCTATCGTGTCGGTGATTGCAATGCGGGCAATCAAATTCACGCACAGATAGATCCATTTTCGGCAACGGTTTCAAGGTATCGGAGCAAAGATGAGTAGATGCAAAGAATCGACCTATTTCTAGATAGACTTTGCCAACCCTTTCGGCTTTGTACTTGAGCATAGTGCAGAACATTCCCCATCCAGCATCAGATATTGCTTGAGCTAGGCAATGGTTTTTCACCATGTTTCTCACTGCCAGATTTTCTACTACTATGACTTGGTTTTGGTCTACTATCTTGCGCGATAGTTTGTGCAGAAAATCCTCACGGACTCTTTTGATTTTGCAATGAACCTTAGCTACTGCAAGTCTTGCTTTACGACGATTGTTGGATGTTTTATTCTTCTTGAGAGATAGCTTTTTCTGCTTACGAGCGAGGTTATTCTCATGTTTTTTTGTAGCTCTAGGGTGTTGATATTTTGAGCCTTCAGAGGTAACGGCAAAATCGGTTAGACCTAGATCTATGCCGAGGATTTTTCCATCAGAACTAGACTCTGGACATTCAATCCCATCATCTACCAGCATTGAAGCAAAGTATCTACCATCAGGATTTTTGGATAAAGTCACAGTTTTAAGTGTACCCTTAATATCCCGATGAACCTTAGCATTGACTGTACCCAGCTTACCAGGGAATTTAATCTCATAATCGCTCAAAATTTTGACATTTTGAGGGTATTGGATCGACTGTTTCCCTTGGCGTTTCTTGAATGTTGGATACATTGCTCGACCATCAAAGAAGTTTCCAAAAGCCACGCCTAGATTTAAAACTGACTGCTGAAGGCATTGTGAGTAACACTCAGACAACCATTCAAATTCAGCTTTCCACAAGGGTATGGACTTTTTCATTGTCATGGCTGTAACGCCTTTGCCCGTCTGTTGATAGGTTGCGGTCATCGTAGCCAAAGACTGATTCCAGACCCAACGCACACAACCGAAAGCCTTAGCAAGGTGAGCTTGCTGGGCTTGTGTTGGATAGATTCGGACTTTGACTGCTTTTAACACGAAACTTAGATTACTTCTTTAACTGCTCTAAAAATAATTTAGATCCCACATTCCGCTGTTTCGAGGAGCCAAAAAATAATTAAGATCAGAACCCTTTGGTAGCAATACTCTTGGCGATTTAGCTATTTTTGAGATAATCAATCCATATTCTCAATAAGATGAAATGATTGA
>JAAUOM010000015.1 GCA_012034865.1 Acaryochloris sp. CRU_2_0 | reverse complement strand
GCTGGAGATTACAAAAATTTGTCTGTGTCGAGACAGCAAATGCCGCCAATGATGCCAAGGAAATTCAACCTGGGGAAAAAGCTCACCTGACTGCCCATTACAGTATCGAGCAGGGTTAATCAGCTTAAGACTATTTTTGTGACTTCAACCCTCACTCTCGATCGAGAGAAAAGATTCGCTCTTAAACGTTGAAATAGCTTAAGAGTGTATTTTAAAATACAAACACAAAGCTTTTACAGCAGCTCATACTGGTTTCAAGCTGATCATAGATCTATGTTATGTGCGCTGGATCACAGCAACTGAGCGTTAGAAGCATAGAATAGACTCATCTGCAGTATGGAAGAGGATGGATGGTGATAACGAAACCTTAGATTTCGTTTCTACCTTCGCTCTTGATTGAGTTTGAAATGACAGGTTCCTTGCAAGAGTTCTAGTTTGCTACTCATTTTAGATCCATTCATCAATAAGCTTTTAATATTTCTGTGTGATTGCCATGAAAACAACACTGCCTAAAGTTTTGACGCTTCCCTTGGACACAGACAGAATGGCTATACCCCAACTTGGGGGTTTATCTTCTTCCAGAACTATGGTGAACCCAAAACAATCTTTACCCACACAGCAAGTGCTGAATACTGCTGTTACAGCCCTCAAGTTTGATCAAGCCATGGGCACTATCTTGCAATGGGCGCACCAACACAGCAGCAAAGCGGTTTGTGTGGCCAATGTCCATATGCTAATGGAAGCCCGTTGGCATCGGCATTTTGCCCATGTCCTTCTCAACGCTGACATGGTGACCCCGGATGGTATGCCTTTGGTTTGGATGCTGAAGCTATTGGGTCACAAGGGTCAGGATCGGATTGCAGGGATGGAGATTTTGCAATCCCTCTGTCAACAAGCCTCGGCAGAAAGAGTCAAAGTCTTTTTCTTGGGCTCTCAACAACTCATTCTGGATCGGATGCGAATTCGCCTAGAGAAGGAATACCCCAACCTAGATATCGTCGGGATGAAACCCCTGCCCTTTCGTCCTCTGACCCAGCGTGAGGATGATGAGTTGCTCGAAGAAATTCATGAAAGCGAAGCGGGTTTGGTCTTTTTGTCTCTAGGATGTCCAAAACAAGAACTGTGGATGGCTGAGCATCAAGGTCGCCTCCAGGCTGTGATGATTGGTCTAGGGGGAGCTTTCCCGGTCTATGCAGGTTTGCAAAAGTGGGCTCCACGATGGGTGCGACAAGCTGGGTTGGAGTGGCTCTACCGTTTACTGCAAGAACCTAAACGATTAATTCGCCGATACTCCCTAACCATTCCACCTTTTATGTTTCTCGCTTTTGCCCAGCTCCTCCAGCATCATTTCACACCCCGGAGGCTGCACAATGCGTAATCTCTAATGGCCAAATTTTGGTACATTTTGTGATTTCATACGCCAATGTCAGGCAACCCCGTAAATATCTGGGTGCAATAGGGTACTACTAGATATAGCAGTGATCCCAATTGGAAGCATGCCAGTTTATCAATCCCATTATGAAGAGTTACTGGCAACGTATAGTAACCACCACCATGCTGTAGAACTCCTGAGACAGCATCGTCCCTATTTCGAAAAATACCCAGTATTCGGCGGTCTCTCAATAGTATTATTACTATCCCTTTGCCTGTTGTTCAGGTTCGCCAAAGACTGGCTCAATCAGAACTAAAGTCATCGGATAGTCCCTATGAGTTGATCACGCTACCTTGTGATTTGTCCTTGTTGATGTGTGATCCAGAGTGGAAGATTAAAACGGGTGTAGAGATCTTTGTGTTTATTCACCGCCCTCAAGAAGATTTCTCTAACTTGGTCAACCGCTGGCGTCAAACGCAAGTTTTGCTCAGTCGGGGATACACCTGGGAAATGCCTCTCCATTTCCAACATATTTTTAATGAGGGGGCAGAGAAAATGTATCCCCTATTTATCATTTTTCCAGAAACTTCAGAGCGGATTAAGCGGGGTTTAAAAGGCGCTTTCTTGCCCTACATTGTCCAAAGTGTGAGTACAGACGCTGCCAAAGACGAAAGAGAAACCTCTGTAGGTGCCACTACTCTAGACGCAAGTCTAGAGGGTGATAGCGACTAAGACTTTCACTAATTTGTTGTTCTAGAACGTCTGGGGTGCAGGCAGGTTCTAGGCAAGTGCGTCCTTGACACACTATAGCGATCGCAGCATTCGGCAATTCCGTGGATAACCTGCAAACGGCGGTGGGCAAATAGGTTGAGGCCAGAGTCGCTAAACGGTCTGTGGAGGTGTGAATAGTGGTGGGGTGGAAGTACCAATCTAAAGCCGTAAACAAGCTGGGACAAGCTTGAGGAGAGGTGTCCATAACCTGACCAAAGGTTTGCAGGGCTTGTTCTGCCTGATCGAGATAGGCGGTGTTGTCCCTGAGTAGACCTAAACGGATTAAGTTGGCGATCGCAACCCCATTGGCCGCAGGTGTGGCATTATCCAACCAACTGCGTTCGCGAATCAGCAAATCCGCCGCCGCATCTGTGCCCGTGTTGAAATAGCCGCCCCCCTCGACGACCCACAAATACTGATCAAACTCTGTTTGCAATTGCAGGGCTGCGGCTAACCAGCGATCGGCATCCTGATGGGCAGCAAAACTTTGGCAAACTTGGTGTAAATCCAGTAAGGCTTTAATGAACAGGGCATAGTCCTCAGATTGGGCAAGCCCTGCGATGCCCGTTGCTCGCTGTCCGTAGGACTTAGGGCGGTCTAGCTCCATAGGAGCGGCTTTGCCTTTCATGTCGCTCTGCGAAACGACCATCGCATCCTCATAATTGACCCGATGTAAGCGGCCATCCGACCATTGTTGTTCCAGGATAAAGGTCGCCGCAGCACTGGCGAGACAGAGATAGTCCTCCTTGCGGAAAATGGCTGCGGCTCTGGCCAGACCAGAGATCATCAAACTATTCCACGCCACAATCATTTTGGTATCAGTGACGGGAGGAATCCGACCCGGCCAGGGATGGGTTTTGGCCACCTGATTATTTGTCGCTGGTGGGAAGGTGGCAACGGCATCTGGCAGGTCACCATAGCGAACTTGAAACAGTTTTTTTAAGGCTCCTTCCACTAGGTCTGTTAATTTTCCTGGTTGCTGTCGTTGCAAGACAATCAGACCATCTTCAAAATTGCCCTCCTCCGTGAGGGTGAATGTTTCACCCATGGCGGTGAGTTCTGTGGGGGTGAGTAGTTCTGCCAGTTCAGCAACGGTCCAGGTATAAAAGCGACCTTCTTCGGGTTCCAGATCGGCTGGGCTAGTAAAGTTATCGGCATCTTGAGCGGCGTAGAAATAGCCGGCTGGAGCCGTCATTTCTCGTTTTAACCAGGTTACAGTGCCTGCGATCGCCCGTGCAAAGGCGGGTTCTTGCATTCCCGCACTCCAAAGATTGGCTAAATATTCAACAATCTGGCCATTGTCATAAAGCATTTTCTCGAAATGGGGGACGGTCCAGGTGGGGTCTACGGTATAACGATGAAAGCCGCCCGCCACATGGTCATAAATGCCACCCAAGGCTAAATCCAACCCTCTTTGTTGGCAAGCTTGCTGGACAGCCTCTTGTTGAGGGGTCTGCAAGCGGGATCCCTGGAGGGCGATCGCCGCGTAGGGAATCATAGGAAAACTGGGGCCGGGTGCGTCATTACTGAGGACGGCGGTATTTTTGACGATGCCCTTACCTAGCAAGGCTGGTTCGAGATCAGTCACGGGATTGAGAACCGTTGTACTTTGCAAATAACCGCTGAGTTTTTCGGTTTGGGCGTTTAATTTTTGTTTTTCGGTATCGTAAAACTGGCGAATGGCTTCGAGAACCTGGAGAAACCCTGGACGCCCATACCGAGGCTCAATCGGAAAATACGTTCCCCCGTAGAAGGGCACCAAATTCCCCGGCGTCAGAAACATATTCAAAGGCCAGCCTCCCTGACCTGTCATGATCTGAACCGCCTGCATATAGATGCTGTCAAGGTCGGGGCGCTCTTCTCGGTCAACTTTAATGGGAATGTAGTTGGCGTTCATGAAGGTGGCAATCTCTGGATTAGAGAAGGCTTCCCCTTCCATTACGGTGCACCAGTGACAGCTAGAATAACCGACTGACAAGAAAATGGGCTTGTCATCTGCCGCAGCAAGAGCCAAGGCTTCATCACACCAAGACCACCAGTCGATGGGGTTTTCAGCATGTTTACGCAGGTAAAGACTAGCGGATTGAGCCAGACGATTTGTCATGGGAATCACAGACAAGACTGCACCCTACAGTCTAACGCCAAGGGGGGATGGGGGGTAAAGGAGATGGGGGAGAGCCTCAGGGGTAAATACTTTAGGGTGGGGGTAATAGGGTTTTATCTTTGATCAGGTTTTGGAATTCGGTGTAGGGAATTTGGATTTCTGTGGAGCCACTGGCATAGGGAGCGATTTCATAGGGGTTGAAAAAGAAGATTAATCCTTGGGGTGAGATCACAAAATTGGTATTGACCTGAAATTGATCCTTTTCAAACCAAAATCCAGCTCGGTTCAAACTCTCATTAGCAGCTAGTTTGCGGACTTGACGAAAGTGCTTTTCAGCAATGGTATTGAGTTTGGGGGCATACCCTTTCACCAATAGATCCGACAGCCGGATCGGTTTCCCGGTTTGCGGATTAAAGTTCCAGTAGGTGCGACTGGAATTGGGGTGAGCACCCCCTGTATACCAATAGTGGGAATACTGGAGACTGAGCAAGTTGGCCCGATTGCTAATCACATCAACTTGCTTTTCATCGGCCCAGACCCCTTGCTGGGGAAACTCGCGGATCGCACTGCGGTACTGTTGGATAAAGCTGGACATGGCGGCTTCAATGCTGGCGGGTGCTGGCTCATCGCCAATGGACTGTAATAAAAACCGCTGGACTTATGCATTAATAGCATCAAGGGCTGCTTGTCTAGCTCTGCCCTTCTGGACAGTCGAGAGATCTTGATCCGGAATCCTCGAAGAACCTACGGCTTAAGAACCTCTCGGACTTAACCCAGCAGGCTAATAATCTTAAAATTCTGACGGGACTGGGCGGACTTGAACCGCCGACCTAGCGCTTAGGAGGTATTAGTTTGATTTAGTATTAGCAGTTGTTCCAGAGGTTGAAATATTTTTTACCCCAAATTTACCCCAATTTGGTCGTTATTTTTCAAAAAGTTCTCGATTTAGCTCTGACTGTTTGATGATAGATTGCAGTGTCCCAATGGCCAGTTCTTTGTGATTGGGTACTGGTACGGTCACTGTATCCCCATCACACTGTTTTTGCATAATGATATGACTTCCCTTCTGGCGTACCTTGATAAAGTTCTGTGACTCTAGAATCTTGCAAACTTCTTGACCAGAAAGAACCCGAAGCCTACCCAATAGAGACCTCCAATGGGGTCACTGTTTTACTCTCTAAGCGTCGTTGAATCTCTTGGTCGCTGGCAACCTCTAGAAACAGTTGAACTGCTTCTGTAAGGTTTTCTAGGGCTTTTGAGGCACTATCCCCCTGGCTGGCAATTTCTAGTTCTAAGCACTCAGATACGTAAA
This sequence comes from Acaryochloris sp. CRU_2_0, assembly GCA_012034865.1. GTDB lineage: Bacteria > Cyanobacteriota > Cyanobacteriia > Thermosynechococcales > Thermosynechococcaceae > Acaryochloris. The sequence goes on along the minus strand of JAAUOM010000015.1, from coordinate 49,805 downwards.
GGTTTCCCTCTTGATGGATGATGGCTGTGTAGTTATGCACCACTTGAACTTACCTTAGGGTTATTTGGGGTCACTTATCTCAATCATACCCAATCGTTCGATGGCTCAAAACCAAACGAAACCACCGAACCCTATTGATTGCGTTGTGTACACATTAATTCAAGCCGAACCATCATATCGTTGAACTGATTGCTAACAGTTCCCGCTCTACCTTCATGGACTAGGGATGATTGAAATGCAACGAGATCGCCGTTGCATTCCTGACTAGGACACGTCATATACCCATACAAGCCGTCGCACACTAAGTGTAAGTGGGGTATCTACCACAACTCAAAAGTCCGTTCAGAGGACACACCGAGAATTTTGCAAATTTTTAGTGTTGCTTTATGGTGTCTACGCATCGCAGCTAAAGTTTGATTGAGCTGAACCATTTTCGCTGATTGCAGATCATGCTTAAAGCTTTTCCTTGAAGCGATAGCTTTGCCTTCAGGGTTTTACTTTACGGACAATTCGACAGACCGTTGCTTCATGGATACCCCACGATTGAGCGATGTGAAATTGAGTGCGATATTCACGCCAATATTCCAACGTGATCAGCAGGTGGGCTTCGACACTGAGCTTAGATTGACCGCCCCGTTTCCCCCTTTGGTCTAGATGGGGTTTGAGGAGCGATACCATCAATTGAAAGATGTCTCGACGGACCCCGCACAATCGATTCAAGTTGAGTGTTTGTATCTGCCATCCTATTCACCCAAGCTGAACATGGTCGAATATGTGATTCACTTACTGCGCTTACGATTTCTGCATCATCTGCCAGTGGGGACAACCCTGGAGCAGATTAAACAACAACTCAATCAGTTTCTCGACTCGCACCAGTTTCTATCGGCAGAACAAGGGCACAAAACGCTCAATTACATCTTCTCACTTGTTCCATGCTCTTTTGGAGGGAAGGGAGTAAGCCAATACCTTACAATGAGGCATAAGCTAAGGAAGTCTGGAAACTAGTTCTGGAAACGGAGAGGGGGGGATTCGAACCCCCGTTGGTGTGACCCAAAACAGATTTCGAGTCTGCCGCATTCAACCACTCTGCCACCTCTCCAGGTTGGGTTTGTTGGTTTTCTCTATCGCCTATTCTACAGGGGAGACGCCGGATTTTCATTAGTGGATAGAGTTCGCTCAAAACCGCGATGGTCTCCGACCGGCCTTCGGCCATCGCGCCGCCATTGAATCGCCCCATCTCTAGGTGTCCAATAAACCTGGGGAATCTGCCGTTGCAACTGAGCCAAACTTTGGGGATCGACGGTTCTAGAGGTCAGCACTAACACCTGGGGATTTAACTGGCGAATGACCTCAGGCTCAATTTGAGTAGCCCACCAGACCACCTGTGGCTGAGGGATTGGAGTCCCTTGCAACCAAGTGGCGAGACCCTGGGTTGGACCGGTGACTACTAACCAGGTTTGTTGATCGACGTTTAGTTGCAGCAGCGTGGGTTGATGCCGAAGAACCGTCACACTGATCTGTTTTTGGCTGAGGCGTTCACCGACTTGTAAGGCGCGAAGTTGATCCGGTTGAACCTGCGATTGTCGAATAAGCTGGGTAAACGATGGGGTCTCTGAGATGGAAATGGGAACTAGAGTGCGAATAGAGATCCGCTGCAGCAGGGCTGGCCAGCCCTCTTGCCAGCGGGGGCGAATATCCGTCGCCAACGCCAGATCAATGTGATCAATGCCCTGACGTTGCAAAAAAGGGACCAAGGTTTGGGTAGCGGTATTGCGATCGCACTATTCAAGACCAAATTTGCTCCCGGTTGTTGCAGAACCATCATCGGCGGACTCGCCCGATCAAAAATAGTGAGTTGGAACCGATCCGTTTGAATCTGCCAAATCGGTAGGATAACCACCCCCAAAGTCAGCGTCATCAGTAGGGGTAAGCGCTGTCGCCAGAACGGCAGTAGCCAAGCCGATACCAAAAGGCCGTAGAGAATCACCAGTTGCCACAGGGAAATGGTTCCGACAGTTAAGGAATTACCTGGTAGCTGACTCAGAGCAGTTACCAGTCCGATCAAACCTTGAGTCGGCACCGACAATAGCCATGCCAGTACGCTCCCAGCCCAAGGCCAGATCAGAGCAACCACACCACTGCCAAACCCACCAATCGTCAGGATGATCAAGAATGGCGTGGTACAAAGATTGGCCAATAAGCAATACAGAGGGGCGACGCCAAATTGGTAAAGCTGTAAGGGTAAAGTCCACAGCATCGCAGCGATGGGAACAGCCAGTAGGGAGGCGATCGCAGGCGGTAGCCAATCCAATCGTTGGGTTAAGGCAGGCACCGTCACCAACAGCCCCAAGGTGGCTAAAAAGCTGAGCTGAAATCCCAAATCCCAAATCCACAAAGGCTGGATGATCAGTAAGACGACGGCCACTAACAGCAATAAGCCCACGGGTTTAAGTTGGCGCTGGCTGGCAACGGATCCCAACCCTGCAATCCCCATCAACACAGCCCTGGATACCGATGGCTCAAACCCACTTAACAGCCCAAACAGGAGCAATCCTGACAGACCCACCAGCAAGGAGTAACGCGGTGGCCCTGGCTCCGTTACCTTCAGAAGAACTGCGAGAATGATCGAAACCTGAAACCCTGAAGCGGCCAAGGCATGGGCTAAGCCCACTTGGACAAAGCGATCTTTCAGCTCAAACGGGAGATCGACGACGCGATGGCCGAGAACCATAGCACTGACTAAAGCGCCTGGGGTCTTGCCCAGATATTGAGCTTGCGATCGCACAATGCGTTGGCGCAGTGCCCACCAGCCCCATCTCCCACCTGATGTCCGGATTTTGACTTCCTGCCCGCGCAAACCCGCAAAAATCCCCGATCGAGTCAAATATGCTGCAAAGTCAAAGCCATGGGGCACCGTTGAGCGCGGGGGTCGGTACAGATAGCCGGAGAGGTCAACCCGTTGGCCGGGATGTAGGTTTGCCCCCTGTTTGGGAGGTAGAGTGGCGTAGAGCAATCCCCGGATAGATCCTTGCAAAGGACTGGGTCGCAGGGCTAGGGTTTGTACTTGTAACTGGAGATTGTGACTGCGGGTCAGACGCGGCAAGGTTTGGACGATGCCTGTTACTGTTACTTGGGTACGAGATGGCTCTAGTTGAGCTGCAACCCGACCAATATCCTGCGACCCTGGATAGGGAAGGCGCAAGTTGAGATAAACACTAGCAACTAGAGCAATTGCTGTAGCAATGCCCCAACTCAGGAGGGTTGGCCCCTGTTGCCACCCATCTAGACTAGGCCAGCGTCGCCGTAGACTGAGCCACCGCATCCCCATTAACCCTAAGCTCAGGATCAACAACAATCCCCAGCCCCAAGGGTGAGCCGTAGTCAGTAAGCCTAAGATCCAGGCTAAACAGAAAATTACACCGTTTACGGCCAGCATTGGAGATAGTGGGTATTGTCCTCCGTCCAGTTGTACAGATGACGCTGATCACCGCAACGGATCAATCGTTGCTGCAAATGTGGATAGTCACAAATATCAAAGGGTTTCCGCTCTCCCCCCATCAGATAGACCAAGTTTGTTGTAGAGGGATTCAACATGCTGTGGGGAAGGCTAGGCGCAGTAAAACCCATAAAGTCTCCAGAGCCGACTTTATAGGTGGATGACCCAATGACCACAATCCCTTGTCCTGAGAGGATGTAGATAAATTCTTCTTCTTGGTGGTGGCAATGAAACTGGGTGGTGGCGTAACCGGGTTCTACCCGAACCAGATGCAGCCCCAAGCGCTGAAGACCTACGCCCTCACTCATCGATTTTGTATAGCGGATGGCTTTGGTATGTAGAGGATGCTGAAAGCGTTGTTCTGAGAGATCTTGAATACGAGCAGCAGTCAACAAATAGGGCGATCGCTCGACTGTAGCCATGTCTGGACTCCATCTTGTTAAACCCTAGGGCTGATCAGCATACTCACCCATGGATACTCCAATTGAGAGGACTGTAGGCAATATAGTACAAATCAATGCCCTCACCTAGTCCTAAGCCTAACCCCCCCATGATCACTAAAATAGAGAAAATTAACCACTTTGGATAGTGGCGATACAGCAGCTCCTGCCAAACCAGTAAGGTCGAGAGCGCAGGCAGGATCACCCAAATGGTCAAACCAGGCAAGATAAAGAGGGAGGTGATGCATACACTGCCAATCAAGACCATGAGCAACACCTGCGGGGCTTGTCCGAGTAAACCATCAAACCAAAGCTGGCGACGGGTCAATAGGTAGAAGCTTAAAACCACCAGAAACACCACGCCATAGGTGATGATGCTTGATAGCGATAAACTCCAACCCACCAGCCCCAAAGATAGGCTGTAAAGTCCTATGCAAGACCTTGGAAGTCTTAACCTCTCTACTTGTAGTTCGTCTAGCCGAGCCATTTTCGCCACCATTAACTTTGACGCTACAGGATGGCGTTCATTATACGATGGATTAAGATCTGCTTAACACCCTGAGCCATTAGAGCTATTTAAGCCTAAATGGCTAATCCATTGCTGCATTTAGGCTGCAACTCTTGAAAACCCCCAAAAAAATGTTTCAAGGTTTTGCCTTTTCACTTCCACGTAGGGGTACTAGATTAACCGTTGCTTGAGCCAAAAGTCTAGCAAGGGTAAAGCAATTCGATACCCTTGGTCTGGGCCATAAATAAGCCCCTTTTGCTCCAGACTATTCAAGGCTCCTTGCAGGCTGCCTCCACGAGAAAGTTGGTGCTTTTTGATGTAACTGTGGGCATGGGGACTGTCCGTAGGGTCGAAGGCTAAGCTCTCTAGCACTCGGATTTGACTCGGTGGCAGGAGCAGCAATAAGGATTCAAACGTGATGGAGATATCTTCAATCAGACCTATCATGCTGTGATGAATATGATGGGCTTGCAACAGCCCCGGTTCGGTAGCGTTGAGGGTTTGGTATTCCAGCCACACCCGTCTTGCTAAGGCGATCGCATCCCCCAAATGACCCTGCACATAGCCCAAGAACAGGTCTAGAGCACGCGTGTCTGGATCAAACTTGAGTCCGGCTGTTGCCATCTCCGTGATAATCCAAGGTTGCAATTCTGCATTGCTCAGGGGGGACAGTTGAATCACCTGCAGAGTCTGATCATGAACCCAAGCCTCTGCCACCGTGGTGACTAAAACATAACTGACCCGATGGTGTTGCTGAGCAGCCTCTCCTAAATAGGTTTCCCATTGCCCTTGACGATCCCAAGAGCGCAGATGGGGAAAGTTTTGAAACACCATCACGATGGCTTTGTCCAGCGCTTCAGCGAGCAACTGCGGCAGATCCAGTAATGCTTGAAATAACCGCCAGTCTTGATTTGGGGTTCCCTGCCAAACCAAACGGGTTCGTCCTGACCCTAGCCCCTCTACCGTGAAGGGATGATCCAGACTCCAAGCCCGCATGAGGGTTAACGCCTGCTGATCCACAAAGGTGGCGGTAATGCGATCAGCGAGTACCTGCAAAAACTGGTGAGCACTGGTGGTGCGTAGACAGTCTATTTCCAACAGCAAGATTCCCACCCGCTCTACCGCCGCCCGAATCAAGGTGCGACGGCCACTCCCTGGTACCCCGGTCACTAAGCAGTTGCTCCCAGCAGCAAGGGTTTGAACCATCTGTTCTAATTCATCAGTGCGCCCCACTAACTCTAGGGGGAAAGAAGGAAGATCCATAGATGCAAACAGGGAGATCAAACTTGGATGGTATCGCAGATATCACAAGTTAGAACTATTTTATAGTGCTATTATAATCAAATTACCACTCTATTCAAAGTACTTAGACACTTGCCAATGTCAGTTAGCTCAGTTATGCAGCCAGATCCTGAGATCAAGGGTCAGCAGTTGCAATGGCATACCCTTGATTCCACAGCGGTTGTCCAACAGTTGCAAAGCGATTTGAGCCAAGGGCTTTCCCATGATCAGGTCAGCCAACGTCGCCAACAATATGGTGACAATGAACTCCAAGAAGCCGCCGGTCGCTCCACTTGGGCAATCTTAATTGATCAGTTTAAAAACATCATGCTGGTGATGCTGATCATGGTGGCAATTGTGTCGGCAGTCCTAGATTTAAAAGAGCGTCAGTTTCCTAAGGATGCCGTTGCTATCTTTGCGATTGTCATTCTCAATGGCTGGCTAGGATTCTTGCAAGAAAGTCGAGCTGAGCAAGCCTTGGCCGCACTAAAATCGATGACTTCGGCTCAGGTACGGGTGATTCGCCAAGGCCAAGAGATTGAAGTAGATGCCAAGGATTTAGTGCCCGGTGATCTCGTCACGCTAGAAGCTGGCGTGCAGGTGCCTGCTGATGGTCGCTTGCTGAGTACCGCCAGCCTATCTATTCGCGAATCGGCACTGACCGGGGAAGCAGAGGCGGTCACCAAGCATTCTGAATTGGTGTTGCCTGCGGATACAGCTTTAGGCGATCGCTATAATCTGGTCTTTCGAGGAACAGAGGTGCTGCAAGGGCGAGGCATGGCCATCGTCACCGCCACGGGGATGACTACGGAACTCGGAAGGATTGCCGAGATGCTGCAAGGGGTGGAAGTGGAGCCAACTCCCTTACAGCAGCGCATGGCACAGTTGGGAAATGTTCTAGTTACGGGTTCTCTGGTGTTAGTGGGGCTAGTCGTTCTTGGAGGTATCCTGCGGGAGGGTAACTTCAACATGGTCGATGACCTCCTGGAAATATCCCTGAGCATGGCCGTAGCGGTGGTGCCGGAAGGTCTGCCGGCTGTAATCACGGTGACCCTGGCATTAGGAACACAACGGATGGTTCGTCGCCAAGCCTTGATTCGCAAATTGCCCGCAGTGGAAACCTTGGGTTCGGTTACTACCATCTGCTCGGATAAAACGGGAACCCTCACCCAAAACAAAATGGTGGTTCAGCAGATTCAGACCGATCAACATCGCTTTACCATCAGCGGTACAGGGTATGAACCTGTAGGAGAATTCCTCAATCAAGGGAAAGCCGTTTTACCAGCCCAGCAACCCGGACTGGAACTGTTGCTCATGGCGGGTGCCCTCTGTAATGATGCTGCCCTGCAAAAAGAAGAAGGGCAATGGGCGATTATCGGTGACCCAACGGAGGGGGCACTGCTGGTGTTAGCCAATAAGGCGAGCCTGGGGCCAGTTGAGCTGCACAATGCCTTTCCACGGCTGACGGAAATCCCGTTTACCTCAGAGCGTAAGCGGATGAGTGTGGTTTGCGCCACTGAACCGTCGGCTCATCTAACCTTTGCCCAACCTTATACCTTGTTTATGAAGGGATCGCCAGAATTGATCCTGGCTCAATGCGCTCAGATGCAAGGTACTCATTCTGTCTCTCCCCTGACGCCAGAGCAGCGCGATCGCATCCTCACCCAGAACAACACCATGGCCAGCCAAGGACTGCGGGTGTTGGGTCTCGCTCTCAAGCCCTTAGGAGAGATTCCTCCGACAGAGACCCTAGCCGATGCTGAGCAAGATCTGGTATGGCTTGGACTGGTAGGCATCTTAGATGCTGCCCGTCCCGAAGCCAAAGCAGCCGTTGCCCGCTGTCGTCAAGCGGGGATTCGACCGGTGATGATTACGGGCGACCATCAACTGACGGCGATGGCCATTGCCCAGGAAATTGGCATTGCTGAGGTCGGAGATACAGTCCTCAGCGGTCAGCAGTTGGCTCAAATGTCTGCTACTGAGCTCGAACAACAAGTGGAGCAGGTCAGCGTCTATGCCCGCGTTGCCCCCGAACATAAACTCCAGATTGTCCAAGCCTTGCAGCGACGTCATGCCTTTGTGGCCATGACCGGGGATGGTGTCAACGATGCCCCTGCCCTCAAACAGGCTGATATTGGCATTGCTATGGGAATTACGGGCACCGATGTCAGTAAAGAAGCCAGTGACATGGTTCTACTGGATGACAACTTTGCCACCATCGTCGCTGCCACCGAAGAAGGACGGGTCATCTACAGTAATATTCGCCGCTTCATCAAGTACATCCTCGGTAGCAATATTGGCGAGGTGATTACCATTGCTGCTGCTCCCCTGTTGGGACTGGGGGGTGTGCCCCTATCGCCACTGCAAATTCTGTGGATGAATCTAGTCACGGATGGTTTACCCGCCCTAGCCCTAGCAATGGAACCCGCCGAAGCGGGCGTCATGGAACGACCCCCTTATGATCCCCGCGAGAGCATCTTTGCCAGAGGGCTAGGATTTTACATGGTTCGCATTGGCTTGATTCTTTCTATTTTGACCATTTGCTTGATGGTTTGGGCCTATGACTATACCCAAGCACCGGGATATGAGGGTAATCCTGATACCTGGAAAACGATGGTTTTTACTGCCCTTTGTCTGGCTCAAATGGGTCATGCGATGGCGGTGCGCTCTGATACGCAATTGACCCTCCAACTCAATCCCTGCTCTAATCCTTACTTGCTGGCAGCCGTTTCCTTCACGACTGTCCTCCAACTGTTGTTGCTGTATGTGCCATTTCTGCAAACCTTCTTTGGGGTACACCCCTTGACTGGGATAGAGCTATTGATCTGTTTGGGATTTAGTGCCTTGATGTTTGTGTGGATTGAACTAGAGAAGGGCTTCTTAATCTGGTGGCAGCGTCGCTCTGCTCGTATCAAAGGTTAGGAAGGAACCATGCACCTCAAATTTTCCCAAGATATTCAAGCCCTGCTGACCCGTCTGAGCGATAAGCCGCTGCGTCTAGCGGACATTCTAGCGGAAACAGCAGAACGGGGCTTTACGCTGGTGATTGGTTTGCTGGTGGTTCCCTTTCTCTTTCCCATGCCCCCTGGATTGACCACCATTTTGGGTTCAGGTTGTTTGCTTCTTTCACTCCAGATGGCAGCAGGCAGGCACTTACCTTGGTTGCCCAAACGAGTCGCTCGGTTTTCCTTCCCACCCAAGTTTGCCTACCAACTGCTACAAAACATGGAGCGAGGCACCCATTGGATTGAGCGATTGGCTCGTCCTCGCTGGCCTAAGCTAACCACCCATCCTCGGATCAATCAATTGAATGGATTATGCATTGCCTGGTTGACCATTTTGCTGATGCTGCCTATTCCCTTTACTAACCCGATTCCGACGGTGGGTATTTTGTTGTTTGTGATTGCTACCTTAGAAACCGATGGCCTGCTGATGTGTGTCAGCTATGTCTTGACGGGTTTAATTACAGCAGCGTTCGCTGCTATTTTTATTATTTTTTGGCACTTAGTTGGGCAATGGTTCCAATGATGGTTTCTATAGAAAGGCACTAATTTCCTAGTTGGAGATCGCCAGGTTCTTCCGTTTTGCAAAACAGGGGCTCTGGATCTTTAGTTGGTAATGGGATGGGCTTTGGACAGGTGATTTTCTTGGTACTAGCATCTGGTAGAGTAAGCCCAGAACAAGCGTCCTTAGACTGGCGGAGACTAGCAGTATGCCTATTTTGCAAGATCGCACCTTTTTAACCCTGCTGGTACTCAGCTTGGCTCTAATTGCCTTTGTCGCTGAATGGTTTCCTGTGGATCTGACAGCACTGATGGTAGCTGCTGTCCTCATTCTGTTGGGACTGGTGACCCCCGACGAAGGCATTTCTGGTTTTGGCAATTCCGCCACAATTACAGTGCTGTTCATGTTTATTCTCAGCGCTGGGATTGCCAAGACGGGTGTGATTCAAATTGTTCGGGATTGGTTGGTACGCTGGGGGGGGAAAAATCCATCCCAGCAGATTTTGGTGATGGGTCTGATCGTGGGTCCGATCACCGCCTTTATTAACAACACGGCGGTGGTGGCTGTATTTCTGCCAATTATTGAAGACTGGTGTAAAAAGCAAAATATCTCTCCTTCCAAACTGCTGATTCCTCTGTCCTACGTGACGGTCTTAGGAGGGATGATCACGGTGATTGGCACCTCAACGAACATCTTGGCGAGTGGAGTCTCCAAGGATTTGGGGTATGGCGAATTTACGTTGTTTCAGTTCACCACCCTAGGCGTGGCAACCTTTGTTGTGGGGCTGGTTTATTTGGCGATCGCAGCTCCCCATCTCCTCCCGAATCGCAAAGCACCCACGAACAATTTTCAAGATTTTGACCTCAAGGAGTATGTCAGCGAAGTCACGATTACCGCCAACTCCAGCTTAGTCGGGCAGACTCTGCGATCTACTCAACTGCAGCGCAAGTTTGATCTCGATGTTTTGGAACTGATCCGAGATCGAGATCGTTTTGGCCAACCCTTGGCGGATATTCCCCTGCAAGCGGAGGATATCCTGTTGGTGCGGGGCAGCCGCACAGAGCTTCTCAATATTCGCGATGAACGAGGAATAGAGATTGCCCCAGATGTCAAATTTGGTCAGAACAGTCTAGAAACCGATCTCAGTACCGGGGCAGAAGAAATTGCCGAGGTCTTAATTCTCTCCAATTCGCGGTTGTCAGGATCGACGCTGAAGGAATTACGGTTTCGCCAACGCTACAATGCCACGGTGTTGGCCATTCGTCGCGGCCAAGAGTTGGTGCGGGATCGCTTAGGACGAGTGCCCTTGCGTTTTGGAGATTTGCTGCTCATCCAAGGACCGCGAGAAAGTTTAGTGGGTTTGCAAACCACGCGCGAACTGCTGGTTATGGAACCCCAAGATGTGGAAACATTGCGACCCCAGAAGGCCTGGATTGCGATCGCCATTATCTTGGGCGTCATCGTTGTGGCAGCCTTTGACTGGGCACCCATTTTGGTCAGTGCCTTGGTGGGGGTTTTGCTCATGGTAATCACAGGCTGCCTCAAACCTGGAGAAATTTATGGCGCAGTCCGCTGGGATGTCATCTTCCTGCTAGCGGGCTTAATTCCGCTAGGGGTAGCCATGGAAAAATCTGGAGCAACAGAGTGGCTAGCACAGCCTATCATCAATGCGGGTGGACACTTGCCCAACTTTTGGCTGTTGGTCTCATTTTATCTGCTCACGTCATTTCTGACGGAAATTCTCTCCAATAATGCCGCTGTAATTTTGATGATTCCCATTGGGGTTGAAGTCGCCAAAGATCTACACCTCAATCCCTTAGCTTTTGTGTTTGCCGCCACTTTTGCCGCTTCCAATAGCTACTTAACCCCGATTGGTTACCAAACCAACACGATGGTTTATGGGCCAGGGGGCTATAAATTTCTTGATTTTACCCGCGTGGGTTTACCTCTCAACTTACTGCTGACGATCCTAACCCCGTTGCTGATTGTCAAATTCTATGGTCTCTAGAGATTAATACTAAAAAATAGAGTCATGCTATAATCCGGCCTAATTATTCACGTTGAATAGATCAGCCTAATCCGAAACTTTGTAGACGGAACGGGGGACCCAACTCTGGGGCATACTTCGCGAGTGCGAAGAGGCTATCTCTCAAGCCTAGCCCGTCAGCTAACCTCGTCGGCATTGAGGGAGATTTACGGGGCAGCGATCGCGCCAAACCCACAGCAATCTCCTACATTCAACTTCTTCTCTCTATCCCTAGGAGATAGCTATGTTGAGTTCAAAAGCCATCATATCGCTGGCTACATTTGTCATCGTTATGGTTTTGATGATCACTGAGCGGGTCCACCTGACCATCGCCGCTCTTCTGGGAGCCTTGGTTCTAGTCCTGCTCAATGTGATGAGCTTAGAAGAGGCCACTGCCTATATCGGTCAAAGCCACGCCACCCTGGCCTTATTTTTGGGGGTGATGATTATGGTGCGAGCCTTTGAGCCCACCTTGATCTTCGAGTATTTGGCCACTCAGATGGTTCTGTTGGCCAAAGGACAAGGCAAACGCCTCCTCCTAGGCATTGTGGCGATTACCGCGCCAATCTGTGCGGTTCTTCCCAATGCCACCACTGTGATGCTGCTTGCTCCTTTGATCCCGCCCATTGCCGAGGATCTCTCCGTTGACTTTATCCCGCTGCTGATTCTGATGGTGTTTGTGGCCAATAGTGCAGGGCTGATCAGCCTGGTGGGTGATCCGGCCACCTTCATTGTTGGCAATGCTGTCAATATTGGCTTTGTCGATTATCTGGGCAAGCTGAGCTTAGGTGGGATCATTGCGGTTTTGACGGTGGTTGCCACCCTGCCGTTTCTGTTTCGCTCGATCTGGGATAAAAAATTAGATGATTTAGAGCATCTTCCCCACCCCAAGATCAATCATCCCCGTATGTTGATCCTGGGGGGATTGGTGGTGGTTTTGGTTCTGACTTTTTTTGTGGCTGGCGAATCCATGCCGATTCCCATTTCCCCCGCCACCGTCGCTCTAGCAGGAGCAGCGCTATGTTTACTGATTACCCATCACAGCGGCATTGATTCGATTTACAATATTCTGCGCGACGTAGACTGGAGTACGCTCCTGTTTTTTATGAGCATCTTTGTCCTAATTGGCGGACTCGAAAAAACGGGGGTGATTAGTAGTGCCTCTGGCCTATTGACGGTTATTTTGGGCCGCAATATTGCCCTCGGTGCCATCCTGTTAATCATTGTGGTGGGGTTATTGTCTAGCCTGATTCCCAACATTCCTTTGGTGGTGGCCATGGTACCTCTGCTCAAGGAATACGTGGTCAAAGCAGGTTTTATCTCAGCGGATTTTCTGAATCCTGACTTTGCAGGCGACTACCCGGCTGTAGTGTTACCGCTGTTCTACGCTATGATGTACGGTGCCACCTTGGGCGGTAACGGCACTTTATTTGGGGCCTCATCCAATATTGTGGCGGCGGGAATTGCCGAGCAGCATGGCAAACACATGTCCTTTAATCGCTTCCTCAAATACAGTGTGCCGATCACAGCATTGCAGTTAGCGGTGATTATTGTCTATGTCTCGGTGCGTTTTCTCTAGGAAGACTCTCAAAAGTCTCAGCTTCTATCGTCAGAGCAGTGCCTGCATTGACCCAAAGCCTATCGCCATCGCACGCCATCCCCTATGAGTCCATTCCATCGTGTCCAGGAGCCGTCCGCTCCTCGCATCTACAGCTTTGATCAACCAGGAAGTGTGCCCGGAACCCTGCACATTAGGGCAGATGCGGCACCCCCCCGCTTAATTTTGATTGATTACCAGGCCCAGCAAGCCATTCGTCGGCAGTTGGATCAAGCTCAGGACTGTGCGCCTTACCTCGATAGTGAGTCTGTGTCTTGGATTGATGTCCAAGGGCTAGGCAGTGCCGAGACCCTACAACAGTTGGGGCAGGTGTTTCAGCTTCATAGCCTGGTCTTAGAAGATGTGGTGAATGTGCCCCAGCGACCTAAGGTTGAAAATTATGGCGATCATCTGCTGGTGGTGACGCAAATGAGTACGCTGACAACCGTAACCGTGGCGGGGCAACCGCCATCGCGGCAGACGGCTGCGGGTGCCATTCATCCTGGTCTGGAAATTGAACAGGTTAGCTTTATTTTGGGGAAAAATTATCTGCTCACGGTCCAAGAAGAACCTCTCCATGATTGCTTTGCACCCGTGCGCGATCGCATCCACTATGCCCGAGGCATGATCCGCCAGCAGGGGGCAGACTATTTGCTCTATGCCCTGATCGACGCCCTGATCGATGGTTTTTTCCCGATTCTAGAAGCCTATGGCGAAGAGATTGAGGCATTGGAAGATGAAGTCATTGAGCATCCTACTCCGCAAACCCTAGCTCGCATCCACCAAATCAAACGCGACCTGCTCACACTCCGGCGAGCGATCTGGCCCCAACGGGAGTTACTGTCCACCCTTACCCGCGACAATTGTGACCAAATCAGCAAGGAGGTACAACTCTACCTACGGGACTGCTATGACCACGCCATTCAGGTTCTAGATATGGTGGAAACCTATCGGGAACTGGCCGCGAGTTTGATGGATGTGTATTTGTCTGCTGTCAGCAATCGCATGAATGAGGTCATGAAAACCCTAACCGTGATTTCGACGATTTTTATTCCCCTGACGTTTATTGCCGGGATCTACGGTATGAATTTCAATCCGCAAGCGTCGCCGTGGAATATGCCGGAGTTGAACTGGTACTGGGGGTATCCCTTGGTCTGGTCGGCAATGATTGCGATCGCCTTAAGTCTGATCAGCTTTTTTTGGTTGCGAGGTTGGTTCAGCGATTTCTCTCGTGTTCATCGTGGACGTTGACACCGAGCTTTGCGAGCCAGAAGCGATGCCCACAGAATTTCTTGCCAGCCCTTGGCAACTCTAGATTTTTTTAGCTATATTGCATCTAAATCTGAGTAAGTCAGCCTAGTCTAGCAAGGTACTACTCCTATGATTGTGGTAGGGATTGCTCGGGGTTTAATTACTCGTCCAAAAATGTTGCTGATGGATGAACCTTTTGGTGCATTAGATGCCTTGAGTAAACGGAAATTACAAGCCCAAGTTTTAGAACTTTGGGAAAATCATCGCCAAGCAGTAATGATGATTACTCATGATGTGGATGAAGCCATTTACATATCTGATCGCATTATTTTAATGACGAGTGGACCCAATGCCAATATCGGAGAAATCCTAAATGTACCTTTTCCCCATCCCCACAATCGACAGGCAGTTCAGAAATCCAAAGAATATTCTGACCTACGTAACCAAGCTTTGGATTTTTTAGAACAGTATCAGTAAGCTCGGTGAGCTGGCACTGCAGATTCTCAAATTTTTATTTGAGAGGTTTAGCACCGTTACTGTACTCTAATGGTTTGGAACCTAAATCCAACCCAAAGGAGATTGCTCCCCTTGGAAAAGCTGAGGAGTAAACAGTGAATCGGAAAAAATTTCTCCAAGCCGGAATGGCCAGCACCGCTGTTGGTAGCGCCTTAGTGGCTTGTCGACCTAGGCCGAATGGGGCTGGTACCGATGGTAATCTACCCACCCTCAACTGGCAAATGGCCACGAGTTGGCCCATCGCCCTGGACACTATTTTTGGCGGGGCTAAGACCTTCGCCGATCGCGTTGCTGCCCTCACAGGGGGCAAGTTTAAGATCACCCCCCGACCCGCTGGGGAAATTGCCCCACCCTTAGAGGTTCTCAACGTTGTCTCCCAAGGGGCCGTTCCCTGTGGTCATAGCGCGGCTTATTATTACGTTGGCAAAACCCCAGCAGTGGCCTTTGGCACGGCGGTGCCCTTTGGCTTAAATGCCCAACAGCAAAATGCTTGGCTGTATGAAGGGGGTGGGTTGAAACAGCTCCAGGATCTGTATGCTCGCAAGTTTGGGGTGATCCAGTTTCCCGCAGGTAATACGGGTACTCAAATGGGGGGCTGGTTCCGTAAGGAAATCCTGAGCATGAAAGACCTGCAAGGGCTAAAAATGCGTATCCCTGGTTTAGGGGGACAGGTGATGAGTCGGCTGGGGGTGACGGTGCAAAACTTACCCGGTGGTGAGATTTTCCAGGCACTGCAAACGGGCGCGATTGATGCAGCCGAGTGGGTGGGTCCCTACGATGATGAAAAGCTGGGATTGCACAAAGTTGCCAAATACTATTACTATCCGGGCTGGTGGGAACCAGGACCGACCTTAGAAGTTCAAATCAACTTGAATGAATGGAAAAAACTGCCGGTTCAATATCAAGAAATCATTAAAACGGCAGCCTTTGAAGCTAATGCAATCATGCTGGCTCGCTACGATGCCCGTAACAACGAAGCCCTGGAACGCTTACGCCAAAGTGGTGTCCTTCTGCGCCCCTACAGTGATCAGATCTTGAAAGCAGCCGAGGAAGCCTCCTTTGCTTTATTTGAGGAATTTGCTGGCAAAGATCCTGAATTTAAGCAGATTTTTGCGGACTGGAGAGAGTTTCGCGATCGCATCTACGCTTGGCACAATATCAACGAAGGCAGCTTTGCCCGCTATAGTTACGCCCAACTCAAATCATAAAACGGGCTTTGCGGAGGATAGATCGACTAGCCAGCGCACGGTTTGGGGAAACCCAATCACGATCAGCAGCACGATAACTTGCAACGCCATAAAGGGAATCGCACTTTTGTGAATATCAATGGTGCGGACTTCTTTCGGAGCCACACTTTGTAAATAAAACAAAGAAAAACCCACAGGAGGGGAGATAAACGCCGTTTGCAAATTAATCGCCATCACCACCCCAAACCAGACCATATCCAGCCCCAACTGCTGCGCCGCCGGCACTAACAGGGGCAGGGCAATAAAACAAATTTCAATAAATTCTAGGAACACACCCAGAATAAAAATCACAATATTACTGACAATTAAAAAGGCAATTTTGCCACCGGGCAAATTCACCAACAGTTGTGTAATTAGAGTTTTGCCACCTAGGGCATCAAACACCAAGCTAAAAAATGATGAGCAAAACAAAATCATCAGCACTACGGCTGACACCACTGCCGTTGAGTGAGCCGCTGATTGAATCAGCTTGACATTGAGTTTGTGATTCAAGGCCGCCAATCCACAAGCCCCCACCGCGCCCACCGCCCCAGCTTCCGTGGGCGTCGCCAAGCCAAAGAAGATACTGCCTAGCACCGCAAAAATCAGCAACAAGGGAGGGACAACCGCTTTGATCACTTTTTGCGCCAAGGCTTTGCCTTTGAGTTGACGGCTCTCCAGGGGCAAGGCGGGAGCCCGTTCCGGTTGAAAAAACGCCAGAACTAAAACATACAAAGCGTAGACGACGGCCAGCATCACCCCCGGCACCAAGGCTCCCAAAAACAGATCCCCCACAGACACCCCCAACTGATCACTCAAGACCAGCAATACCAAACTAGGAGGAATGAGCTGAGCCAAGGTTCCAGACGCAATGATTACTCCAGCGGCCAATTGTTTGTCATAGCCATAGCGCAACATCACGGGCAAGGACAACATCCCCATAATGATCACGGTGGCGGCGACTACCCCCGTCGTTGCCGCCAACAGAGTCCCCACAAAAATTACTGCTAGCGCCACCCCACCCCGCAGCGGCCCCAGGAGAATGCCAATCGTTTCCAGCAGTTCTTCTGCCAACCCTGATTTTTCCAGGATTGCGCCTAGAAACACAAAAAAGGGAATTGCCAACAACGTGAAGTTGGACATCGTCCCAAACCAGACATTGGGCAACGATAAGAGTCGGTTCGGATCAAAAGCCCCTACCCACCATCCCACCAGTCCAAACACCAAGCCCGTACCCGCAAAGGAAAACGCCACTGGATAGCCACTCATCAGAATGAAAAAGAAGCCCACAAACATGGCGATCGCCAACCACTCAAAGCCCATAATTTTTTGTTGAAAAGATCCTGTACTGAAACGGAAAGGGGTAAGGGGTTATCTTACACCTGAGCACAACCTCGCAACGGATGCGTTAGATGTGCAGGTGACAGAGATCTCCGATCATCTACTCAATCGGCAACTGCTCAGTCTCTTCTTGCATAATTTGAGTGACCTGTGTGTAGCCCTTGAGAATCGCCAAATACTTAATGGCTTGAGAAATGGCCTGAGCCAGCAATAGGGCAAAAGACACAATAATCATCGTTTTAATCGGTGCCCGTGGCAAACCATCCGCGTCTGAGGACACCTCCCAAGCCCCCCAGGTTCCATCCGGTAACTGTCCCCAAGACTGCAATACAGGATTGATACTCACCCAAATGCCTAACAAACAAAAAGGAATCAAGAAAAAGACCGTGCCCAGAAAATCCACCAGTGCCTGTCGTTTAGGACTCCAATTCGTATACAGAAAATCTACCCGCACATTAGCAGCATGTTTAAGAATATAAGCAAACCCCAGAAAAAACATGATTGAGAACAAATACCACTGCAACTCAATCAAGGCATTTGAAGATAGCTTAATCCCGATCAAACGGCCAATATAACGAGCGATAACATTATAGAAACCTACAGCAACCGCCAAGATCACCATCCAACTGCTCAAACCGCCGATCACCTCAGTGATGCGATCAATAATCTGCGAGAGCCGAAGCAAGAGGCGAATGTGAGACGGTTTAACAAAGATCTGCAAAGCTTCAATCCTGCCAGAGAAAAAACAAGATTAACCCACGCTCATATTAGATGAATCTGTCTGTTGAGAAAAGGCAATGGTTACGATTCAAGGCAAAAGATAAAAGGCAAAAGTGATATCAGGCATTTTTTGGCTTTTACCTTATCTCTGCTGTGTCTATAATTTGGGGCGATCGCATCATTTTTTGCAGTTGGCGACTTTCCATCTCCAAAACACGACGAGCAAAATCGTGATCGAGATCGAGAAAATCATCAAAGGTATCGACAGGAACGGCTAAGATGCGGGTGTGGTCATGGTTGGCAATGATGGTGTTAGTAGAGTCACTATGGGCCAAGACTTCTAATTCGTCCAGCATTTGACCAGGGTGCAATTGCTCAACTCGAACCTCGTCGTTGGCTAAAAAGAAGTGAATGTTTGCATTGCCTTCAATTAACAACAGCAATTCTCGACAGGTATCCCCGGCTTCGGTGATGACTTCGTGGGCAGCGTAGGTTCTGATCTTGGCACGCTCGGCAAGGGCAATTAAGGTTTCGCTGTGCATACGGTGAAAAAATCACTGTTGAACAGATGCACCACTTTTTCCAATATGGGAAATTGGGTCAGCCGTGGATCTGGCTCAGGTGGGGATAAAAGAAGGTTGATCGTTTCTTGCAATAGAGGGGAATGTTGGATGTTCTCGAAATCACGGGCGATGGCTTGACTGTGCTGGAGATCGAGTTGGGCAATAATGTAAAGACAAGCGGTTTGAATCAGAGGATTGCGATCGCACAGTAGGGGTTCCAAAAAACTCAATATCTCTCTAGGGGAATAATCGAGGGAACAAGTGCTCGATTGGCCTTGCAGAGGCATTAAACACTGCAAAACGTCTGTATGCAGTTGATCGCGCCAGTTCTCAAGCTCCAACAGCTCCGGCAAAATGGATGGCGATAACTGTCCTAGGGATTGGGCAAGGGCAAGGGCGGCAGGATCAGCTTGCAGGGTCACCAGTGTACCTAGCAGAGTACGCATCATCAGTTCTTTCTTGTGATGAATACTGTCTCGCAATAGCATCAAAACGGCTTTGTGCTGATGCAATATCGGTTGGTGAAGTGCCCGATAGCAGGAAATTAAAGCGGGTAATTGGCCAAGCAAGAATTCTGCCCTCCGCAGATTGCCTGCTTCAGGAGAGAGGCCATCCAAAATCCAGGCTTCTTCTTGAGCTGTGATGGAATATTGGCGACGCAGGGCACGAAGTTCGGCAGAGTTTTGTGTTAGCAGTGGATCAAAAGTACTCTTCGCGTAACTATCAGCTTGCTTTCTTTGCAACAACATCAGCCGTTCTAAAGATTTGCGATAGCCACTCAGACGAATTTGATTCTCTAGACTCCGTTGACGATCAGGATTGAGGAGTTCTGGATCTTCAATGCCCAGTTCTTCTAATACATCTCGGTGTTCATCATCAGTAATGCCTAATTCCTGACGTAATTGCTGTAAAACTTCTAGGCTACTGGAATAATTGACGGAGCCTTCTTCTAAGGCTTCTCGTACAACACCCTTATAGGCTTCATGGCGCTTCTCTCTGGTAAAACCGGGCAAAACGCGTGCCAAAATGTAGACTTCATGGGTGTTTAAATCGCTTAAAGAACGTCCTTCTAGGAACTGGGAAACGTTGAGCTGCAATTTCTCTAACTGCTTGCGGAAACGACTGGCCAAATTCTCTCTTGAATACAGATCAGGACTGCGCTGCAATGTTTTATAAAGCCAAAGGGTACTAAGCAACACTAGACCCAAATCATATAGGTATTGACCCCAAAGCGGTAGCAGTTGAACTAAAGGACGACCCCCAAAAATAAAGAAGAAATTGAAAATGCTAAAGGTGCAAAGGGTGAAAATTCGATGTCGAATGGTTTCTGGAGCCAATTTCCAATGATGGCGGTTGTAAACTCTTAGTCGGTTCTCTAGCCAACGACCTCCTTGGTGCCCAATCACAGTAAAGATCCCCAAAGTAAGGGGTACCGCCATGAGCTTAGGAATATTAATGGTTCGTCCAAAGAGGTAGAATCCAGGACTCAATAAGGAGGCTAGCTGATCGGATTGCCGTGCCCATGCACCGGAAAAGTAATAATTCCAATTGCCTGCATACAGATAGTAATAGACAAAATAACCCACGACTAAACCAATATAGCCATACCGCAAAAAGGATTCCTCCGGTTTATGCAAACCATCCCAGTAGGCTCGTTCAGCATCAATATCAATACAGGGATTTTGACAAGCAACACAGGCGCTCTGCTCTTTGCCATCGGGTAAGACGATACGGCACATGGATTGAGTAATGAGCTGATCACTCATATGAGCCTGACTACTGAACAACCCACCTGGCTCGCTATAAATTCGCTGAACTGGAGCCATGGGGCAGAAGTAGTTGCACCAGGATTTACCACTCAAAAGGTAGCCAACAAGGATGGCAGCCGTGATTGTAAAGAGCAGCCAAAGTGCTAGAACCAAGCGATCGGCATTAAAAAATAAAATCCGCCCGCATAAGCCGACAAAAAGCCAGCCAAACTGAAGGTAAAGATAGTTTCTTCCCAACCAGGAATCTGGCCTCACTTTTACGAGTTCGTAGCGAACTTTCCCGGTTTTGGAATTTTCCCGTTTAAGTTGTCGTTGCCAGCCCAAAGACCTAGGAATTTGAGACAAAAAGGATAAAGGGCAAATACGTCGCCATGCCTCATGTCCAAACACCAAGAGAATAAAGATGGCCGCAGGGACGATCGCTCCCCAAAACAATGTTGTGCCTAAGGGATAGGGCTGTTCAACTAAGCATTGTCCTTGGACAGCAATACAATCTTCTGGTAACCGTAACGGACTCCAAGGATGATTGGGGGTAGTCAGGGCTGGTGTCCAAGGATCGTAGAATAACGACACAACGATCAGCAGCCATGCAATCGTCAAGGCCGAGCGAATCCAGTGCATCCGCCGCTCAGATAGACGTGCAAACGCAACCATAGATAAATTTTCTCAAGGGAAAGATTCTTTTTTGTATGGTAGACGGTCTAGGTCTGCAATGACTGGGATTCAGCATTGAAACATCTTGACTCAGTCATTGAGAAATCTTGTGGGTAGAAATTCACACGATTGCTCTTCGAGTTGACAGAGTATGCCTCTTTAATAGAATCTGAAGACGAAACCTCGGTTTGATTTAACAAAAGTGGAAGATTGCTATGCCGCCGTATTGGCCCCGTAAACCCGATCGCAAAAATGATGTCGCCTTTCGTCGGTTTGGCGATCGCATCAATTTGGCTTTCAATATTGCTATATTTGCTACTGTGACCTCATCCCTATGGTTTTTTCTATTGCTGCAATCTCGTGATTGGCCGTGGTTACAGGGGTTAACTTGGGGTTGGCTGGCCCTTATTGTCCTCCAAGGGATTTACGTGGTGGTCGTTGCTGACTACAGCAATGCAGATGATACCAAACCCATTTTCAAAAAGGATAAACCAGAGGAATAGATTGAACAGGTAACTTTGTAGAGGCTTGAGGATGTGGCTATCCCAGGTCTCAAGCTTGCTTCTCTAAACGGGAATTGCCCAAGCAAAGCTCAAACAAAGAAGCGGCTTTGTTTTAGAATGAGAAACCTACCCATTCCTCAAACATTGATCAAGGCGATGGTTGAAGTCTTAGCAATTACAGATTATGTCGATAGTTTAGCAGCAGTAGACTCTCGGCTTAGACTCTCTCGTAGTGATGATCCATCTTCTTTCACAGAATGGCTAGATGATTTACCAGAGCTGAATCTTGCCGAACAACAACGGTTGGATTTGATCAAGCAGCGTTACCTTTACCATCGTCAGTATGGTCACCTGCTAGAGGGTGCGGTCAACTTTATTGTTGTATCACCCTTGCTGGAATTAGCAGGTTTTTATGACCCTCCTTTCCATCTGCGCTCTGAGGCATCTATTCAGCTAGACCTTGAAGACGAGGATGGCCTCATTTACCGAGGGCGGATTGATGGATTGATTGTTCAAGAACATCTTTGGATTGTTCTGATTGAATCTAAGCAAACTTCGTTTAGTATTGAGGTTGCACTCCCTCAGGCATTGGCTTACATGTCTGCGAATGCTCCAGCTCCTCGCCCTACCTTTGGCTTGGTTAGCAATAGCGCTTATTCGATGTTTATCAAGCTAGATCAAGGGCGATACAGTTTCTCGAATGATTTTTCCCTCAATAATCGACGCAATGAACTGTACGATGTTTTGAGAATTTTGAACCGACTGAAAACGAGTTAAGAATTAGATATCTGTTACATCCCTTTGATCTAGACTAGGGTCTTGATTGAGCCGATCTACCCATTTGAGTTCATTAGAGCATCCTGAAAATGCTGTATTCAGCAAGGGTCCATCTTATGCAAAGATTAATAGAGATTGATTTGTACCATCCTTGGCTATGAGTACAAAGTTTAGTCATGCCCCTGTTGAGAGTCATTAACTGAAATTATGCAAGTAGGCGATCAAGTCCGTGTGAAAGCATCCATAATGGTTCATCATCATCCTGAGCATCGAGGTCAACCCTTTGATATTCAAGGGTTGGAAGGTGAACTAATCCAGATTATTAAGGACTGGCAAGGGCGAGAAGTCAGTGCAAATTACCCCTACCTCGTCAAATTCAGCAAGAAATTCCGCGCTCATCTAGCTGAGGGTGAACTAGAAACGGTGTAATCCTGGCAAACCGCGACTATTGCCTTTCTCCTGCTGCCAACTGCTGCATCCGTCAGTGAATTAAAGCTTGTAAAGTAGCCAATAAGCTGGTCTCTTCGTAGGGTTTAGTCAAGTAGGCATTGGCACCCAAGGCATTCGCCAACCGCCGATGTTGATCACTATTACAGGTACTGAGCATGACCACAGGGATATCTGCTAGGGCGGGCTGGCGGCACCGGTATTCTAGAAACTCAAATCCGTTCATCTTAGGCATTTCCACATCGCATAGCACCAAGTTAATCTCAGTATGCTCTGCCAATTGATCGAGGGCTAACTGACCATTCGCGGCTTCTAGAACCTGGTAGCCAGCAGACTCCAACACCATATTTAGCATGATTCTGACGGTGGGTGAATCATCGACAACCAAAATGGTCATTTGCGATCGCGGTTTTTGGATAGGCTTGGGGGGTACAGATGGCTTAGTACTAACCGATACAGATATACTGGTCGATGGAACTGCTGACAACAGAGGCATAGGACTCACACCTAAAATTTCATGGAGAAGCGCCGTTAAGTCGATGACGCCGCATTGTTGAACCTCGGGGATGGACGTCTCACCACAGTAGTAGGGGCAAGGAGGTTGATCGCTCTTAGAAAAGCGCAGAATGAGTTCAGGTTCTGTCACCAGACGGGCAATCTCAACCTCAAGTCCTAGGGTTTGTCCTCCTTGTTGCACAACCAGCAGGGGGGATTTACCAAAAACTGGCGAAGGTTCCGGGGTATGGGCAGTAGCCATCGGCGTCAGTCGCGGCCAGTGAGACTCACCCTGGTTGAGCAAATCCACCAGTCGATACAGCGGCATAAATTGCTGCTGCCACTTGATGCAACGCTGATGTTGATTGCCCATGACTTGTTCCGCTCTGGGAATCAAGATTTCCGCTACAGCTTCAGATGGAATGGTAAACAAGAGGTTTCGCTGCTGCCATACCAACAACAGGGCGGTGTTTAGTGTTACCTCATTTGAGAGGGATAACGCTTCGGCGGTCGGAATTTCAGCCACAGTGATAGGGTGAGCTGATGTCCTGGGTTGATCCTTGTCTAGTGAGGGAGAGGATGCCTCAGGCATTGATGTGCTTTGTAAGGCTGTTTTGTAAGCGGATTGAAACCCTGCTAAGGCCAGTTGTCCAATGGAAACAGCAGATTGGGGATTGCTATTGAGCATCTCTAGGGTGGACTGGGCAATGGTTATAAATTCGCTCAACTCTAGAACTTCGCCCCATCCCAACAGTGCTTCTGTATGGGTTTTCAGTTCATCTGCCAAATTGTAGACTTGGGGATTGACAAGCGCTTGGTGAAGTTGGCTCAACAGTTCAGCAACATCCGTCGTCAGCATTAAGGTGGTCACATCTGTCTCGACTGCTGACGTTTCTGCTGGGGCAATAGGGGATGGGGGTGCGATCGCTAGGGACTGGGATGACTCTACTGGAGAGATAAACCCAGAGGGCTGCTCTGATTGAGAAAGATAGGTGACTAAAGCCCCTTGCAGATTTTTATAGGCTTGCCTAAGGGCATCTGCATCATCAGGGGTGAGCGCCAGAGGACTTTGCTGAAAGCGCAGCACTAACCCTTCAAAGGTTTTTGCAGGTTGACAGAGCAAGGTCAAAGACAGGGATTGTGCCCCTTGCGCTAGGGTTTGAGTATTGTCTAGGAGAAAATCAATCGCGGCGGCACTGGGAACAGCCAGTACTTCTTGCAAGGTTAAGTCAATTTGTGACAACAGCTCTAATGCTTCTTGAAAAAATAATTGGTAGGCCGGATCACGCAGGGGCGTTTCATGAGCCATCGCTGGCTTCCTTCTATCGAAGAACATGACGTTGCAAACAGGGTAAATCAAGTATCCCCAAGGATGGGATGACGGTGGGTTCAGACGAGAGGTTACTCAAGGGATATCCGGATATTGCTCATTCACTAGAAGATTCTGTCTTGGGGGTAGGCTTACCCTGGATCGCACCTAGCAATTGCCCAAAGGTATCCGCAATTTCGGAGGACTGTTCCGTTGCTTTGAAGGTCGTATAGGCAAGGTGATCTAAGTTCTGGTGACCCGCGATCGCTCCCTCGAGTTGGGTAGTGGTCACGGTCGCAATCTGCGGAATTAAGTCCAGAAAGCGTTGATAAAGATCATTGCAGCTCTCTAAGACTTGCTGGGTATTGTTCACCCGTTTTGTATCCGTGGCAATCGCCTCTTTGCCCATCGTAATATCAGCAATCGCTGTTTGGGCTGTGGTTTGAATATGGTTTATCAAGGGTTTGACATCGGTGAGGGTGGCATCTAATTGTCGAGTTAACCCATGAACTTTCTCGGCAATTTCCGCAAAGGATTGTCCAGCCGTGCCTACTCGTGCAGCCTCTAGAGCCGCATTCATGGCTTGTAACTGAACCTGAGAGACGACGTGGGTCATCACATCCACCAGTTCACCAAGCTGATGGGTGGGATGTTGTAGGGGTTGCACAGCTTCTTCAACCTCTGCGACCTTTTGGTGCAACGTCTGCAAATGGTCAGCCGTTTCCGTCATCACCTGTTGGCCTTGTTGAGAGGCGGACTGCACCTGTTGCTGAGTATGGGTAATTTCCTGGAGAAGGTGTTGAATTTGGTTAGCCCCTTGGGCGATCACCTGCATTTGCTCCTGGGTTTGGGTAATGGCAGGATGAGCATCCTCCTCCAATAATTGAGCCACATCCTTACTCCGCACAGAGAGTCGAGCGATCCCTTGTTGCAAGACTTCTAGGTCTTGAATGGCTTGCTTAGAGTGGGTGACCGCCCTTTGGCTGATGTGATCAACCTGGGTGAGCAATCGAGCATGATCCAAGGCAAACCCAACCTGGGAAGCCACTTGCGCCAAGAAGTTGATCTCCACATCGGTCCACACCCGGGGTTGGGAGCATTGATGGGCAATCAACAGCCCAAACAACTTCTGTTCCCGCAGGATGGGCACCACAAGATTTGCCCTGACAGCAAAGGGTTCCAACTGAGCCAGATGACAGGCTGTCAGGTTCGCTGCCTCAATATCGCTAATGGCTCGTATCCGTCCGGCTTGGTACTTGTGTACATAGTTTTCGGCAAAGCAGGGATCGCGGATTTCGGCCCACAGTGCCTTAGGGAATCCCGGCAGGACAGCCTCAGCAATGACAGTGCCATACCAATCGTCATCAAATCCGTAAACCATGACGCGATCTGCTCTCAAAATTTTACGGGCTTCTCCCACGGTGGCCTTGAGAATATCCTCTTCATTGAGGGAGGTATGAATGCGATGGGTGATGTGCTTGAGCATCTGTAACTGCTCAATCTCGCTATCTTGTTGCTCTAGTAAAGCCGGCAAGTGATCTTCCAGGATACGAATGTTCCACTCAAGCTGGCTTAAGGCATCGGAGTCCGACGCAGTAGATCTCACCATCCCAGTGCGGATTCTTGTCAATACCTCAGTTGAGACTTGGGCTACTTTGAGTACAGGCGTAGTGGCTCGACGAGCTAACCAGGCTGCGATCGCACCTGCTAGAATTGCCGTAATACTCGTGCCAACAAGAAGCAGAGGCAATTGTTTACGCATTGCCACTTCAGTGTTTTTCAGCCCTTGCCCCCCTGCTTGACGAGTCTGAGTAACTTGCTCCTGAATCAAGTTCCCACTCAAGTAAGTAACCGTAGTACCCACCGCTAGTACAGGCAACATGGTCAGCGCTAAAGCCCAACCCATCCACTTCATCTGAAACGGAACGGCTGCTGACTGACTAGCATTCCGATTGTTAGATTCTATAGAGTCTGAAGCCCAAGGATAAGGAGGACTCCCTTCAGTCCGATCCACCCTCGAAAACGAAGAACCAGACGTTTGGGAGCTTGCAGAAGAGGATATAGCATCAACCCCTACCCCGTCCGAATCATCAGGGGTAGACCGCAAAGGTGGAGGCACTTGCTCCTCCGTTCCCAGCTCAGGCATTGGAGAACGGGTGTCGATGTCTTCAACAACCCCACCCTTTACAAGGGGTTGAGTACCGTTTCGGGGGAGATCGTCTGGATCCGAAGCATGGGTTTCAAAGGGAGAAGAATGTGTCATTATTACAGTCAAGCCTTAAGGTTATCTCAGTGATCTGGGCCAATCCTTAGCGATTCTCAGGAATGAGAATTTAATAATTTCGGCATTTCCCCCTGCAGGCGAACCATTCTTCGCCCTAACTGGCCATCGACATTTCGATCTTAATATTTAATCCATTATCCTTAGCGTAAAGTCTTCAGAGACTCCATAGTTCAAGTTTTAAAGGTTGTCAATATCGTCGTCAACTGTGCCGATGAGACGATAGGCTGCTGAAGTTATCCCTCAAAATCGGCATCATCACTCCCTGTATTGGTTATGGACTCTAATCGCTGTATCAGAGAGACAAATCCCAATCGCCACCATCCACAAACCCCCCGATCAAACCCCTGACGGTTCATTGGGTCTACGAAGCAGGCTGGCAGATGGCCGATAGGAGCATTTTGAGCAAACTTTAAATCAGCATAGTGTTGCCATTCTCCTTCGGCAAACCAACCCACTTGCTTGCCAAAAGTTTGCCAGACTGCATAATCTAGATTTCTGCCGCCTCCTAGTCTTTGATAGATTTGCTTTTGGACTGAGAAACCAAAATGTCCGCCACTCAATTCGGTCCATAATAAATCAAGCGTCTGTAAGTCTTGCGTTGGGAATTGGCGCATCGCTTGTAGAGTCAAGGCTCCTGCAGCAGCAAGATGGGTAATCTTCAGCAAAAGATTCCAGGTCTCTTCATCGGCAGCAGCATAGTTTTGCCGCGTTAATAATTCCTGGAGATCCGTAAAGTTGGCACCCACATCACTACTTAACGCTGTGGTTAGGGTTGTGTTGCTCATTACCACTGGCGGTAACGGACACAACACAGATGGATTGGAGGATAACCCCAATCGACTTCCCTGAGGACTGAGGGCTTGCCAGACTTCAATTGCAGACGGATAGCGCTGATGGATATCAGGATGGAGAAGATTATCAAAAATTTGGGTTAATTCGGGGCTAACAGTGACCTTAAGGCGATGCCAAACCTGATGCCGCTGATGGGGATCTTCAAAGGGATCGAGCTGTTGTGGGGTGAGATAACCCGTCAGTAGACGGATGCCGGTTACCGCTAAGCTATGCAGATCACTCGCAGACTTAACATGACCTTGGAGTTGTTCAGGGGCAGCATAACCGGGGGTACCAGTTACCGCCCGACATTCTCCATCCAGTTGCAATGACCCCCCAAAGTCGATGAGTACCAAAGAACCATCCCCTTTGCGGATAATATTACCGGGCTTAATATCCCGATGAACAACCTGCTGCTCATGAATAAATTGCAAAACGGGTAGCAAGTCGGTAAAGAGTTGTTGAACCTGTTGTTCGCTAAACGGCCCATTTTGCATTGCTTCTTGAAATAAATCTTGGCCTTCAATAAATTCTTGAATGAGATAGAGACGCCCCTCTTGTTCTAAAAACGCTAAAAGAGATGGAATTTGGGGATGATTGCCTAACGCTTTGAGAATTAAAGCTTCTTGTTCAAACAGGGTAATGGATTTGTTTAATTGGCTTGCATTCCCTTGAGGGGGTAAAAACTGTTTAATCACACAGGGGGTTTGCAAACGGTGTTCGTCTATAGCCGCAAACGTGTAGGAAAATCCTCCTCCTCCTAGAGACCGAATTGCCCGATATCGTCCTCCTAAAAGGAGAGATAACCCACATCGTTGACAGGTTGAACTATCACTGGGATTAGAGTGCAAACAATCAGAGTTCAAGCACTGAGACATTTCCCAAGGAATTACGGTATGGTTTTGGTCAGAACCCTCTACGCGCCTAGATGCAGATGGCATAGAGGCAGGGGGAATATGGGACATCGAATACAGTCCTTATTGGATAAGTTGAAGAGACATCACTCACTTCCAGCACGTTGCTAACTTAAAGTTAGGCGCACATAACACTCATTACCAGAATATTCTCTAAAGAAAACCATAACAAATTACAGTCCACTATGGCGTAACAATGCTTCAGTACTGGGTTCCCGGCCTCGAAATGCTTTGAAGATGTCCATGGGATGTTGGCTACCCCCTAAAGCCAGAACGGTATCGCGGAAGCGACGACCCGTAGCGCGGATGGCTGCATCATTGTCTAAACCTGCTTCTTCAAAGGCGGCAAAGGCGTCGGCGCTGAGGACTTCTGCCCATTTATAGCTATAATAGCCCGCTGAATAGCCCCCGGCAAAGATGTGACCAAAGGAGCAAAGAAAAGCATCTTCAGGCAAGGGGGGCAGAACCGTGGTGGTTTCGGCAATGAGATCGCGCACCTGCTGCATCTTCTCTATCCCACCAGGTTGATAACGGTGATGCAGTTCCATATCTACCATGCCAAAATAGAGTTGGCGGAGCATGGCACTGCCACTCATGTAGGTGCGCGCAGCCAACAGTTTTTGGTAATAAGCTTCCGGTAACGGCTCACCCGTTTCGTACTGTTTGGCCATGCTCATGAGGGTCGTGCGGTCATAGCACCAATTCTCCATAAATTGGCTGGGCAGTTCGACGGCATCCCACTCCACATTGTTAATCCCGGCTGCGCCCGCATAATCCACCTGAGTCAGCATATGCTGTAGGCCATGACCAAATTCATGGAATAGGGTTTCAACTTCCCGAAAGGTCATCAAGCTGGGCTTGCCATCGACAGGTGGGGTTTGATTACAAATTAAATAGGCCACGGGTAAGCGTGTGCGAACCTGCTCGTCATCATGGAACTTGGCTCGACCCAGACATTCATCCATCCAGGCTCCACCGCGCTTTTCCGCCGGACGCGAGTAGGGATCGAGGTAGAAATGAGCAATGGTTTCCCCCTGTTCATTAGCAACCTGAAAATAGCGGACATCTTCGTGCCACACGGGGGCTTCCCCGTCCGCTGCCGTCACGGTTACGCCAAACAGCCGATTCACCAGGTTGAACAATCCCTTGAGCACTTGGGGTAAGGGGAAATAGGGTCGGAGCTGTTCATCAGTGATATCAAACTTGGCTTCCCGCTGGCGTTCAGCCCAGAAACTGATATCCCAATGTTTGAGATCCTCAGCTTCCTCAGCCCCTTGAGCTTGAGCAAAGATTTTGAGGTCTTCTAACTCCGCCCTCGCTTGATCGTAACTGGCTTGCCGGAGTTGCTCTTGTAAGGTTTCTACCGCCGAAACGGTAGGAGCCATTTTACTGGCTAGGCTGGCTTCAGCATAGGTCTTAAACCCTAAAATCTGGGCTTCTTCTTGGCGAAGGTCTAGAATCCGGTCAATAATCTCGGTGTTGTCAAAATCGCCCTCAGAAGCACGCCTAATATAGGCTCGGTATAGCTTCTCGCGCAAATCACGGCGTTGGCTATGCTGCATAAATGGACCAAAACAGGGAATATCCAGGGTAATCAACCAGGGACCCTGTTCGGGTGTGGCCTCTTTCTCACCCACAGCGCGGGCTGCCTGAGCCGATAGACTTAATAAGCTAGGTGGTAGGCCCGCCACTTCTGCTGGATGGGTGAGTAGAATGTTAAATGCCTTCGTGGCGTCTAGAACATGGTTCGAGAAATGAGTTGAGAGATTAGCCAATTCGAGCTGGATGGCGTTAAAGCGATCTTTGGCGTCTCCCGTGAGTCCGACACCGGATAGCTCGGCATCTCGGATCGCACTCTCGATAATTCTTTGTTGGGCTGGATCAAGCTGGAGCCATTCGTCGCTTTGTTGCAACTGCTTATAGGCGGTGTAAATGGGCTGACTTTGGCTCAAACGATTCATAAACTTGACTACCTGGGGTTGAACTGCTTCATAGGCTTCCCGCAGTTCTGGGGAATTTTTTACCCCCATCAAATGGCCAATAATTCCCCAACTCCAACTCAAGCGATCGCCCAGTTTTTCCAGGGGTTCCACCAGACCTTGCCAAGTTGGGGTTAAGGTGGTCTCTAGGGTCTGTAAGGCTTCCTCCAGTTCGCTTAACAACTGGGTCATCCCAGGCAGAACCTGCTCAGACTGAATCTGTTCAAACGGGGGTAAACCATCACCCATCAATAATGGAGTATTGGCATGTGTCGAAGTTGTATCTTTGCTCATAGATCCCATGATTTCGTGATTTTTAAGGTAAGGGCAATCTAGTCCAGACTGGATCATTCCCAGATTTGCGAGTTGATTGATGCAACAATGGCATGATATAGGCTCCCAAACCCAAACCTGACACTAAACCAAACAAGGTCACTACCCCATTGTTATACTCCCACCAACCCCAATACTGAGCATAGAGTTCAAAAGGATAAACTAAGCACAGTCCAAGGGTGAGGAGAAGACCCAGCCAGCCATAACGGTTTAACCAGTAAGGTGCATCACCTTGATTGACCGAAAATAAATATCGAGTAACCACCAGACCCATTAACGTGCCAAAACAGCGCATACAGACCGCCATCAGGTAAGGGGACATCAGAGCCAAGGCCATTTCTGGCTGGGGACAAACATGATCGCCCATGAAATAAATGATATGGGCAATTTGGGGCAGAATCGGCCAGTCCGTCGCAGCCAAAAAGGGGGCAGCCACAGGACCCGACACCAATCCCACTAAAATCACGTCGGCGATCAGACTGCGCCTAGGCCGGGATTGTTTGGGTTTGGCAGTAGCTGTTGGGAGTGCGGCGGTTCTTACCATTTGGGATCCTCCTAAAATTCAATTCCAGGTTGGGCTTTGACCCCTTGTTCTCGGAAAGGGTGCTTGACTAGGGTCATTTCCGTGACTAGATCTGACTGCTCAATCAGCTCAGTGGGTGCGCCGCGTCCGGTGAGAATGACATGGGTCTGTGGGGGTTTGGACCGTAAGCCCGCCAACACCGTTTCTGTCTGCAAATAGCCATGTTTGAGGGCAATGTTGATTTCATCAAGTAACACGAGGCGATAGTCAAGATTTTGAATATACGCTAGGGCTTGCTCCCAGGCGGCTTCAGCGGTGGCCTGGTCGCGATCGCGATCTTGTGTTTCCCAAGTAAACCCTTCGCCCATGGCCTGAAAGACCAATTGATCGGGCCACTGGGCTAATACTGCTTTTTCTGCGGGTTCCCAGGCTCCTTTAATAAACTGGACAATCGCCACCTGATAACCATGGCCAAGAGAGCGCAGAACCATCCCTAAAGCGGCGGTGGTTTTCCCTTTGCCATTACCCGTATGCACAATGATCAAGCCTTTTTCTTGCGATCGCTCAGCAACGCGCTGATCTTGTACCTGCTTGCGGCGCTGCATTTTTTGGCGATACTGTTCAGAGGTCAAGGCAGACTCAGGAGCGGGATCAGACGCTGTAGGGTTGAGTACATCAGATTCTAGAGGCACCGATTCAGGCATGGCGATATCCGCACAAATAACTGAGTTGAACTTTTATCTTAATGGTTTACACTGGATCCTCGCATCTGTTTGACTGAGATGAAGACCTCTTCCCTACTAGTACCGATCCACGGACGTGAAAAGGGAAAAATCTTGAAGCATGACCTTTATCGGGAGTTTTAAAGGGTTGTTGCATTGATGCCGACAGGCACTATGGCAATTCATCTCTCAAAGTGGGCAATATAGACCCCATATAGGGTCATGTTTTATAGCAACCTCTGGGGATTGTCTCAATCACTGCCGATGATCACCATCACTTCCTACCGCTGTCTCTGATCACTTCGTCTACTGTCTTGATCCTGTAAAATCGTGCAGATATTTCACAATCATGCTACATGCAAAGGTCTGTGTTGTAACTGTATCCAGTAGATACATCTTTTTTTATCTCATTCACACGACCTAAAATTTTTCTTTTTGAGGAGATGTTTAATGGCAACTAAATGGAAAGTGATTGTTCCTAGCATTATTGCGGGTACAGTCGCCATCGGCGGCATTGCTGCTTATTTGTACCTCAAGGTAATTCCTGCTCGGGAAGGAACAAGCCCTGTTGCCAGTGCCAAGATTGTGCCAGATGAAGCCTGGATGGCAGGCTACATTGATGTCAATGCTGATTCATGGAATAAATTGAGAGAATTTGGCACCCCAGAAGCCCAAAAACTGATTTTTGGTAGCTTCGATTCTATGACTGCAGAGGTCAAAAAAGAATTAACCAAAGAAAAATTAGATTACGACAAAGATATCAAACCCTGGCTGGGTAGTATCATGTTTGCCATGGTGCCGGTTACCGAAAAATCACCGGAGCCGAGTGTTTTAATGGTGGTTGGCATCAAAGACAAAGTAGAAGCCTTAAACTTTGCCAACAAGCTTAAGGATAAGAAAGAGCTAAAGGTTAAGGAAACAGAGCATAAAGGGGTTAAAATCCTAGAAATTGGCTCTAGCGCTGGCTCTGGATCGCCAGGATTTGTAGCAATTCTTGATAATCATTTGGCTCTCTCGGACAAGCCGGATATTGTCAAGAAAGCCATTGATTCATCGAAAGGCGACCCCTCCCTCGCCGATGGAGATGCTGCCAAAATACTGGAAGACACTATGAAGTTGGATAACCCAGTTGCTCAGATTTTTGTGCCTAACTATGGTCAGCTCATTGAACACTTTGGGGCGCTCAATCCCACTCAACCTTTCCCACCTCAACTCAAAGCCCAACTCAATCAGATCAAATCGGTTTCTGTGGGAATGGGCATTGATAATGAAGGGGTTCGCTTCCGGGCAATCACTAAGGTAAATCCCGATAGCTTTAAGTGGGAATTTAAACCCGTTCCTGGGAAAATCATTGCTCAATTTCCAGCCAATACCCTGATGTCGGCGAATGGGGGCGATATCAGTGGCCAGTGGAAGTATGCGCTTACACAACTCGAAAGTCTGCCTGAATTTAAGACGGGTTTAGATCAGGTCAGAGAGCAAGTCCGCCAAGCCACCCAGCTTGATTTAGATAAGGACATCATTGGCTGGATGGACGGAGAAGTAGGTCTGGCCTTAATCCCTGGCAATGAAGGACTCCTGCAATCTGTTGGTTTTGGCGGCACCTTGGTGTTTAAGACGAGCGATCGCACCAAAGCCGAAGCCACGTTTGCCAAGTTTGATGACCTCGCCAAGCAAAGCAATATCCCCGTCAACAAGAGCAAGATCGGCAATGTGGAAGTCACACAATGGCAATTCCCACCGACCAAAGAGATCCTAGCGGGTCATGGCTGGCTGGATAAAGAAACGGTCTTTGTTGCGATTGGCAATCCGATCATCAAGACAATGGCGACCAAACCAGATAAACCCCTAGATCAAAGTGAAGCCTTTAAGTCAATCACTAAGTCCTTGCCCCAGTCTAATTCGGGTTACTTTTACGTCAATATGGATGAGGCCAATAAGCTGATTCTCAATAACCCTGCGATCCAGAGTAGTGGATTCCTCGATCCAGAGTCTGAAGCAATTCTCAAATCGATTCGGGGATTAGGCATGGCCAGTACGCAACAGGATAAGTCTACCTATACAGGTGACATCTTGTTAGCCCTCAAGCCAAAATCATAAGCCTATTATGGATGGATCACTCATTGTGATCATTTGATAGAAAGTCGGTCAAGAGCTAACCCTTGATCGACTGTCATTGATGAAATCTGGATCTTGCTCCTTCCTATCACTGGAATAAATTTGGCGTTCTCAACTGAGGACTGGGCTGCCATGATGATGGACTAAATACCATTGCTGACCCATGCGCTCAAAAATATTAGTCGCCATCGATTCCGCTTTTTGTTTACGCTGTTGGGCAACCTGCAAGACCGATTCCACTAAGACGACATAGGCCAAATTTTCACTGTTGTTGACGGTGATGATCTGGGTATCAATTTCTAAATAGGCCGTATTGAGGAAAATCTTTTGCCAAGATGACTCAATCGCCTCCCAGCCTTTCAGCTCACCTCGCCCTGGATGTACGCAGATACAGGCAATACCATGGGACCAAACCTTCCGCATCGCCTCTAGATCTTTTTTCTCAAACGCCCGATAAAAGGCAGTATTTACTTCCAAAATCGCTTGCTCATCCTGCATGGGGTAGAGATGTCCTAAGCTATGAAACAAAAGGGGATTAATTTCTTCTTTCTTTGTAGACCCTCCTACAGAGATTCATGGGCTAGGTTAACAACTTGTTATCTGTAAGACCTATTGTTCCTCGAATCTGTTGCTGCATTGTCTAGTGTTCTGATTATGATCAAACCCAAACTAGTTGTTGTTTTTGTGAGTGCGATCGCCCTGCCCTTAATCGCCACTCCCCAGATCACTGCGCAACCCCCTAAGCCCTTCCCAATTCTGGCTCAAACTCCCCAACCAGCAACGCCTCCATCCAGCCCCGCTTCCGCTTTAAAGCTGAGTCCTGAACAAGAAGTTCAACTCAAAAAAATTGATGCACTCCTCCAAGCCCAAATTCAAAGTGTGCTTACCCCTAGGCAATGGAAAGAATTACAAGCCTTACAAGCATCCGGAACCTCTAAAAACGTCGCCCTAGACAAACTCAAGCTCTCACCCACCCAAATTACCCAACTCAAAGAAATTGAAGCGATCGCCCAACAGCGATTTTTATCCATCCTCACTCCAGCCCAAAAACAACAATTACAAAAAAGCCAACTTTCCCCCCACCCCAGCTCCCCCACCCCCATCTCCCCAGCCCTCGCTGCCCTCAATCTGACTGCCGATCAAAAAGTCCAAGTTCAGCAGATCGACACCTTAGTCCAAGCCCAGGTGCAAAGTATTCTCAAGCCAGATCAGTGGAAACGACTGCAAGCGCTCCAGTCGGCAGGCAACACCACAGCCGAGGCCCTAACCCAACTCAACTTATCTGACCAACAAAAATCTCAGTTACAAGAAGTGGAAGCCTTGGCTCAACAAAGATTGCTGTCCATTTTGACCGATGCCCAGAAAAAGACTTTACAGCAGCAAAAACAGCCTTAAAAATGGGTTTTTACCTTTTGCCTTTTTACTTCTCCGTAACAGCACTAGCTCACAGATAATGTAGACGCACCTTGTACCGCTTTGGCTAAGGTTGACAGCATTTGAGTGGTAGTTGCGAAATCAACGCAGGCATCGGTAATACTTTGCCCATAGGTTAACTGACTCAAATCTTCAGGGATGAGCTGATTCCCTGCGATTAAATGGCTCTCGATCATCACCCCCAAGAGATGTTGAGACCCAGCATCCAATTGCTGGGTTACCTCCTGCAAAACGGTGACTTGACGGTGATAGTCTTTACTGGCATTGGCATGGCTACAATCTACCATCACGCGCGAATTCAGATGGTGATCGGCAAGGCCTTTTGCCGCTTGTTCAACCTGATCGAGAGAGTAATTGGGGCCATGCTTGCCACCGCGCAAGACCAAATGGGTATCGGGATTACCTGTGGTTTTGACAATACTCGCTAGACCATGATAGTTAATACCTAAAAACCGATGGGGTTGATTGGCGGCCAGCATGGCATTTGTGGCTGCCTGCAAACTGCCGTCCGTATTGTTTTTGAAGCCAATAGGCATGGACAGACCTGAAGCCATCTCTCGATGGGTTTGGCTTTCTGTGGTTCTTGCCCCAATCGCGGTCCAGGCAATCAAGTCGGCAATATATTGGGGGGTAATGGGGTCTAGGAGTTCTGTCGCTGCGGGCAAGCCTAAGTGGGCTAAATCTAAGAGGAGTTGCCGAGCTAAGCGTAAACCCGTATTGATGTCATAACTGTTATCGAGATGGGGATCGTTAATCAAGCCTTTCCAGCCAATGCTAGTCCGGGGTTTTTCAAAGTAGACTCGCATGACAATTTCCAGTTGCTCAGCCCATTGTTCGCGCAAGACCGCCAATTTCTGGCCATATTCGTAGGCCGCTTGCACATCATGCACAGAGCAAGGACCGACAATCACCAATAAGCGCTGATCTTCGTGGCGCAGAATGTTGCGAATGCGATCGCGTGTGGCCACAACTAAAGCCGCAGCCGTATCCGTGAGAGAAATTTCGTGATGGAGTAGGGCAGGACTGATCAAGGGACGGGTCTCGACGACATGCAAGTCGGCAGTCTTATACATGGTATTCGTAAAATTCCAATGGCTGGTCTAGAGCAAGTTAGTGGCCAAGAGAAGCAAGTATCTTTATTCAGTCTAAGGCAAAATGATAGAGCCTTGACGGCGAGAGCGATGCCCGGTAGAACCCCTATCGAGTCTTCAACTGTGCTACCCGATTGCTTCTTCACTAAGCTGAGGATAGAAGACAGCATCTGACAAAAACCCTGAATGGGATTGCAGAAACCCCATCAATTTGTGCTAGCCTGAATTGTGCCGAATCATCGGCTTGTTGCGGGTGTAGTTTAGTGGTAAAACCTTAGCCTTCCAAGCTAATGATGGGGGTTCGATTCCCCCTACCCGCTTACGGTTGTCACTTATCAATCCTCTGTCCATCAATTCAGTGATCCTCAGCTTGGTAGACTCAAAACATTAAGCATCCCCGGGTTATTCTTGTGTACGGCATGATAGTCATCGGCATTGAGGGATTGGATGAGATCAGCAAAGGTGAGATGAAAACATTCCAATCCTCCCCACAGCCAATCAATATACTCTGGCCATTGCTCAGCGCAATCCAGATTGACGTCTGGCTTTGTGCAATAAATGGTACATCTGGATTGTGCTGAGGGATTTTCCCAATTTAAGGCAAAGCCTAGCTGTGATTCTAGCCAACCTTGCTGCTCTAACAATAGGCCATAATGAGCCTGAGCATCTTCATCCAGGAGCTGCAACTCTATAGACAAAAACAACCGGGCACGGTGCAGGTGAGCAGAGAGCAAAAACCCGGCTCGACCAATGGCAAAATCAATCTGATCCGTTACAGGTGGTGTGACCGCCTTAACGACACTGCCCCGTTGTTCTAGTTGGTCACACAACTGTGTCCAAAAGGCCAGGTTTTGTTCCTGTTCTGGTGTAAGGGGTTCTAGTTCTGGCTCTGGAAGTTCTTGATGCAGAGGGTCTAGAGGTTGCTGATCGAGTGGTTCTGGGGGAGTTTCTATCAGAACGGTTGCAGGCTCTGATGGAGTAACAAGATTAAACTGAGCGGCCATTGCCGCTTGGCCAATCTGCCACAGCTGAATTTCTACACCAAAGAATCTGAGCGTCTTTTGGGTATGTTGATTGAGCCAATTGAGAATTGCCAGATGTCCAGGAGAAAACTCGCTGGCAATCCAGACAATGGCAGATGCCTGGATATCTGCACCTTGGCTCAGTAATTGACTCAAATGTTGCTCATGGGTTGGACTGAGCTGACTGTCAATGAGTACCCAACCCTGGGTAGCCGTGTCCCGACAGAGGAGGGTAGTCGGTGAGTCTGTCCTTTGCTCTGTATCTGGGACAACGACCAAGGGAATATCAATGGCTTCTCCTAGAAGCTGAATATTTTCATCTAGCACCAGCCAAGGGGCAAAATCTGCGGTGGATTGCCAATATTGGCTAACATCAATCTTTTCTAGACGACCAAAGTTGGGTTTAGACGGTGGCTGAGAAGGCATGGGTGCAATCGATCTCACAGTTCTTCTGGGGTAATGCCAAGCTAGCGTAGCATCATAGTAGGTGAGCGTAGCATCATAGTAGGTGAAGGACTCAATATTCATTAGCTTAACGGGTTTAAAAGACTTGCGGATCAGCAAGATCTACAAGCGGGTTGGCACCCTCACGATTTGTAGCGATCGCACCCCCATAGCTATACCAAATCGCTTGTTATACTAGTGCTGACCAACTTCCTAGCTACTGTCATCCCCCATGCAACCCACTGATCCCGATAAATTTACAGATAAGGTATGGGCGGCGATTGTCAAGTCCCAGGATGTCGCCCGACGCTATAGCAATAACAAATTAGAAGTTGAGCATCTGACAATTTCCCTACTAGAAGAAGAACCCTTAGCCCATAAACTTCTAACCCGCGCTACCGTTGATGCAGACCTGGTTTTGCAAGCGTTGATGACGTTTGCGGAACAGCAACCCAAGGGAGCAGCCGGCACGTCTCTATTTTTAGGCCAGGGCTTAGATCGCTTGCTGGATCAAGCCGATGGTCTGCGTCAAGATCGCCAAGATCAGTTTATTTCCGTGGATCATATTTTGCTGGCCTTTGCCGAAGACAGCCGAGTCGGCAAATCCTTGTTACGGGATCAAGGAATTGCCCCTACAGATTTGGAAAAAGCCATCAAGGCCATGCGAGGAACCCAGAAGGTGGCTGATCAAGCGTCGGAGTCTCGTTACAATGCCTTGGAAAAATATGGCCGAGATCTAACGGAGCGAGCCAAAGCCGGAAAACTAGATCCGGTGATTGGTCGGGATGATGAAATTCGGCGGGTGATTCAGGTGCTGTCACGGCGGTTGAAAAATAATCCAGTCTTGATTGGTGAACCGGGAGTGGGAAAAACAGCGATCGCAGAAGGACTCGCCCAACGGAT
This sequence comes from Acaryochloris sp. CRU_2_0, assembly GCA_012034865.1. Taxonomy (GTDB): domain Bacteria; phylum Cyanobacteriota; class Cyanobacteriia; order Thermosynechococcales; family Thermosynechococcaceae; genus Acaryochloris. Next base: position 10,784 of record JAAUOM010000015.1, on the reverse strand, counting down.
CATCAATGGCGATGTTCCTGAATCTCTGAAAAATCGGCGATTGATCACCTTAGATATGGGCAGTTTAATTGCCGGTGCCAAGTATCGCGGCGAGTTTGAAGATCGCCTCAAGGCTGTGCTGCGGGAAGTCACCCACTCTGACGGTCAAATCGTCCTATTCATTGATGAGCTGCATACCGTAGTGGGAGCCGGGTCGAGCCAAAGCGGTATGGATGCCAGTAATCTCCTCAAACCGATGCTGTCGCGGGGCGAACTGCGCTGTATTGGGGCGACGACGCTGGATGAATATCGCAAACATATTGAAAAGGATGCCGCTTTAGAGCGACGTTTTCAGCAGGTATATATTGACCAGCCCAGTGTAGACGCCGCCATTTCCATTTTGCGGGGCCTTAAGGATCGCTACGAAATTCATCACAATGTCAAAATTACCGACTCGGCACTGGTGGCTGCTGCTGTTTTGTCGAATCGCTATATTGCCGATCGCTTCCTTCCTGATAAGGCTATTGACCTCGTGGATGAAGCCGCCGCCAAACTGAAAATGGAAATGACCTCCAAACCTGGTGAACTAGAAGGGGTGGAACGGCGATTGATGCAGCTAGAGATGGAAAAAATGTCTCTAGAACAAGAACAGCACCGCATCAATACGGGTGGAATTTATGAATCTTCTCAAGAGCATTTGCAGCGAGTGATTGCTGAGATTGAGGAGTTAAGCCCCAAACGCAAAGCTTTAGAAGAACAATGGCAAACGGAAAAGCATGTTCTTGAAGATATGAAAGCGCTTAAAGAACAAGAAGCTCAAGTCCGCCTTGAGATTGAAAAAGCAGAACGAGAGCTGGATCATGAGAAAGTCGTACAGCTCACTTACAGCCGCATGGCCACCCTCCAGCAAGACTTAGAAGAGCATGAAGCACGACTGCTGGCCATTCGTGCCCAAGGCTCAACGCTACTGCGCGAACAAGTGACCGAAGAAGATATTGCCGAAGTGGTAGCCAACTGGACGGGAATTCCGGTGAGTCGGTTGTTAGAGTCAGAGCGGCAGAAGCTGTTGCAACTCGAAGACCATCTGCATGAGCGGGTGATTGGCCAAGAAGAGGCCGTTGCTGCGGTGGCCGCAGCCATTCGCCGTGCCAGAGCCGGAATGAAAGACCCCAATCGCCCCATTGGTTCCTTTCTGTTTTTAGGCCCCACAGGGGTTGGCAAAACTGAATTGGCCCGTGCCTTGGCTCAGTTATTGTTTGATACGGAAGACGCCATTGTCCGAGTCGATATGTCGGAGTATATGGAAAAACATGCCGTATCCCGTTTGGTGGGTGCTTCCCCTGGCTATGTGGGCTATGAAGAAGGGGGACAACTTTCAGAAGCCATTCGCCGTCGTCCCTATTCCGTGGTGCTTCTTGATGAGGTGGAAAAGGCCCATCCCGAAATCTTTAATATCTTGCTGCAAGTTTTAGATGATGGTCGGATCACGGATGCCCAAGGGCGTACCGTCAATTTTTGCAATACGATTATTGTCTTAACCAGCAACATTGGCAGCGAATATATTATCGATGTGCCACAGGAAGATGACCAATATCTAGAGATGCAGATGCAGGTGTTGGAAGCGTTGCGATCGCATTTTCGTCCCGAATTCCTCAACCGCATTGATGAAATCACCCTGTTCCACACTCTCAATCGTCAACAACTAGGCGCGATCGTCAAGATTCAACTTCAGCGCATTGAAGCCCTTCTCGCCGAGCAGAAACTAGCGATTCAGCTCTCTAAAAAAGCACTGGAACATATTGTGGAAGCAGGATTTGATCCGGTCTATGGTGCCCGTCCCCTCAAACGTGCCTTACAGCGAGAGTTAGAGAACCCGATTGCTACCAAAATTCTAGAAAATACTTTTAGTAGCGGTGACACGATTCAGGTGGACTGGCAGGAAGATGAGCTGATCTTTACTCAGACTCCTAGAGCAGTAGAAGCAGCACCTACAGACCTGGCGTCTATGGCTAAATGAATGCGGACACTGATGCTCTCGCTTCCGGGATCGTGAGCGTAGTCTGTTGATAAGCTTCTAGGGTAAAAGCATCCACTTCAATAGCATCTCGACGGGCTGCTTCTGCTGCCTGGACTAAGGCAGCTTCCTCTGGGGTGATAATGCCCAAGGTCTGAGCGGGCTGGAGTAGATGCTGGGGTGCAGCTTTGGGCAACTGGCCAGTGTGAATGGCAGCTTTAATCTTTTGGGCAATGGGTTCTGCTTTTACAGACAAACACATGGCGAGATCGAGTCGTCCCAAGGTTTCTTCTGGGTGATCGGGAGTGTAGATGGTGCGAGTGATACGATCGCGTTGTTCACCCGGTGTTTGCATGGCCATCGCTACTTGATGTCCCAACTCATCTGATGGCATCGTCCCCAGGGAATTCATTTGCCACCAGCCGATCAAGAGTGGCCGCAGCAAACCTAGTAGGGGTAGGGGCATATTTTGTAACAAACCAAGAATCGCATTGTGGATCTGAGCCAACCCATAACGCAGGGTCCACTCTACAAAGGGCAGATCTGCTGGTAGGCACCCTTCGGCTTCATAACGGCGTAACGTGGCGGTACTCAAATACAGCCAACTTAAGATATCCGCAAACCGTCCCGTTAAGGTCTCTTGGCGTTTCAGGCTACCGCCCAAACCCAGCATGGCCCAATCCGTCAGGTTGGCAAACGTGGCCGCAGCCCAAGTCAACTGGCGGTAATAGATGGCAGTGGGTCCGGTGACGGGGGCTTGCGCCCAGCGGCTCCGTGTTACATTCAGGAAGCCTGCTCGACAGCCATTGCGGAGGATCAATCCTAGATGGAGCCAAAAAGCCTGATCAAAGGCGGCGACATCTGCCTGTTCTAAGGCCATGATCTCTAGATAGACATAGGGATGACAGCGAATGACCCCCTGACCAAAAATCATCATGGTGCGCGTGAGGATATTGGCTCCTTCCACGGTAATCGCAATTGGAATGGCAGTATAAATATTGGCCAAGAGATTGCGAGGACCGCGACAAATGCCCGCTCCTCCTAAGATATCCATGCCATCGTTGATGATCTGGCGGGCGAGTTCGGTGGAGTGATATTTGGCGATCGCAGACACCACCGCTGGTTGTTCACCCTGATCTACAGCACCACAGGTATACAGACGCACCGCATCCAGAAGATAAGTGAAGCCCCCAATCCGCGCTAAGGGTTCCTCCACGCCAGTAAAGCGACCAATGGAGAGGCCAAACTGCTTGCGAACTAAGGCATGTGCCCCCGTCACCCGCGTTACCAGTTTGGCCACCCCTGTACAGGTAGCCGGAAAACTAATCCCCCGACCAGCGGCCAAGGACTGCATCAGCATCTTCCAGCCCTGTCCTGCTTGTTCGACGCCGCCAATGATTTGCTCAATGGGAACAACAACATCTTTACCTAGAAGGGGAGAGTTGTAAAAGGGTACGCCCATCGGGTCATGACGGCGATTCTGAATGACGCCGGGTGTATTAGTCGGAATTAAGGCACAGGTGATCCCTACATTTTCACCCTTCCCTAGCAAGTTATCTGGATCCTTGAGTTGAAAGGCTAGGCCAAGGAGGGTTGCGATCGCCCCCAAGGTAATATAGCGTTTCTCCCAATTCAGCCGCAGATACAACTGACCATCTTCGCCGCGAAACACTACTCCTTCTGAAGTAATACTGGCGGCATCAGACCCTGCCTGAGGCTCGGTGAGGGCAAAGCAAGGGATCTCTTCTCCCCGTGCTAAACGCGGCAAATATCGCTGTTTCTGAGCGGGCGTGCCATACCGCAGCAGTAACTTAGCGGGGCCTAAGGAATTGGTGACCCCCACTGTTGCTACATGGGTAAATGAACGAGAGGCCAGCTTAGCCATCACTGCACTATACGCCAGATGCGAAAATCCCAATCCGCCATATTCTGCGGGAATCATCATGCCAAAAAAGCGCTCACGTTTTAGGTACTCCCATACTTCCGCTGGCAGATCTTTCCGCTGGTAAATCTCCCAATCACTCGTCATCCGACAGACCTGCTCCACAGAGCCCTCTAGGAAGGCTTGCACCTCTGGTGTTAGGTCTGGGTAGGGTTCGTTCAACATTCGCTGAAAATCTGGCTGGCCTGTAAAGAACTCGCCTTCTATCCAAACTGTCCCCGCTTCAATGGCCGCTCGTTCCGTCTCGGAGATGTGCGGAAACAGCTTCAGTGCTTGGATAGCTTGCATGAGCGGATAGGTCACTAGCCAACGCCGCAAGAGGGGCAAGTTGAGAATGACCGCACCTGTCCCGTAGAGTCCCCATAGCCATAGAGGGGGATGGGTAAGGGTGAGGAGTCCAGCGCAGTAGAGCGTCCAAGTCCAGAGAGGGACACCAAAGTAGCCAAGAAGGAGAAACAGGAGAAAGGCGGTGGGGAGGGTGAGGAGGAGTGGGAGGGGAGGCATGGGTTTGCTCCTTTATTGGCGATTGGCAAAATAAAACTAAAGCATCAGATTCTCAAACACCCCCGCAGCACCCATGCCACCGCCCACACACATCGTCACTAGTCCATAGCGGACGCCGCGTCGCTGCATTTCATGGAGTAAGGTGGCAGTAAGTTTCGCTCCTGTGCAGCCAAGGGGATGACCTAGGGCGATCGCACCCCCATTGACATTGATAATCCGCTCGTCTAGGCTCAACTTGCGGATGACAGCTAGGGATTGGGCAGCAAAGGCTTCATTCAGCTCAATCAGACCGATATCCTCCAGGGTGAGTCCGACCTGTTTGAGTACCTTAGGTACGGCTGCAACGGGACCCATGCCCATGAGACCAGGGGCAACCCCAGCAACGGCATACCCCAGTAAGCGCCCCAAGGGTTGAACCCCTAATTGAGCGAGGGTTGTCTCGCTCATGAGCAACGTGGCGGCAGCTCCATCGGACATTTGAGAGGAAGTGCCTGCGGTAACCGTGCCGTTGACCTTAAAGACGGGCGGAAGCTGGCTCAAGGCTTCCAGATTTGTGTCGGCACGGGGACCTTCATCCACAGTGAACAGGGTTTGGGTAGTCTGGGGTTGGCCATTCACAAGATCGGTCGTCGTGACGGTAAAGGGAATAATTTCTTCTTGAAATCGTCCTTGGTTGATAGCTGCAAGGGCAGATTGATGCGATCGCAAGGCAAAGGCATCTTGATCAGCTCGTGAAATCTGATACTCCTCGGCCACATTCTCCGCCGTTAACCCCATGCTTAAATAGACCTCTGGGGCTTCATCAAGCAACACGGGGTTCGGCGTCAAATAATGACCACCCATCGGCATTAAACTCATGGATTCTGCTCCCCCCGCCACCATGATCTGTGCTTGCCCCGTCATAATGGCTTGGGATGCCATCACAATCGCCTGTAAACCGGATGCACAGAAACGATTCACTGTACAACCCGCCACAGCATCCGGTAGCCCCGCCCGTTGCGCAATGACCCGCCCCAAGTTAAACCCTTGTTCTGCTTCAGGGAAAGCACACCCAAACAGCACATCATCAATTTGAGCTGGATCTAAACCAGGGACTTTTGCGATCGCACCTTTGACCACAGCTGCCCCCAAATCATCAGGACGGACATGGCGTAAAGTCCCCCTGGGAGCTTTACCGACAGCCGTACGAACACTGGAGATGATGTATGCAGTATTCATTTTTTGACTCCTACCTAATTCCTCAGCGGTTTCTTCGTCTTCAGCACCTGCATAATCCGCTCTTGGGTTTTCTTTTCGCTAAAGAGTGGCAAAAACAGTTGCCGTTCTAGTTGCAGCAAATAGTCTTCAGAGACCAACGTGGGAGCAGACAGATCGCCGCCTGTGATCACGTATGCCAAACGCTGAGCCAGGAAGCGATCGTACTCAGAGATATAGCCGCCTTGTTGATAGAGGTAAGCGGCATTTTCTAAGAGGGCACGACCGGGTCGACCCAGAACCATGACGGCGTTGCGTTTTGGCGGTGGAGTATAGCCTGCATGGTCCAGCCGTAGGACTTCTTCTTTGGCCACAAAGAGGCGGCGATCTCCATTGATAATAATCCGAGCTTGCGGCGGCAAATAGCCCCAAGCTTGGGCTTCATAGGCACTACTGGACACTTTAGCCATGCCAATCGTTTCAAAGGCTTGTTTGATAAAGGGTTGGATATGACTAGGCGTTTCCGTCGCCGCTTGATCGGCGGCCCAAGTCGCCATGCGCATGATCCCCCCAGCACCAGGAATCAAACCCACACTCAATTCGACTAAACCGATATAAGTTTCAACCGATGCCACCACATGGGGACAGGCCATTACTAGTTCGCAACCCCCACCCAGAACGCGACCTTGAATCGCTGCAACGATGGGTTTTGGGAAGTAGTGCAATCGATGCATCAAACTCTGAAACTTATCCAAAAGATGCGCCATTGCCCCAGAGGTGACATCTGCGAAAACATTCAGACGGTCCTTCTGAGACAGGATCACCATATCCAGAAGATTGGCTCCAGCGCAGAAGTGCTGGCCACTATTGCCAATTACCAAACCGCGATAGTCTTGTGTTTCTAAGATATCCAATGCCTGATCCAGACCTTTGACAACCTTCTGGCTGAGGGTATTTCCCTTGGATCTGAATTCAAACAAGGCAATGCGATCGCCCATATCTAGCAAGGCTGATTCAGCGTTCTGCCAGATCGTCCGTTGTGGATCACGCTTGAGGGGGTCTAGATCGATCTCATCGGTTGGCGTGGGGATGGGGAGGTAGGTATGGTTCGGTGTGTAGACGGCTTGATCCCGCCTATACACCCCTGTCGCTCCTGTTTCTGCCAATGTCAACATCCATTCAGGAATACTCATCCCAGCAGCGCGCATATCCTCCAGCACGGTTGTCAATCCCAGAACATCCCAGATTTCAAAGGGGCCGAGTTCCCAGCCAAACCCCCAACGGAGGGCTTGATCAATGTCATGGGGGCTGTCGGCGATCTCCGGTAAGCGATGGGCACTATAGTTCAACAGAGCCAGGGTGAAGTACCGGAAGAATTGACCTGCTCTACCGGACTCTCGATACAGGGCTTGCAGACGCTCAGGCAGGGATTTATGTTTTTCGATGGCCTGGAGATTGCCCAGTTTTAAGGGCTTTGCGGTTTCGTAAGCGAGGGTGTCAAGATTGAGGGACAGGATCTCGCCATTGACTTTTTTGTAAAATCCTTGGCGGGTTTTAGCACCTAAGGTGCCCGTTTCCACTAGGTGCCGGAGCAAAGGTGGCGCTTTAAAGAGATCTCGGCTTTCGTCATCGGCAATGGCGGGATAGAGGTTGTCCGCTACGTACAAAAGCGTATCGAGACCGACGAGGTCAGCAGTGCGGAAGGTGGCTGATTTGGGGCGGCCTACTAGGGTTCCCGTGAGGGTGTCGATCTCTGCGATGGTGTAGTCTTGGTCTGTGTAAGCGCGCAGTGCCAACAGGGTGGCATAGATACCAATCCGGTTAGCAATAAAGTTGGGGGTATCTTTGGCGATGACGACTCCTTTGCCCAGATAGGATTGGCCAAACCAGCGCATCCGCTCTAGGATTTGCGGGTCAGTATCCGCAGTAGGAATCAGTTCTAGTAGTTTCAGATAGCGGGGTGGGTTGAAGAAGTGGGTGCCCAAGAAGCGTTGGCGAAAGTTTACGGGCAAGGTCGCCACAATTTCATGAATGGGTAAACCGCTGGTGTTAGTAGAAATAACGGCATCGGGTCGGGCTAGTTGGGCAACGCGAGTGATCAGCTGTTGCTTGATGGGCAAATTCTCGACAACGGCTTCGATCACCCAATCTGCCTCGGCTACTCGATCAAAATGGTCATCAAAATTGCCGAGGATGACCCGTCGTGCCGTCTTTTGGATAAAGAAAATCGGCGGATTGAGCTGTCTTGCTTTGGCAAACGCAGTTTCCACCAGTTGATTTTTATTGTCGCCGGGGGCGGCTAAATCTAACAGATGGACAAGTAAGCCAGCATTGGCAAGATGGGCTGCAATCTGGGCACCCATGACGCCAGCACCCAGGACCGTTGCTGTTCGAAAGGGCTTAAACATTGTTCTATCTCCTCTAGAAAAGAGTCGGGAAATATTTGCAGCAGAGTTGCTGAGGTTCAAGTTAGATGCAGGAGCGTTAGGCAGCTTCTACCTGTAAAGGGGGTAGTTCAGGAGTCTGAGGTGGCAGTTGACGGGTAGGTCTGGCGACCGGAGGCGCTTCTGCATACAGTTGTTCAATCACCTCAGCAAACCGTTCTTGCACTTGTTCTCGCTGAATCTGGTGGTTGGCCAGCAGCAGGCCATTATTGACGGTGAGTTCGGCATGGACGAGTTGAAATTTTTTCGCCCTTGACCAGTCAGGTAAGCTTTGATTGGCAGCCTCTACTAAATCCTGGTACAACGCTTGAATTTGAGGATCTTGGAGTAAGGTAGGCAGGGGCTGTTGTAAGCCTAAGGTGCGGGCTTTAGCTTGGAGTTTGTGCCTGTTGGGGAAGATCAACATCGCGCAGAATCTTTGGCCAGCACCGATGGCGATCGCATACTCTACCAAGGGTGATTGCATGACATGGCGTTCCAAGGGTTCTGGCGTCACATATTTACCTGTAGACAGCTTGAACAGACTTTTTTTATAGCCCGTCAGTTTCAGAAAGCCTTCGGTTGTAAATTCACCCACGTCCCCGGTATGAAACCAACCCTCCTCATCAATGGCTTCTTGGGTGGCTGTGGGGTTGTGGTAGTACCCCTTCATCACATAGGGGGCTTTAACCAGGATTTCACCATCTGCTGCGATCGCCATTTCCACCCCAGCAATGGGAGGTCCCACGGTGCCAGCCCGATTGTACTGACCCCGATTCACACAAATGACGGCACTCGTCTGTGTCAGCCCATACCCTTGCAGGATCGGCATTCCTGCTGCGGCAAACAGATTAGCTAAATCAGCTTTCAGGGCTGCTCCCCCCGTTAGTAAATAGCGCAACCGCCCTCCCAAGGCTAAACGCCATTGCTTAAAGACCAGCCAATCCGCCAGTTTGAGTTGCCAACTGTATCCCCAATCAGGATGCTGCCCTAACTCATAGCGTTGCGCTAATCCTAAAGCCCAAATAGAGACCCAGCGGGAGAATCCTGACAGATGGTGACTTTTTTCGGATATTTTTTGTGCCACTTTTTCCAGCAGTCGCGGTACGGTAGCAAAGACGGTGGGCTGCACCTCCCGCAGGTGTTTAATCACCCGTGTGGGTGTGGAAAAATGAATCGTATGGCCGTAGTTGATATGACCATAGAGCAATACCCGCGCAAAGATATGGGTGAGGGGCAAAAAGGAGAGAATAACTTCCTGTGGTCCCCGTTTAAGGTCAGGGATTTCACTAAAGGCGGCGAGGGCATCCGCAGACAAGTTCTCATGGGTGAGCATCACCCCCTTGGGGGTTTCACAGACATACTGCGGGGATTTGTGCTTCTGCAAATGCTCTCGAATCGTTTTCACCATCCGAAACATCGGCAGTAAACTACTCCGTAAATCCTGACAGCGCCCGGTTGCTGCCGCCACATAGATAATGGTGGCCAGATCATCGGCAGCTATCTGGTCCCGTAAGGCCCTGACCGTTAGCGGTGATCGGTTGGCTGCACCTTTAGCTGCCAGCTCTGCCCAAGACCAGAACTGTAAGTGGGATGGGAGTCCCCAACGGTCTCTATCAGCCTCAGATAGGTTTTCCTGACCAGCAGAGAGAGCATCGATGAGGATGAGAGTTTTGAGCGAGTTGACTTCTCCTAGACAGGGGGCAATTTGAGCCAGCAAAGCCCTGTCGGAGAGAATTAAGGCCGTAGCCCCACTATGCTGCAAGATCAGCACAATATTTTCGGGAACCTCGCCCAAAGAGATGGGGACATTCACGAGCTTCGCCAACAGACAACCCATATCGGCGATACAGAAATAGGTGTCACTGTGCATGAATAGGGCAACGCGATCGCCTGCTTGTAACCCAATTGCTTGTAGCCCCAGAGCCAGTTCTTCAGCGGTACTGCGAAAAGCTTGGTTGGAAAGGGGTTGCCAACCTTTGGGAGTCCATTGATTAAAGGCTTGGGTATTGGGATTGCGATCGCACGCTTCATCCAATAGCGAGGGTAACGTTCGCCCCAAGCTCACCGTCCCCACATGAGCGGGGGCACGGTAAATTTGTGGAGGTAAAAACATCTGTAGACTCAGAAAGCCATTAACTTTCTGCTCCTGCAAAGTCAATATAATGAGTCGCTAAAAATGCCAATAAGCAACACACTTGCTCATCACACCACTAACCAGCAGCGAGTCATGATTCTTGAAACCTTTGCCTATCAATGGATGGCAGGTATTGATTCAGGTCTTAAGAGATTTTGATAAAAGCCATTTCTGCTGATTTAGCGAAAAGAGAATAACCGATCAGTACTGAAATTTAACAATTGGTTCCCAGCTAAATTTGCTAATCAAATCAACTATTTTGAGTGTTGTATTCAGTATAACATGTGCTTATAGGAACGCCCAGAGGCGTCTCGGTCGATGATTTACAGTGCACCAAGAACTTTCGCCAGTCTGCTCCAACCAAATTGCTAGACCGTGCTTTACCAAACACCTTACTTTAATAACTTCAATTCTACTGTTTCCAAACAAATGTGTGTTAGTGAATGAATCCTGTCAATCACCCTTTAAAAATGAGTCAAGAAGTCTCTGCTAGGGGATTGAGTGATGGGAACCAAATCCTTCATTCCTGGAGATAAAACAATCTGGTTGCCCATCGTGGATGGGTTGGATTATGAGCAGTTGGTCGAAGAT
>JAAUOM010000095.1 GCA_012034865.1 Acaryochloris sp. CRU_2_0 | reverse complement strand
CAAACAACACATGCTTAGCCCCTGAGTTAGTGACAATGACGAGCATCGATGACCCATCAGCATTGGGGATTTTGCCTTTGATTCGCTTTGACCTCACCCGCGTGAGTTGGAGCATTGATGGGGGCTGGCCACTGCACGATTGCACCCCAGAGCAGAGCTGACCATCCAGGGGATATAGCTCAATTTGGCTGGGGGGCTGGAGACTCAAACCCTGGATCTTGTCACCGTTTTTGAGATGGATAATCACCCCAGACGGATCAACGGCGATAGGCCCCATGTTGGTTGTCCCTTTAAGGTTTAACTCCCTTACCGTCTGCGCCCAGGCGACGGATGACCAGCTCAACAAGAACAGTAATGGCACTAAATACTGCTTCACAGCCGCACCTCCTGCACGAAATAAAGTTGCACCTTGCCGCCAAACCGAAACACACCAATAGCCGTTTGATCGGGGCCGCTGACGGATTCTCTCAACTGTTCACCGATCCGATTGCTAGCCCCTTCAACAAAAGCAGCGGTGTTATTGCGGTTGTTGTTATTGGTGGACAGGAAGGTTTGGTCACCATTGGTCAATGCGGTTTGACTCGTGGGCCTGTTGAGGCTACTGGTCAAAGTCTGCACCCCACCAATGCCAATATCGAGAGCTGTTTTCAGAAAATTGCTATTGCCGCCTTTCTTCTCCAGCTTGGCGATCATCGTTGGATCGCCGTTTTGATGGACTTCCACCGCACCAGATTGGATGGGCTTGTTGCCGATCTGGGTGAGGTTGACGGTAATCAGCCCTTGCTCTGTGGCCTGAGTGACGGTGCCGAGAGCAATTGTTCCTCGACTGACAATGACATCGCCTGCACCATCTTTGAGATCTTGCTCTAGCTTTAATCGCACGACTTTTCTTGTGGCTAGCCCTGGATTTTCAGGAATCCAGGAGACGCGATTAATCACCTCAGCATCAATGGCCGTATCTACAGGAATCACCGCTTGACTCGCCGTTGCAACGATCTGCTTGAGATAGGGGTTCTTTAAGCTACCCGATAGATTCCCAAGGGGTTGCTGTTGAGGCTGGGGAATCGTTCGAGCATTACTGGCAATCTGAGTAGGGGGCGTGAATAAGCGCAGTGGCTTGGAATTGGGATTATTGAACGATTCAGACTTCGTGAGTTTTAGTGATTTGCGCTGGCTGCTAGCTGGCGGCTGAGCAGAGGCTACGAAGGGTGCAGTGAAGTACCCCGCGTTCGGATCGTCCTCTTCAGGCTGAGGAGCAGCGACAGAACGCTGAACGTTAAACGTTGGGGCGGGTTGAGCCGAAGGCGCATAGGAGCGTTGAGGTTGAGGGATGGGGGCTGAACGATAGATGATTTGAGGGGGGGTCACCGTTCTTGCAGGAGTTACGGGTACGTTAGAAGGTGGCGTTGTAACAGCCCCTTTCTTGTTTGCCAATATTTGCCCTTGCCGATTTTGTCGGTTAAAGGTTTCCTGCGCCAACACCTCTTGTAGTAGCTGCTTTTCCTCCGGCGATAGGGACGATTGAGCCACCGTATTCGAGTTTTGAGGCTGTTGTTGCTGTCTTTGAGCGGTAACTGCACTGGTGGAGTTCATAATCATCAGCAGCCCTCCACCCAGGAGCAAGACTAATCCCACACACGAGCCAACCAGGATGATCTTAGTCTTGGGATTGTCAGCAAAGTTGTAATTGGTGCGGACGGTATAGTCCTGATCGCTATCATCAATCTCAATTAAGGTATCGCTAAGCGAATCATTCTCTAAGCCATCATCAACCGTATCTTGCCATTTGTCTAAAACAGTACTCATTGTATTTCTCTCCCATTCAACTCTTGAATCCTGCTAATCATTAATCCCCGCCCCCTCACTTCGGCATAAATCTGCTCAATGGGTGTATAGGCCGCCATCTTTTTGGGTGCATCAACCTCTACCAGGTGAATAACGTTGTTGAACGGGGTGGAGGCATAGGCATCATCGTTTTCGTCCAGGTCAATCAACTCAGCAAACACCATCACTTCCCAGCCCTTTGCCGTTTTCTTGGGTGTGGCAATCCGAGTAATATTGAGCAATCGGGCTTCACCCTGTTCAAATTTTTGCGGCTTGTAATCACTGATGCCTTGCCGAAAGCCGTCCCGATAGGGGGGCGTGAGGGCATTACTATAAACATCAATCAGCGTGGGAAGGTTGCCGTAGCGAGTGTTTCGGCCTGGATCTATGCCACTAGGATGGACGTCTTTAGTGACCCGCTTACTCCAAGCAAACAGGGCAGGCAGCGCTTCTTTAATAAATTCTTTGGCGTTCTGCTCTGGATTGAGCCTTTCTGCTGAGATCAGCTTGGCATCTTGCCCAACCTGGACGACGGGTGGCTCTTCTTCAATGGCTGACAGACGGGCATTAATGGAGGCGAGTTGCCATATCAGAGGGGACAGCACGATCAAGCCCCCCATCGTGGCAATCACTGCCTTGATTAAAAAAGGCGTGACCCCGGAAGGAGTATCGCGCGCGACTTGATCAAAAATAGAGGGCTTGAACATCTTTATCGTCTCCTACCGAGTAATCCAAGGGCAGCCAAACCAAACCCTAATCCACCCCCCGGTGGTCGCTGAGCCAGATAGATGACAGCGGGAATCATGATGATCACCAAAAAATCGGCAGCAGCAGTGGATCTTCACCTGGAAGCAAGAGCATGACCCGTGCAATTAAGACTAGAAAAATCTTGAAGATTAATTCAATCAAGAATAGATCCATGAACAGACCCATCCCAAAAATGATGGGGGGCTTACTGCTAGGGACAAAGGTTAGACCCACATACAGAGGCATCACCAGTGCAACAATAGGCTTAGCGACTCGCAACAAGATCATGAACGCTGCTGCGATCAAGAACAACACTGAAGCGATCAGATTCCTGATAGAGTCTCCAATAAATAGCTTGATCTCTTGCTCTACAGTTCCAGTAATGACTTTGTCGCTATAGGCAACATAATCATCGCTAATTTTGTAAAATAAGTAATTTGCTTCTTTGCCAAGTTGCTGCGCCCATGAGCCTTCGCCTCGAAGATAAGGTCTGACTGAAGAGGAGACTCTTTGCTGCCCTTCGAGGGCGCATTTGTCTCGTTCCTCGCCTGATGGCAGTTCAGAACACCTCTGAAAATCCTCTTGCATCCGAGTCCGAACTGCCCGTTGAACCTGAAGCTCATTGAGTGGGTTATTCGGCTCCGTTTGAAGCTTTTGTAATACCATCTCAGTCAGGGCATTACCGAGCTTGTCCGCAGACACGATTACATTCCCCAACAGCTTGCCTCTGTTCGTGGGAGTGCCCAGCAACACCAATAACAGGACGGCAATTAACAACATTTTCACGCTCTCAGGCGCTTGATTCATTTCCGGGTCTAGCCAGTGGCGCACCAATCGAAAAAACCAAAATGCGGCAAATAAGAATGCGATAATTGCCCCTAAATTTGCAATTTCAACAAACAGAGGCGTTTTGAGCACATCCCACAGGACTTTTACTGCCACCTCAACCCGCTGAGATAGACGGTTAGCGTTATCGATAATCTCTTGAGGTTTGTCTGTAATAGCGGATAAGTAAATCATCGGTTGTTCGCAACAAAGGGAGGAGCAGGTTGAGCTTGTACCGTCTGTGTGTCCGTACTCGGTTGATTTGGATCTCGTCCAGACTGTGCCACACTGAAGGCCAGGTTTTGATTGTTGGCAACGGAAAGATTGTCGGCTGTTCTCTCAACTTGATCCCTCCAATCTTGTTTTTGTTGGATTTCCAAGGTTGCAAGGCCAACATCATGGACACGATTCACTGAAAAACGAGTCTGTTGTTGCTCTGTAAACTGAACCTGATCGAGCAATTGACCATTGGCGTCAATCTGAGCGCGAATTTTCTCTACGTCCTGAGTGGACTTCGCTTGATTCGCTTGATCAACCATCTGAGCCGACGACTTCACCACACTAGCCGTGTAGTCTCTGGCTTCTTTGGCAAACATCTGTCCATCTTCACCAAAGAGAATTTCTAAACTCTTGCGCTGTGCGCGAGTAACAGCTAAGTCGCCCACCAACGTCTGGTATGCGTATCCACTCATTCCTAACGGCCCGGTGGGGTCGGGAACAGCGGACAGGACTACCGTGGCGATCTGCTCCCTGACTTTAGCGGGATCGATCTGCCCATCCACCCCATAAATATCACCGATAGGTACTCCATCCACCGTTACACCCTGTTCTTGCTGCTCTCTAGGGACTTTACCGAACAGCCACTCCCCATAGACAAGATTCTTGTCGATGTGCTCTAGGAAACTAAAATGCTTGCCGAGACCAAAGAGTCCGCTTACCAAATCAATTATCGGCCTAGCTTGTTGATAGATCTTAGCCGCCTTTTGAAAGTCCTTGGAGGCTTTGGTCTGCTCTCCCGTTTTTTGTCCACTTCAAACAAGCCCTTGTCCCCAACTGGCTTGTCTTCCTCGAACACACTGTAATCAATATCGGGTTTTCGCCAGTAGTCCTGCTCCCCTTCAACAATGCTTTGTGCCGCGCCTGGGGACGCGAAAAGTAATACGGCAACAGGGAGGGGTAAAAATTTAAGCATCATCAATCACCTTTTGATCTTCAGATTTTTGTTGTAGGTACAAAGCCACTGCCTTGGCCTGCTCGTATTTGTCGGTGCCGCTGTACTCAGCAAATAGTCGCTCGCGCAGCTCCACCTCATCAAGGTCATTCATCGTCAGACCGAAGCTGGCGAAGTCGGGATAGTGATAGCCAAAGTGATACCGCCCACCTGTTCTGATCAACCACTGAGAGGCAAATTCTAGGGGCGGATTATCCCGGTCAGGATTGAAATCGCTATCTGCACAGAATCGGGCAATTTCAGGATTAAAGCCAATTGCTTGTAGATCCTTGATGGCGGTGTCTTTAATCGCTCCCACAAGATAGGTGCCCACATTGTCTAGAACAGCACTGGCTTCATCTGTATGCTGGAGCAGGATATTAAGGGACTGACCTACCCAGCAAGCCCAAACCCCCGATTTTGCCTTACCTGTAAACCACTCAGAAACAATGCCCCGATAGCCCTCAAACCGCCAAAGATTCGTCGATTCCTCTGCGACAACCCAGGTGCGTTTCCGCGTAAAGGTCTGATTTAGCATACTCGCCTGCGCTGCAAGGAGGGCGGGAACCATATCAGCATCATTCTGAACAGAACCCAGGGCATAAACGACGAGGGGCTTATCCACTTGGAACGTGGAGGGCTGGGAGATCGCTTTCCCAGCTTGTCGTTGCATTAGAGCCACTAAGGACATCTTGATCCGCAAGATAGCTTTTTCCGCATCCTCTGATTGCAAATCTGCGGGCAGCTTACTCAATGAAAGGTAGTCCACAAACTTCCTTAAACAGGGCATCTCGCCCCATGCCACTGATCCAAACCCGTCCGCGTAGGCTTGCTCATAGGCTTTCTCGACTGATGGTTCTGATAAATAGGCCGCGACCAAGTTGGTCAAAATGTCTGTATAAAACTGGATAAGGGTCGCTGTATCGTCTCGGGTGGTGGTGAGGTTTTTTAATGCCCCAACCAGAAATTTCTTAAATAGCCCTTCCGCGAGATCTTGTTGTTCCTCTCGCATGATCGACGGATCAGGTTTTTGAAAGATATTGAAATAATCTGAACCCGCATCAAAATGCGACGATTCCACAAACTTCGTAAACGTGTCGAAGCTTCCTGTCCCATCTTCGCGTCCAGCGTCGATGATCACCACTTGGGTATTAGGTAGTGATAGAACATAACTAACATTGGCCTGAACGAGGAGTGACTTACCTGCGCGGGTTTCACCCATAATGACCATATGATTGTGTGGCTTGCGACCAAATGGGTCTACCTTCAACGGGGAGCCAGCCCTAGAGATAAACTCTACCCCGCGTTTGTCAGGCCGACTATCCATGACTAAGGGCATAAACCCGATCGCAGCGGCGGTCGTTTCCCGCATCTGGCGGTCAAACTTTTCCGTCAACTTTGAGAGCGAACCTTTCAGTAGAACGCTGGTGGTTAAGGGCAAAGCCTCCAAGAAGAGTGAATCAAAGTACCCCACCTCCCGCATGACCTTATCCCCAGCGAAGATGGGGATGGAAGCCAACTGTTGTAAGGCTCGATCTAATGAGCGTTTATTTTTCCGGTAAATAATCGCCATCCATCCCGCTTTGAGGGTATGACCCCCTTCTCTGAGCTTCATCTCCGCCTCTAGACTCTTGCGGGTGTTGTAGATGGCACCCCCATCCAGGCGCTTCCGGTTCTCGGTCATCACCAGGGATTGGTTGGACTGCCCGGTATTCCGCTGCGATGTCTTGAGTACCCCCCTTTGAGGTTCCGCTTCAAAGGTCGCCACAATCTCAAGGTTGGCCAGAGCATCGGGCTGAATAGAATGCCTGTCACCCATAATTGGGGAGGCCGCATCCAAGAGTTGATCGAGTCGCCCCGTTTTCGGGTGATACTCTCGGTTTGGACGACTGTTGAGGACAACCCCGCCTGCATACAGTTGTCGGCCAGGAAGCCAAACCGCCGACTTGCCATAATCTGGGGTGTTTTGCAGCAAGACAGACGATATCGCCCGCTGGTCATTGCGCTGAGCTGTGATGCCGTTGCGAGTCACGACAATCACCTGGGGGATTGGGGGCGGTTCCCCCGCATTGAATCGACGATAGGCGACTGCCCAGACTTGTTCAGGGGTCATCGGGCGGACGTTAAGACTGCACTTATTGAAAAAATTTCGGTAATGGGTAAAAGACTCATCGTAGGCGCTGATCAAACTCTCATGCAGTCGCCTGTCGAGGTGCTGACCCTTTCGCCGTTCATCCCACCAGTCAATAATGCTTTGTACGGTAGACGCAAAGGGATCAAGATGCCGACCCATTGCTCCTAAATTGTGCTGAATGTAGAAATGCAGAAATTTAGGTTGGTATTTGCCTCGTTTCTGCAATGCCCGAACTCGTCGCCGAATCCAGTAGAGGATGAAGGTGATCGGGTCATTAGGGCAATGATCCCCTTGCCGATTAATCTCCCTGACGCGATCATCACAGTTGGCGAAGGAACCCATATGCATTGTTAGCGGATCACCGATACGCAGGTCTCTAAATCCTTCCTGGATTTTCTCAGCACTGACGCGGGCTTGTTCTGAGGTGATAGTTGAGGGGATGCCGTCTGAGTCAAAGACCCAAACCACTTGTAATTTTCCCTCTCGCTGAAGAAGATAGGCACCGCAACTTGGATCAAGCTGAAAGTCAATCACCGCAGCGATATCAATATCATCTTCAGCGGCATTGACTTTCCGCTTTGCGCTCTTAGGGCCGATGGTCTTAGACTTCCCGATTCTTCTCTTGATGCCCGTTGCAATATTATTCTCGGTTTTGAGGTTCGCGTTAACCCGTAACTTATCCCGATGTAGCGCTCCCATCACCTTCCACGGCTGAGACCCCAACAAAATCCAGTAGCAAATGCTAGTTCCCAACCATAACCCTATGGCGGGAATCAAAGGAAGGGCAATATGTAACGTTGCTAGGGTTGATTGGAGGATCACTCCCCCCACAAGCGAGGCTGCTCCAAACACAAAAACTTCACGCGGAATCATCAAGACATGAGGCTTGTCGTCAAGAGCTGGAGTATATTGAATGGGCTTTTGTTCTTCACTCATTTCTACCTCAATTCCTCACGTTCGTTACGCCACCCGTGGTTGTCGTATTGGCCGCTCCAGGCGATGCACCATTGCCCATAAGATAACCACCCAGGTAGTTAATACCAATGATCAACATCAGGGCAGCTAGAACCGCCACAAACGGAGCCATATAATCCTCTTCCCGCCGTAACTTGTGAACGAGGGGAACCGCCAAGGCAGCTAGAACCGCCAAGGCAATCACTTGGACAACAAGAAAGAAAAAATCGATCATAGCTATAGCTGAGGCATCGTTAGAGAGAACCGCATTACCCCGTAACACATCCTTCGGGCCACACAACCAACCAATGCATTGTGCGAAGGCGGGTTCACCGAGGGCGAAAGCTAAGCCAATAGCAGCAATAATGACGAGTTTGTACTGATTGAGAAAGCGATAGAGTTGACGCCGTTGGACTGACTTAATTCCATGCATGAGACTGATCCTCTAATGTACTGTTGTGTTGCAAATGTGAGCCTTATCGATACAATTTCCGCCAAACAACGAAGGCAGACAGGGAAACTATGATCAAGGTAAAGACTAAAACAAAGGCGCAGACTCCCGATAAGGTGCCTTTGTCGGTCGTGTACGCCCAAGAGCCAAGGTTGCTAATCACGACGGTAAATAGGAGCAAAGCGGGGCAGTAAACTGTGAGAACCCGCTTGGGATTTACCTCTGATTGATGAGCGATTTGTCGGATCAGGGGTAATGTTTCAAATCTTTGAATGAGGAGATCTGCTTTGCTAATTTTTTCATAAATATTCCTTCCTAAATTGCAACTATCTGCACAAGAGTTACCCTGCCCACACATGAAAGCGCTTCCATAGAATGGCTTGACGGCTGGACTGAGCTAGATATGGCTGTGGGTCAACATGCTGGCCATTGATCATGATCTCAATATGAGCGTGAGGGCCAGTCACCAACCCCGTCGCCCCGCTGTCCCCGATGTGCCAGCCCTTATCGACCCATTGACCGACTTGGACATGGATGCGAGAGAGGTGGGCATAGCGAGTTTTCAGGCTCGTGCCGGGATGTTCAATGACAACTGAATTGCCATACCCCCCTTCCCAATTGGCGTGAACGACCCGACCGCTGAGCATCGCTAGGGTGGGGGTGCCGTGGGGTGCGGCTAGGTCAATCCCAGCATGGAAGCTAGAGTTGCCGTTAACGGGATGTTCTCGCCAACCAAAGGGGCTGGTAACAACATAGCGAGAGGTTAATGGGTAGCCAATCGTTTCAACGCTGAACGGAATGGTGGTGTTGGGTTGATGGTAGGCAACCCCCTCAGACTCCTGTCTTTGTGGCTGGGATTGAGAAGGTAGAAGTGGCTGAGTAGGAACTTGGGTCTG
The DNA here is from genome assembly GCA_012034865.1 of Acaryochloris sp. CRU_2_0. Taxonomy (GTDB): domain Bacteria; phylum Cyanobacteriota; class Cyanobacteriia; order Thermosynechococcales; family Thermosynechococcaceae; genus Acaryochloris. Next base: position 8,033 of record JAAUOM010000095.1, on the reverse strand, counting down.
CGATGGGGTTGGTGACTCTGGGGTATAGGGTTTTTCTTTTGGTAGTGGTTCCTCCTTTGAGGGGGGGCTTGAATCCTCTAATGCAGGCTGCTCTAACGGGGGGGCTAGATCATCGGATGGATCTTCTGCTGGTGGCTCTAGTGGTGGATCTGAGACAGGAAGGTTGATCGAGTCTGAAGGGGGTTCGATGGGTTGGGACTCAAGCCGAACAGCGACTGGCTCAGACTGAGATTCTGGTTCAGCGGGCGGGGGAGCTTCTCCAATAGCAGGAGCGACGTTGCCATCCCCAATTGATGGCGCGACGCTGAGCTGTGCCAGTAATGGGATCATGAGCAAAGGCTTGATCACCTGCCAACCCCTCCATGCGCTAAGAGGTTGTCAAATGTTGTAGGTGGCAAGCCCGATAGCTTTAACGACTTCTCAACGCTATACCCTCGACGCAATAACCTTGCGGTTGATTGGGCTTGCCAAAATTGGGGCTTCTTGTCGCTGATTTGTTTGAGGTTTTCTGCGCGATATAGCCCTTTAAGCAGGTAGCTAGCAACTGCATACTGGTTAAGGCTAGAACGCTCAATCAGTTGCTTCTCTGTCTCCACTTTTGTCTTCTCTTTGGCTTTGAAAGGGCGGATTGGGGACAGTGACTCACTTGAGGGTTGTGGCTTGATCTTGGCTAGAAGCTTTAACTCTTTTCGCTTAGGAGTCTCAACGTTTTTGGAGTCTTGTCTTCCTTGTGAGGGCTTAGCTTGAGCAACGCCTCTTAGGGTCTTTTCAGGTTTACTATCAACAGCCTTGGATGCGCCCCCTGAGAAAGCGCTAAACTCTTTGGATACCTTCAGTTTTTCCGGTTTTTCGCCTTCTTGTTTTGCTTGGGGCGCGGGGATAGAGGATGGTGGTGTGAAGGGTTGGGTGATGGTGACGGGTTCTGGCTTGGCAGCGACAATTGGCTGGTTTCCAATTAAGGTGGAAGTTTGGGTGGGTATGCCACTAATCCGCTTGAGAATATAGTTTTTGGTGATTTCTTTACCACCCTCGTCAATGATCAGGGTGAGCGTAGTGCTGTCTAGCTTGGCTCCAGGCTTGAGTTTGACGAAGATGAATTTTGCATTGGGGATATTGGGGTGTTCTCCGAAGTCAAATGCTTCAAACGCTCCAGGCCACGCCTTAATGATCCGGGCTTGGGAGTTCTCCAGGGTGAAGATATGGCCATGATTCGCCGAGATTTCAATGATTGGATCGCTGGTCTGTGCCTGCACTATCGCAGGGATAGCGACCAGCGTAGCGGCCAGTAGACTAGTTCTATACATGGTATGAGTCGAGAATAACGACAAGAAATTAAATCCTTTTGTCATCTGTTTCCAGAAACTGAAAATACAAGCCAATATTCAAGCTAAAATTAAAATTCTTATTAGCGCTATAATTTGACTAATTTGGGTTCAAGCTGATAGATTGAGTGTCTTGAAAATGAATTAATGTTGTTTGCAAGTTTGATTTTTGACTCTACCTCCAACTTCATTAGCCAATAGGAATCTGCTAATGGAATTTTTTGACAATTCCTTAGTCTTGTTTTCTTTTTCCGGCAACGTCCTTCAAGTTGTCCCCGACCTCTTCGATAATTTCGGAGATGGCATCGAGGTTGACCACTTCTGCAAGGCGGTCCGGTCCAATACCCCAAGAATTGAGCAAGACAGCTAAGGCCATGCCAACAATAATCCAGAAAACGTTGCGGGCCATCGCGCAATCCTCCTGAGTCGGCTTGATGGTGATTTCTTCGTTTTTCTCCACTCAAGACAGAGTGGGGTGCTATGGAGGTAGTATTGAACCACACTATCGTAGGGTTAGGCGGCACCAGATCTGGAGACTGGATTGAAGATATCTTCTCGGTACAGCGTTGAACCTGTTTCAAATTGTGAATCGCGGCCTGAAATATTCTAGATAACCCAGCAGCCAGAACAAACTTCGCATAGACAAATTGCGACCATTGTAGTAGTGGCTCGTGGTACACCTGAATCTCTAGATTCTCGTCTCCTTCACCACTCAGTAGCCCGCGAAGGCGCTCCAAGGCATTCTTGTGTATCTGCCTGATCTGGCTGAAACTCAATTTGAGAGTCTCACTAATCGCCTGATAGGTTAGGTTCTGCCAATATCGCAGCTTGATTACTTTTTGCTCTTGAGGGTGAAGTCTCGGTATCCAGTATAGAAGCGCTTCAGGTAAGGAATCTTCTTGATCCTCTGCCTGCAAATCCAGCAGTTCAATACCAGAGTCCACAATCGTATTTAGGGAAATCGGCTGGGAAGTTGACCCCAACAGCTCTATTCGCTGCGGGCGGATTCCTGTTTCGTCTGCCAACTGCTCAATCGTGGCGTGTTCTCCCAAGCGCTCGGATACCTTTTTTAGCTTGGCTTTCTGTTCATGAGCTGTCTTGGGGAGTCGGATCAGCTCAGCCCTCTGCATCGCCTCGGTTTGCGCCTTAAAAATCGACTTGTCGCTGTACGTGCGGATATTGCCACGTTTGTCAGGATCCCAAGTGTTTATTGCTCGGTTAAGGCCAAAATAGCCTTCCGAGACTAGCTCCTGGTCCGTTAAGCAATTTCCAGATAAGCCACCTCCGACTGAGCAGACCCAGGCGAGGTTGGCGTAAATCACTTGATCGCGGGCGTCTTGATCCCCGTTTTGCGCCTTTAAGATCAGCTCAGTTTCTTGCTCTGGAGATAGCTTCGGCTGACGCTCAATAGCAGCGGCGACTTCTGGCGAGGGTATTAATCCTTTTCGTTTAGAACCGTTAGGCATCAGGTCATTCCTCCTGTTGAGGGTGACTTTGGGCTAGTGGAGGGTTGTGTAGTCTTTAACGTCTTGAGGGTTTTTTAGCAGTTCCTCAAACAACAAAGGGGTAACAAGAACTGACTTTCCACTCCCTGTTCTTGCCAAGAGGTCGATATGTCTTGGAGCTTGGTCTGACTGAAAGATTTTTTCTGTTTTGTCTGAGGGAGTAAGTGACATCATTGGTTTATCCTCCGAGTAAGACTGAAGAGAATGGAATTTAAGCAGTCGGATTTTTGACTGCGGCTTGCAACTTCTCCCAGGCAAAGGGGAAGCGTTTTGGAAAATGTTTTAGCGCACTTAAGCCATACCCGGCAAAGTCCCAGGTCTTAGCCTCTTCAGGGGCAACGCCATCACCACTAAAGAAATCCTCACCAACAACATTGAGGACTTCAAACGAATACTTCCCGTAGAGATTCGCCGCCTTGGTTTGTGCAAACTCAACCAACACATACTCGTCCCACCGAGCACAAGCATTCCTGGAGTTCGCCCGCCACTCCCCATCTATCGACCAAGGGGGCTTCTCATCCATGCCACTGATATATGTGTTGTCATCTGCAATCCGCACGTCAATCTGCATCTGGGCAGCAATTCGACTCTCTAGGACAGGAGCATTCTCATTCCACCAGTTGCAGATATACCGCATGGCGGGGTGTGCTTCTGAGTTCCAGTAGTAGGGCGAATCTTCGGCAACTGATATCTTTCTGGCTAGCTGAATGGCTTGGTATAAGACTGCCGCTGGAATCTCGCAACAGGCGTTATTACGATGGGCTTGTTTGTAGCTCATAAACTCGGTGGCAGGTTCAATATCTCGCTCCAGAACCAGCTCCTCAATCCCTGTGCTAATCAAGTCAGACCAAGCACAGGAGTTAAGATTTAAGCTTTGAAAGAAACCTAAACCATACGGATCTACGGTCTTATAAGACTTAAATGACTCGTCGCCCTTAGTAAAGCCCTCGTCAATATTGTCGAGACTCATAAAACTGATCGCTCGTGCATTCGGATCGTAAAAAGTACTCGTTTGATCCAACGAAAAGACATGGCCTTGCTGGGTTAAATTAAATTGCAGCTTGAACTGGTGGAGGATAACCATCACATCAGCGTCTGATCCAGGAGGCAGCTTTACCTGCCACTTCAATCTCAATCGTTCTGGCAAGCTACCCATCTCTACTGGAATAGCCCAACCCATTTTTTTATCTGAGGTGCCTGCAACATAAACGTTTTCATCGGGATACGGCTGTCTAACAACCACGCCATCCGGGATGACCGAGGTAGGCTTGGTTGAGCCTTGAGGAAAAACCTCAGCCGTAGCTAAAGTAATATCGCTCAAGTTAATATCACAGTAGGGATTGTAGAGCTTGGGAAGGATATGAAAAACAGGAGATTCGCTATCCTTATGAGGCAAAGGCTTTCCGTCTGGGGTTACCAGGAGGTGGGTGTCTCCTATTTTGGCGATCGCCGTTTGCATCATCTGACTCCTTCGTGGCGTAAATGCGTATCTTTGTGGATTAGACTGAATTCAAATACCGAGAGGCCAAGTGCCCGCTTGCAAACTAAAGCAGCCTAAGCAGCAGAACCTGAAGCCAAGTTCGGCTGACGTAATGGAGGTTTGGGGCCAAGACATAGCCGCTGACGAATGTACGATTTTGCACCACTCTCAGAAAGGTGGTGATCTAGCATCTGTGACTGGATATAAGGGCCGTAAAACAGGATATTAACCTGGTCACTCTTTGAGTAACCCCCTACTTGTAGCTCATAGCTCACAAGCACATCAATTCGATAGCTTAAGGGGGGGTGATCGCAGCCCAATTTATAAAGCTTGTCGTAGGTATAAGCCACCCCCATAGACATTAAACTTTGAACTTTGATTGCGATCTGAAGATAGATCTCCCGATATTCTTCAATCACCTGTGGGTCAGGATATACAAAGTCTTGGAGGGCTTGTTCGCCGCCAGGGGGTTTACCCGAATCAGTAACTTTAGTTAACATGGAAAATGCTCCTGTTACGGAGTGACTAATCACGGCTTGTCTTTGGTGGTACTTAGTGCAGGCCGTGGTTTACAAATTTGAGTGAAATTAATTCTGTGTGGTACAGAAAAACAGCAGAACTCATGTCGAAGAATTCCTGTTAAGAATTGGCTTTAAAATAGGCAGCAGACAAGGGTTTGACGCCTTGCTGATTCAATCGGAGAGAACGGAAAACTTGCTAAAAAATTTGGGGCGTGAAATCTTCGCAATTTCACTGCTCCCTACTGTAAATCTTGCGATCGGTTCCCGTCAACTGTTAAGTAACGGATTAGTTACAATTCCCACTCCTGCGACACCTTCACGGCTCCCTTAATCGCTTTTACTACAAGTCTTTTAGAGGCCAGCCATCCCAGGCGACGGACCACCTCAAGTGCAGGCAGCAATGCAAACAACTGTGCCTCAGACCTGTTTGGGGTCATGGTGAGTTGTTGTTGAACACAATCAAAAGATTTCACGAATAAACCATCATCGTGAAGGATAAAAGTTTCACTAAAAGGCATCATGATCCTCCTGTATTTTTTGTGCCTGTAGATTAGAACTTCGACCTCACCCCGTCATTTCCGGGAATTCCCGGATCGGCTTGGTCTTGCGTGATGCCGAGGGATTGACCAGCACCTCCAGATCTTGCAACGGCAGCAGAATATCCACTTTGGGCGAAAACTGATCCAGCCACTGCAACCAGGCGCGGCCATCGCTCACACTCTTGACTCGAAACCTTGCCCCATCCTCAACCCGGCGAACAATATCACCCACTTTTATCAATGCCGATGGGGAAATAAAAGGTAGTTGAATCACCTCACCCTCCACTGAATTTTCTTCCTCATCCAATGGATCTGGATCATTTATACCGATGGCTACATCAGCCCCTATATTTATATAATTTTGAGCCATAGGTGTCGCCGTTCCATCTCCTTTGCTGTCAACGGTTTCAGCAGGTTCCAAGCAATACTTTTGCAAGCGCTGATCAATGCATTCTAAAAGGATGGATTTGACCTCATCCGTCTCAGGAGAAAGGAAAAAATAACTGCGTTTGCCTCGGTTTTCATCCCTGACCCAGCTCTGCTCAGATTCAGTGGAGCCGCCCACTAATCGGGTGAGACGGCCCACAAATTCCATTGGTCCCTGCCTGCCGACTCTACGGCGCAATGCAGTGGCCACCTTGCGTCGCTTGCATTTGCGGTAAATTTCTTGAATCAGCTCAGAGTTTTCATTGAGTGCATCATCCCCCTCAAACAGCCTGAGCAGCCCAACTTCTTGCATCGCTTGCAGCAGGGCAAAATCACTACGAATGTCAGGCAGGTAGGGGGATTGTTCTTTTCCATGAGTTGTTCCCAGCGCTGACGGCTACGCTCCTTGGCCGCGTCCATGTGATTGAGCAGCCACCACCTTTCTAGGGATGGGATGAGAGTCCGTTGTTTGAACAGCAGCTCCTTGATCAACGCTGGCCCCCAGATTTCCGTATGCTGGATTCCGGGTAGGCGATGACATAGAAAAGCTTTTTCGCAAGACCAGCGCTCGTCTAAGCTTGAACTCCAACGAGATTTGATGAGTATGGCTTGTTCCATAGTGATGTCCTTTGCATGGTGTATAGCAGCAGCATCCGTATCTAGGATGCGTTCTCTGATTTCAGTCGATTCAGCTTTGAGACGATCTGATTGCAGACGGTCAATGATCGCCACATGGTGGCCAGCGTCAGTCAACACGGTTTTGAGGCATTCCCAAGTGTGCTGTTGCTCATAGTTGAGTGCCGCCGCTAGGATATTGTGGGTCATCAAGTGCGGATCGTCGTATGCTTTGAGGAGTTCTTTAACCCATTGTTGGGCGACAGCCTCTCGGCCTGACCCTTTGAGACAAGCCATTGCATCGGCTTGCAGATAGTCCATCATCAACTCTTGCACTCGTTTGGGAAACGGTGAGCGGGTTCCATAGTCCTCAGTAAAGGCGTACTTACGACACCAAAGGGCAATCTCACCCAAGTCACGAACCCGCTGCATCATCTGGGTCATGCTGGAGATGGGCAATACCCCAAAAAACATACCAAACCCTTTGTAGAAAAAGTCTTGAATGCCGACACTCAAACCACTTTCGGCGGTAGGGCTGTAGATCAACACCCGTGGTTGATTTTCTTCCAAGTAGGTATCAGGATCTTTGAGAAATTCCTTCACATCTTTACTGGTTGAGGTTTTGGAGTCTACCCTTAAGGTGGAATAGCCCCGCGACTCAAAAATTTCCTCAGCGATTTGGCACTGGCGTTGGGAGTCAGAAAACAACACAATTGACCGGGCGCAGTGTTCAGGGGCTTGATCCAGGGAGGCTAGGGTATCCAGGGCCAACTGCATTACTGGGGAGCGATCATCTACGGCCTTACCTTTGCTGGTATAGGTTTTATCGAGTAGTTCGATCCTGAGCTTCTTACGCTGGAATGTATTCAGGACTTTGACAACCTTGCCCCCGCCTCGCAACTTGGCCAGATAGTCCACCACCACATCAGAGTTATTGCCATCGAGGGGAATCACCAAGGCTGCACGTTCAATGGCGGCTTGTAACTTAGCTAGGCAGTGGTCCCGCTTGCCGATCAGGGTGCTACTCATGAGACTGTGTAAAACCACACTCAAGCTTTCGTCGAGGATAATCACCTTGCCGTCAAAATCCTTATCCTCAAAGCGGCTGAGCGAGTCAATACAGCAAGCAATGCGAGATTGGGGGTCACGCACTAGATCAAAGGCTGAATCAGAGTGTAGGTGGTAGAATCCGGGCCAGCGCTCACACGATTGGAGTAGTAGAGAGTTGCGATAGCCAATCGCCACTGCCCCCTTATCCACGCTGTCAAAATACTGCCTGAGCCATTCCGTCTTTCCCGTGCCCATTGCGGATTTGAGGGCAAAGATGTCTACATCCTCCAGATCTTGGGGATTGACGGTAAACCACTGTTCGTTAATTACTTTAGTGGGAGTATATTGCCTAGATTTGTTCCAGGTTTTGCGGGCTTGCTTCTCCTGCTCAATGCGCCACTGGTCTTGGATTGCAGCTTGGGCCAGTTGCAGATAGGCACTAGGGGTGAGGTGCTGTATCTGATCAATTTGATCCAGAGGCAGCTCGTCAATGTCGCAATCATCGTCGTAGGAGATTTGTCCCCACCAGGCGACGATTAGGTTATAGCCCCAGCTCTCGATCAGGGCAAAGGTTT
>JAAUOM010000214.1 GCA_012034865.1 Acaryochloris sp. CRU_2_0 | reverse complement strand
GCTAAAATCCGACAGATTGCGAGAGTGTGTTTTCTGATAAATGTCCTCATCATTTGCTGACACCTCCATGTCCAAGCAGGTCATTGAACGTTTTCTCTGACAGCCCCGACCAGCGCAGCGCTTTCTCGACAGACACCCCCCGCTTGAGGTAGCGGGCCATTGATTGGGTTCGCCAGTAGTTGTCGTGATAGCGGTCAATTTGCCGCAGCCCTCTGGCTCGATGCAGACCATGCAGCAGATAGTGAGCCAGCGCGGGGTTATCCAACGTGGATCGGGCGATCAGGGGACGGCCTGTGCTGGAAACTGTGGCTACTGGGGTGATGGGCTTGGGTGTTGGCCTGAGTTGGACGGGTGGAGGAGCAGGCTTATTCCTCGGCTTTGTTAATTTTTGTGGAGTTTTGGGCTTGTTTTGCTCCAGGCGAATGGAAACTCTAGGATTGAGTGCGGCCTGAATGGGTCGGGTTCTATGAGCGATGGGTTCAGACACCAGGGGAGTAGGGCTATCCACTTGGCTGGGGACAAAGGCCGTGCGGATGTTGTCGGTTTTCCCCGTGCGCTTGATCAGGAGCGTGATGGTTTGCTCTCCTGTTGGCCCCAGCAGTTGCACTGCGACCGAGGCTTTGTCAGTAGTAGCATTGGGCACCCACTTGAGGATCAGGTGTTGATCGTCTTGGTCGGATAAGCGTAAGGCCCGCAACCGCTGGGGGTTACTGGGGAAGGCTTTGAGGACTCGATAGCCTGTTCTAGAAAAGTCCAAGAGATAATCAACGTCATCAGACACATCCAGTTTCTGAGTCTGGCTGAACGCTTGGTCGATGGGGATGGTGGCGGGGTTGGCCAGGGATGGAAGGGCGATCGCGCTGAGCATAACTGCGATCGTCGTTGTGAGTATTGTTGTCCGTAGCATCTGCGTACCTATAAGGCGACGCAGTATAGATAGGTAGGGTGATGCTAGAGGTGCAAATCAGATAGACTGGAAAGCAACAAAACTTTACTTGTGGCCTATCTGAGGTCTAACTTGGTAGCGGTTGGAAAATAGCTTGAGTAAAAAACTAATGGGGTCCATCTTAGATATTGCGAACTGGTAGTTGAGAGGTAAAACGACCGTAGTTAAGAGACTTGCGCGTCATTAAAATACCAATTGAGCTAACGCTCTCTGGGGCGTTAAACAACTTGACGGATAAATTATTAACTTGCAAATCCCCTATCCCTGGATTGCTCACAAAGATTGAAAGCAGCCGCTGAAATCAATATGCTGCTTGCAATACAGAGAATGCCTCAGAAATACAGAGTGTCATTGTAGCGGATTCGGTGGAAGCACTACATCGAAAGGTTTATAAGCATTTTTTACAAGTGTTTATGAGAAATCTAGGTCAAGGGTTTTAGGATATTAAGTAATGTTTCGCCAACAGTGTCAGAAGCTGGGAAGAACCCCAAATAATTGTCATTTGATAAAAAAACGGGATAGAGCGTAAAGCGGGACACTTTAGGACGCCGATTGCCTAGCTAAAATGACTGTAACCTCGGCTTCGTGACTGGAAGCCCAAATCTTTACTGTACAAGCTGTCCCGCCTTAAGTTGATACCCATAAAAACATGATTTTACCTGAAAAGACCATCATTTATTTAATCGGAATGATGGGAGCAGGAAAACGACAACTGCCCCTCTAATTGCTCAACATCTCGAATATGGTTTTGTTGATACAGATCGAGAAGTCGAAAAAACCAAGGCAAATCCTGTTACGAAATTGTTGACCAAATCGGTGTTAATGGCTTCAGGGTTTTAGAAACCCAAATTTTAGCAGAAATCGCTACACGTAAGCGTCTAGCCGTCGCTTGTGGGGGTGGCATTATCTTCCGAGAAAAAATTGGCAGTATCTTCGCCAAGATAACGCTGTTGTCGTTTGGCTTGATTTACCTTTAGAAGAAATCCATAAGCGAATTAAAAACGAACTCCGACCTAATTTAAGAGGTCTAATTCTGAACAGTTGATAATTAAACTTGGGGAGATATTTGAACAACGCAAAAGTTTATACGCTCAGTTATCAGATATCCGTATCAAAATTACTCCAGAGGAAACTCCTAAAAAATTAGCCAGTAAAATCATCAGTGAACTCAACAAATTTTACAGATTTTACAGATTTTCTAAGGAGACGGCGGGGGATCAACAAACTGAATTACCCCCCTCTGCCCATTGGTTAACCACTGAGGATCTTCACGATCCAGCATCTCTACCTGCTCTAACTGAAGCCCCGCCACTACTTCTGACTTAAGGGTTCGCAGAGCAGCAAACGGTGCTGGGAAGTAGCACCCAATATCTGATAGGGGAGTAGTAAAAAGCCAGTGGCGATCACCCTAGGAGACGACGGTAGTTAGCATCTCCTTTGACGAAAATCAAACGAGCTTGATCTAGCTCCAAGCGCATTAGAGTAGGCATTTCCCAAAAGGCTAGAGGAGTAGTCCAAAAGAAATCTTCACGGCATACCAAACGCCCAGTAGTGATATAGTCTTGTAAACGAAAAGCTAGGGAGCGCACCTGAGAGTCCTTATCAGTCGCTAGAACTTCTAGCATGTAGTGAACATCCTTACTCATAGCATCAGATACAAAAGTGGGATGAGCCTTCAGGTGCAGATAAATTTTCTCTGCTGTTTGAGTAACTAGGAGAAAATCCACTAGGTATAGGTCGCAGAAAAGCTCAAAACCAGCATTGTCTAAGATAAAGTCAATGCGTACTCCCTGAAAGTTACAAATTAAGTCAGCAAGGATAGGCGTATCGTCCATCAAGATATTAGCCTGTTCACTGTAAGCCGCTATCTGGCTGTGGTTATTGTCTTCAGTCCCAGCGGGCCAGAAACTCAGGTCGATCCGATTCCCCCACAGGGCAAGATAAAGTAGTGTGGTCAAACTTGTTTTGTCTTTTTTATCATTGGGGTGCCGCCCCAGAATGTTGACTCGTTGACTAATTGAACGAATCGAGTCTATTGAAGTCTGTAAGCTTTGGCGTTTCTGAAGAGCGAATGGATCTACGCCGTACTGTTGTCTAGTCTGAAAATAATTCGTTGCTTCAAGAATCCGTCGGTAGAAATACGCCTCGGCAAAATAAAACGGGACATCAAACCAGCGCTTTCCTTGGAAAGGTTCTATGTAGGATGCCCAAGTCGTTACATCCGGTCCCTTGTCTTTTGTCAGAGGACGTACAAAGCCATCAAATAGTTCTTTAGCTAATAGTTGTAAGTTCTCGACGAGAAATAAAGGAAAATCATTTTCAGCTATCACCCGTTTGACAATGGCTGGCAACCGCTTAGTTATGGTGTAGTAGGCAAATGAGCCTTCTTCTGACACCATAAGAGGCAAAGGAATAGGTAACCGAGGCTGCTGAGGTTGAGTGAGCGAAAAATTTTCTTGTTTAATCACGCGGATGTCCATTTCAACGGTCGAGTTTCATTCTACTCCCTCGCTCCTAATGCTTTCAGCGTGTTTTTCTCAGCATTTCTAACGCCTGTAATTTTCATATTTTCATAAGGACCTTGAGCTTCCAGAATTTTGAAGCATTTACCTGTCACAACACTCCAAAGTTTAATCTTCTGGTCGTCGCTGCCACTGGCTAAAATTTGACCATCAGGACTAAAGGCAATGGTTCTGACCCAGTTGGTATGTGGCTCGGATTCTGACTCTAATTCTGGTAAAGCTTTTAAGCAATAAGCGTTTTCAATCTGTCTAACATCCCACAATTTAATAGTTCTGTCTGCGCTACCACTAGCTAGCAAGTAGTCTTCCCTCTTTGGACTAAAAGCTACTGACCATATCCATCCCTCATGTCCTTGTAAAATTTTGAGGCATTTACCTGTGCTGACATCCCACAATCTCACGCTCTTGTCTCCGCTTCCACTAGCCAGAATTTGACCATCAGGACTGAAAGCAACAGAGTAAATCATCCCTTCATGAGCTTCAAAAGGCTGAGCAAGTTTGGGTTGACCCGTAGCTACATTCCACAACCAAATAGTTCTGTCTTCGCTGCCACTAGCAAGGATTTGGCTATCAGGGCTAAAGGCTACTGACCAGATCCAATCGGAATGTTTTTGGAGTTGTCGGTCTTGTTCCCATTGATTGTTACGACTGTCTCGTTTCCATAACCAAACGATGCCGTCATTACACCCACAAGCTAGAATTTGAGCGTTAGGACTAACAGCGATCGCTCGTACTCGACTAGAATGATTCAATTCTTGACAACGATCTTTGTTGGTATCCCAAACCCGCACCGTTGTATCGTCACTGCTACTGACTAGAGTTGTACCAGTTGGATCATCGGGACTAAATGCAACAGACCACACCCAGTTACTATGTCCCTTTAGTTCCTTGCGCTCTTTACAGTTCTCTAGAGAAAGATCGACATTCCACAACCTAACAGTTTTGTCACCGCTGCA
>JAAUOM010000213.1 GCA_012034865.1 Acaryochloris sp. CRU_2_0 | reverse complement strand
AGGGCAAAGCTCAAAGTCGTAGTACCACTTCAACAAAAAGCAGATGGCTTCGCTATAGTTGTCCACGCTGTCCCACTTATCGGGACGAAAGGCTTGGGTAGGAGCATTAGGGTTAGAGTTTGACATCTCTGAAATCCTTTGTAGGTGTGAGTTGTGAAATATTAGGTGTGCGTTCAGGGAATTGGGATTGAAGTTGCGATGGTTGTGAGCTAGGGATGTAATGTCAACATTCGCTCGGTTCAGGTGTGGATTGTTGAGGCATAGGCAGGGAGGCATCAGCGGGTATGGAGACGCTATACAGAAATTCATATTCTTCCGTCAGCTCCCCTGCCAACGAGAGATCTGGAACAGTCATGTTGGTCACCACCAGATCCGCAGGCCAGGAGTTCTGCCTGTTTCCTCCCTCCTTGAAGGACAGAACTCTGACGTGATCGCATTACGACGGACCGGAGGTCATCGCCCACTCTCAAAGATCTCCTGCATCTAAGGCGTTGTAGTAGTTTTCTTCAGAGATGTGGTAAATGCCACAATCACTGTCAGTGGCATACCATTCGCCACCCACTTGATGCAGGTCGGTTAGTTCAAATGTTTTACGGAATTTATTCGCCTGAGAAGCGTTCAGCATTTTATCTCCTCATGGGTGTGAGTTCTTTGGGGGATTGGGGGTTGCGATGGCCGTTGCTTGCTGTCCGAAGGACATAGCGCGGTCGAAGACGATCGCACTCCAGACAACATAGATTCTTGATGGAATCTGAAAGTTTGGGGGTTTTTCCACAATACCCCTACTAGAAAGCCTTTATGGGCAAGTTGCATTTTTTGAGATTTATTAGGTTACCTTTTAACTCAGTAATTTCTACGAGCAACTGCTGCAAAAGCCGTTAAAAAAATCCGTGACTTTACCCTTGTCCGGCTCGTATTGTCAGCCTATCGTTGATCAAATAACTTCTTTGTTCTATCTATGCATTTGAGCAATCATGGGCAAAACGCTTAAGGCTGGGCCACCGCGAATCAACGGACTGAGAAAGCTGGAAACCTTCTCGATCCTGGCCAGTACGGGTGGAACGGTAGCCGCTCTGATCTCCCAGCAGACAGCCCTGGCAATCCTGCCCTTCTCATTCAGCTTAAGTCTAGGTTGGTGGAACCGACGGGAACAACTGACGCAAATACGGTCACAGAAAACGGTGATCGAGCGTCTGGAAACTGAGGTATCAAGAAAGCATACGGAACTAGACAAGGTTCTGTTACTCTCTTCATCCAATTGGGAAGATCGGCTGCAAACGTTGAGCCAAGCGTTTCAGCAGCGCACCGAGCCACAACAAATTGCCCAAGCACGGCAAGAGATTGCCTTAGTACAAAATTCCTTGCAAACGTTTAGTCAAAACCTGACTCAGGTTGAGCAAACCCAGAACGATCAAAGCTCTGGCCTTAACACTCTCAAAAGCTCCGCTGGTGAAATTAACTCAAGGCTGAGTCAATTTGGTGTCGGGCTATCGAACTTGCAACATAGTTTACAAACCCTAAGCCAAACCTTTGAGCAACGAATAGAGCTGGCGCAAATTGCCCAGGCAACACAGGAAATCGGTCAAGTCAAGAACTCTCTACGAGCATTGCGTCTCGATATTGAAGATTTGCAAAAGCATACCACCCATAAACATACATCTAATCAAGGGCAATTTGAATTCATTAGTAAGGAATTGAGCCGGGTCGAGCGGTATGTGCGGGATAGCGTTAATGCTCTGGAAAACTCTTCTGTTGAGATGAATTCAACACTGAGTCAATTTGAGGATGGCCTATACCGTTCTATAGAGTCTATAGAGCAACAACTGGACAAGGTTTTGTCAGACTCACTATCGGGTTTGCAAGGGCAGAGGCAAGAAACAACACAAAATTCTCAGGAAATCACTGCGATTCAGAACTCTCTGATGACCCTCCGCCAGCGTGTTAATAATTTGCAGGAGCAAACCTTGGTTGAAATTGACACAAGGCTGAGTCAATTCGATGCGAGGGAGTACCAATGGTTGGAACAACAATTTAATCAACTTAACCTATGTCTAAAATCCATTGATCATAAGTATGAGTTGGTTTGCGATCGCGGAGACAGTCGGAAAAAATTGCTGGAAGCCATAGACACGGCTGAAGAAAGGCTCATTCTTGTCTGTCCCTGGCCTGCTTATGGTCTTTCTCACAATCGTAATGAGGTATATCACAAGCTCTTTAATTTCCTCAAAGATCACCCTAAAGCCATTCTTGATATAGGCTGGGGTCATCTCAAGAACATAAATGAATCAGGAGGCAATCCATCTCTAGAAAGCCTCTCGAAACACAGCAACATGTATAACAGCGTTCCTTTACTACGCAAGCTTCAAAATCGCTTTCCAGACAGGTGCAGACTCAAAATTCTAGGAACACACGAGAAATTTATCGTTTGTGACCATCACTTTGGTTTTATCGGCAGTCACAACTTCCTCACGTCCGGGCCTGAGAATTCAGAACGAGAGCTGGGGATTTATACGACTAATCCTAGCATCATCTACGAGATGCTTCGACGCTTTGATCAAGCTCCTGACTTGGGTATGACAACGATTGCTCAAATAAAGAACCATAAAGTCTTAAATCCCTTCTAGGTAAGTAATCTTAGCAATTGAAATACAGTTAGTGTTTTAAATTTTTCGCCACCCATCAGAGAATAAAAAATATGTTTTCAGAGGTCTTATCAGATAAGGGTTTCAAAGATCACCTAGTTATTCTCCGGCTAATGGCGAAAAATTCAAGACACGAACAAATACATGGCTAAATTGCTGAAGTTCCCTTCAATTGAGCCTACTAGAAATCGTCATCAGCAGTGGCCTGTGTCGTCAGCGGTAGGCTACTTAGCTGAGCTAGAGCCTGAGTACTCGCCTCTATTTTTTGCTTTATCTTTGTCAGACTGTTGTTGAGCTTAACTAGATGTGCATCAAGACTTTCAGTCTTCTTACCCTTATGCAAAGCTATCTCTTCAGCAGACTTGTTGAGCTTTTTGAGGAGCAACTCAAGCATTGGATCATCGGCATTATATTCTACCTCTGCTAGGGGAAAGGCGTTGGAGGTATCACATAAAGCAACCCGCGACACATCAGGCCACTCGTGGATATAGAATTGCATCCCTCTGGCTGAATTGGTGAAACAGGATTCATTGAGTGCCCCCGTATTTTCGCTAGGCACATCGGTATAGGAAGTCAGCTCAAACCCGGAGAAGTCCCCATTGAGAATGGTGGTTGCCAGGTTGAGCGACCCGAACAGTCGATCTAAATCAATGGACATTTTTTCATCCTCATCGGCATGGAATGTAGGTGTGAGTGGAATATTGGGTGCGAGTTAGGTAGGGTTGGGATGAAGTTGCGATCGCTCAGTTGATGTCAGCGATGTGATGCCCGTTGCTGGCTGCTCGTAGGACATAGGCCAACTTGCGATCGCAACCCTCAATACTCAAAACGGAATGTCATCACAGGTAAACTGCCACTTGAGTTCACTACTGTCTTTGCCCTTAAACTCCCGGCACTGCTCAGATGGATCACCCGTGCATCCAAAAGGCACAACTGCACAAAAACTGTAACCCTTACCAATGTACTTGCACCGAGAACAGCAAAGAAAAGGACGGAACGAAGTTTGTTTGAGATTGGGTTCCTCATTGCCAACTATTTGATCATCGGGTGGATCGTAGTCAGGGTGAAAAGTCCAAATAATTCGGCCATCTTGGAGGGTGGGCCAGATCTTTTCCTCACTGTAGAATCGTTCTGCATCTTGGTAGCGCGTTTCGTCCTTTGCAGGTTCTACCCAAAGTTGAACATCCGAGCAAAGCCGAACGGCATTTTGTAAAGTGTCCAATGGATCACAGTCAGTGCCTAAATCGCTCAACATTGTCAGCATATTGTTCTTAGCCCGCTGCTCTTGTTCAGCTAATGATGCCGCTTCTGCGTCTGCTCTTGCCGTTGCCTGTCTCGCTAGTGCATTGTCAAGCGCTTCCACTCGTTGCGCTATTTCTTCGACATCTTTGGCAATGTTGGCAAGACGTTCATCAAGTGAGGTGTCCACAAAGACCTGGTTATGAACAGGCAAATCACTAGGGCTAGACTCTTGATCATCTTCACAATGGCCTGTACGACTGTCGGGTTTTTCATCTTCAAGCGTCCAGTCACCTGACTTCGCTTCTGCCAGACAGCAACTGCCAATTAGGGAAAATGACCCGGTGATGACCAAAACCAATTCACTGGGGGTTAAATTGTCTTTCTCTGTTTTGGGCAAGATAGCTAGCCCGCTCCATGAGGTAATCGTTATGACAAAAAAGGATGCAATAGTCATGTTGTGAGCTGAAATGATTTTTGGAAGGTTGAGTTTCATTGAACATCCTCCGATCAATAGGTGCCCTGGAATGGGAGTTGCGAGTCGCAACTCAATACCCGCTG
>JAAUOM010000014.1 GCA_012034865.1 Acaryochloris sp. CRU_2_0 | reverse complement strand
TCAATCATTTCATCTTATTGAGAATATGGATTGATTATCTCAAAAATAGCTAAATCGCCAAGAGTATTGCTACCAAAGGGTTCTGATCTTAATTATTTTTTGGCTCCTCGAAACAGCGGAATGTGGGTTAAATAACATCTCGACGATGTTGAATAAACACCACCACCCCTAGCATTGCTAACATAATCAATCCTAGTTTCAACCAATATTTGCCAACGTTGATGGCAAACGCCATCCCTGCCTTTCATGAAAACGCTCCACTAACAATTCTGCTGACGCCAGGGCAGTACCCCGCTTTTCCCGCCAATCCGTAAATTGATCTTGCCAAGTGTCTAGGTTTTGGCGGTAGGCATTGACCTTGTCGTTGTAATCCTCAATCAGTTGCCCATAGTCCGACTGATTTTGAGGGGTCAGCTTGGGCGGATCCCCTGGCTCTGCTGGTTTAATCGGTTGGGGGCGATCGACAGCTGGATCATACTCTTGCAAGAGGCCAGGGAAGGAGCAGCGCTTAAACATTTGCGGCCCTAGGCACTGGCATTTTTCTTTCTGCGATTCACTTAACTTTTCTCGCTGCTCAGTCGGGAGTTGCCAACAAGAATCTTTGGCAATATCACGCCCTACACCCGATAGGGTAATCAAACTTTCATAGGACCAGCGAGTAACCGTGAGTTGGCTGAGAAACTGACCTGTTGTTCCTAGAGAATCTAAGGAGATAATGGCACCGGAAAAGGTAATTTGGGGGAGCAAAAACAAAATCGTTAGCAACGGTGCCACACTTTGCGTCGGGGCAAGAGCTGAGACAAACAAGCCCATGACCATTCCCCCCAACGTCGCTAAGAAGAGGGTGATATACATTCCCAGAAGACTGTTCCAATCAACGGGGAAATTGACGGCTAGGGCTTTGGTCAGCAAAAAGATGGCGGATTGATAAAGGGCTAGGAGAATACTCAGCCAGACTTTAGAAAAGACATAGGGCAGAATCTTCAGACCAATCATCCGCTCTCGCCGATAAATTTCCCGTTCCTTGACAATCTCGCGCATCATGGCCAAACTACCTACCATGACGGCGGTGAGTACCGCAATAAACAAAAGGGTGAAGACCTGTCCTGGATCGCCTTGGGTGGGATCGAACATGGGTCGCTGCCACATGACAAAATCCAGCAGTCCCAAGATGGGGGCTAGCGCCAGCATCAAAATCAAACTGGCACGATCTTGACGGAGGATAGTCCAGTTGCGCTGGGCTAGGATCGCAAACTGCCGCCAGCCAGAAATGGCAGTGGAGCGGGGTTGGGGCGGTTTGGATTTGGCTTTTTTAGTGGGTGTAACCGAAACAGATAGACTGGCTTGGCGATCGCAAATATACGTTTGATAGAGATCAGACTGACGATAGTGCTGCTCCCAGTCGGCTGGGGTTTGTTCCCCTTCAAGTTTGAGATAGATTTCATCAAAATCCTCCACACCAAAATAGGTAAGAGCTTTGGCAGGAGGTCCAAAGTAGGCAATCCGCCCCCCTTTAGCTAGAAAAACCACCAGATCACACACCATGACATTTTTAGTCGCATGGGTAATTAGCAGAATAGTCCGTCCTTGATCCGCTAGCCGTCTCAGCAGACGCATCATCAAGGTTTCAGTCCCTGGATCAAGACCGGAAGTCGCTTCATCCAAAAAGAACAAACTGGGTTTGGTGAGTAACTCCACGCCAATAGAGACGCGCTTGCGTTGGCCACCACTCAAAGCCCCTACCCGTAAATGCTCTCTTTGTCTCAGTTCGAGATCTTGCAAAACAGTCTGAATTTGTTGTTGGCGTTCAGCGCGAGTCACATCAGCCGGTAAACGCAAGCGCGCGGCATAGTCAAGGGCTTGATTGACCGTCAGTTCTCGATGAATAATATCATCTTGGGGAACATAGCCGAGTTCAGTGCGATAGAGATTAAAGTTTTTATAGAGATCTTGTTCGTTGACCAAGACAGAACCACTGGTGGCTGGACGCAAGCCATTTAGGGCATCCAGTAGCGTGGATTTACCCGCCCCGCTTACCCCGACAATGGCCACGAATTCTTGCGGTAAAATCGACAGAGAAATATCGTGTAACAGAATCGTTTGTTTGCTAGCTACCTTGCTGAGATGGACAGCGTCCAGTCTGAGTTTTCCCGATTCATTTTGCTGAATCAGGGTTTCATCAAAGTTAAAGACAAAGTGATACGGACCGATGCGAATAGTATCACCAGGGCGCAAAGGCTGTTGAGTGCGAATCTGTCGACCATTGACATAGGTGCCATTGGAAGAATGTAAATCTTCAATGAACCAAGTGCCGCCTTTGAGGTCAATTTGGGCATGAAAACGAGAGACGACCGGATGATCAATGACAGTGGTATTACGAGGATCTCGGCCTAGGGTTAAACGGCTGCGATCGCGCAGCACAAGGGTCTCCACCTGCTCAATGACATCTGTTTGGGGAATCACTTGATAGGTGAGGGTCACTTCATCGCGGATAGAGAGAAAGTCACCATCTTGCAACGCTTTCTGGTGAAGGGTTTCCCCAGCAAAAGTTAAACCGTTCCTGCTGTCTAAATCGGTAATCGTATAGGTTCCCTTCCCCCAACTCAAACGAGCATGACGTTGGGAGACCACTGGTAGGTCGATGACAATATCACACTGGGGATGCCGACCGAGGATGAGGGTGTCTTGACAGAGGGGGAAATCCTGCGTCCATTTGGCGGTTGTGACTTGGAGAACGCGATCGCATTGGATTTGACTGACCACCGTTCCGGGTAACGGGGATTCCACCTGAACCACGGCGGTTCCGAGAGGATCACGAAAATAAATGGCCGTAGAACCGATCCGAATCTCATCCCCAGGGTGTAAAGGGGTTTCTTCGACGTAGACAGCGTCACCATTCACCGTCACCCGAGCCGCATTCACCAGCAGGGCAATACTGTAATGATCCGTCTGCCATACAATTTCTGCATGATGTGCTAAAACCGAGGGGTCAGGGAGAACCAGGGAATTATCCAGAGCAGACCCAATCTTAAAAGGGGCTTGGGTTAACCTAAATTCACGATTAGTTTCTTCCCCGTCCGTAATCACATGAAGCTGAGCAGACACAATAGACATAGCTGGGCAAAATAATCTTCAGCACAGAGTTGAGCAAGGCAATCTTCAATCTAACGGTTTAAGGGCACCCATTACAAAAGCCTAGGTTATTTTATCCAGGCAATGGAGATATCTCTAACCACCTGAGTATTTGCAGAATCTAAAGGTTTTCTGTAGTTCATCTAAAGACTCAGCCTATTTTGAGAATGCCTTTCTAAGATGGGAGATGTGCAGAGCGTGGCCACAAGCAACAGAGGTAGCCACGCCCTAAAACCCAATAGGGGGAACTCAAATGAATTCTGCTGACAGTGCTCCGCTTGAACTGAGTTATGACTTTGCCCTGGATCGAGACTGTAAGACCCTGTCTCGTCATGTTCTAGAACATTTGCAAAGCTTTGGCCCAGAAGCCCAAGACATGAGCGCCTTAATGACGCGCATTGGGTTAGCGGGAAAGCTGATTGCCCGTCGCTTAAGTAAAGCAGGCTTAGTCGCGGGGGCTTTGGGTTTCACAGGGGAAATCAATGTCCAAGGGGAAGCCGTCAAACAGATGGATTTCTATGCCAACGAGGTCTTCATCGCCACCTTCAAGCAAAGTGGCCTAGTATGTCGATTGGCCTCTGAAGAAATGGAGAAACCTTACTATATCCCCGAAAATTGTCCCATTGGCCGCTATACCTTGCTGTACGATCCCATTGATGGTTCTTCCAATGTTGACGTCAATCTAAATGTAGGCTCTATTTTTTCAATTCGTCAGCAGGTAGGGAATGACCCAGACCAGACGGGCGAAGATTTACTCCAAAATGGGCATCAGCAAGTGGCCGCAGGCTATATTCTCTATGGCCCCAGTACGGTATTGGTGTACTCCATTGGCAGAGGAGTGCATGTGTTTATCCTGGATCCCAGCCTGGGAGAGTTCATTTTGGCCATAGAAAATCTCAAAATTCCCCAACATGGGCCAGTTTACAGTGTGAATGAAGGCAACTTCTGGCAATGGGAAGAAGCCCTTCGGGACTTCACGCGGTATGTTCATCGCCATGAAGGCTACACGGCTCGCTATAGCGGAGCATTAGTTGGCGATCTGCATCGAATTTTATTTCAGGGGGGGGTATTTATCTACCCAGGGACAATCAAAAACCCTAACGGCAAGCTAAGGTTGTTGTATGAGTCAGCCCCCTTGGCCTATCTCGTCGAACAGGCTGGGGGTCGAGCCAGCACTGGCCAACGCCCTTTACTGGATGTTGTTCCCGATCATATTCATGCGCGCACCCCTTTAATTATTGGTAGTCCAGAAGATGTGGCCTTGATGGAGTCTTTTATTGAAGATCGGACTCGCCAAGCGGAAGAAGAATTTGCCCTTAAACCTTGAGGGCATCGAAACCTATGCCAGTAATGGCAGTTTTTTTTAGTTGTATCAGATTTAGTTGTATCAGCAGCAGAGTGGAGTCAGTGATGACAGCAACCATTAATCATCTCCTGGAAATCAAAGATTTTGGTCAAAGCATTTGGATGGACAACTTGAGTCGGGACATCATTGCCTCCGGGGAACTCAAGCAGATGACCCAAGACCAAGGGATCCGTGGGATTACCTCTAATCCTGCCATTTTTGAAAAGGCAATTGCGGGTAACGCCACCTACGATGCCGATATTGAAGCCGGGATCAAAGCAGGCAAATCTGTTTTGGAAATCTATGAATCCCTGACCTTCGATGACATTCGCAATGCCTGTGATATTTTCAAGCCCATCTATGATCAGACCCAAGGGCTGGATGGCTACGTCAGCATTGAAGTGCCCCCCAACATTGCTAACGATACTGCCGCCACGATCGAGCAGGCTCGTCGCTACTATCAAGAGATTGGTCGTGCCAACGTCATGATCAAGATCCCAGGGACGGCAGCAGGGTTGCCAGCGGTGGAGGCCGTGATTGCTGAGGGGATCAATGTCAATGTCACCTTGTTGTTTTCAGTCCAAAGCTATATCGACACGGCCTGGGCCTATATTCGCGGCCTAGAAGCCCGGGTTGCCAAGGGGGAGGACATCAGCAAGATTTCCTCAGTGGCTAGCTTTTTCCTGAGTCGGATTGACTCTAAGATTGATGATTGGATTGATGACAAGCTCAAAACCTTAGCGTCTGCTCAGTCTGATGTTGCCACCCAGTTAACTCAAGTGAAGGGCAAAGTTGCGATCGCCAACGCCAAAATTGCCTATCAAGACTATAAAAAGATTATCCAATCGGATCGCTGGAAAGCCCTCTCCGCTAAAGGGGCTAACCCCCAACGACTCCTCTGGGCCAGTACCAGTACCAAAAACCCTGATTACAGCGATGTCATGTATGTTGATGAACTCGTGGGGCCAGATACCGTCAACACCCTACCCCCTAATACCATTGAAGCCTGTGCCGATCACTGTGATGTCCAGAATCGGATTGAGGAAGGGCTGGACGCTGCCCATCAACTCATCCACAGTTTGGCTAGCCCTGAAATCAACATCAATCTCGATGCTGTGATGGCCGAACTTCTAGAGGAAGGCATCGATAAATTTGTGCAACCCTTTGAATCCTTGCTGCAATCCCTAGAAGAAAAAGTCAAGCGGCTGGCCACGGTTTAGGGTTAATTACCCCCAAGCCGTTGTTTGGAGATAATCCTCCATTCTGACTGTCTCCACCCTGAGGGCAACAGCGGCTCCACCTTTCACCTTAACCTCCAAACTCTACCCCTTCCCCTTTTCTGCCTATGGTTACGCTTGCTGAAAACCCGTTGCGTATGGGTCTGCGTCAAGAACGCACGCCTGAACCGCTGATCATAGTTATTTTTGGAGCCTCTGGCGATCTCACCCAGCGCAAGTTAGTCCCTGCCCTCTACTACCTAAAACAACAACGGCGTCTGCCGGCGGAACTGACCATTGTCGGTGTGGCTCGCCGAGACTGGAGTGATGAAGTCTTTCGCCAAAAAATGCGGGAGGGCATTGAAGAATTCTCAGATGGCATCCAATCGGAAGCGGTCTGGGAGAGCTTTGCCGAAGGATTATTCTATTGCCCCGGGAATATGGATGATCCCCAAGCTTACCAAACCCTGAAAGCGCGTCTGGAAGAACTGGATGGTCGTCGAGGCACGATGGGCAATCGGGTCTTTTATCTGGCTGTTTCGCCAAAATTCTTTGCTGAAGGGATTCAACAATTGGGCGCGGCTGAAATGTTAGTCGATCCTGTGAAAACCCGGCTGGTGATTGAAAAGCCCTTTGGTCGGGATCTCAGCTCTGCTCACTCCCTCAACAAAGTCGTTCAGGAAGTCTGTGCCGAGAACCAAGTCTATCGGATCGACCATTATTTGGGCAAAGAAACCGTCCAAAATTTGTTGATTTTCCGGTTCGCCAATGCCATTTTTGAACCGCTTTGGAATCGTCAATTTGTCGATCATGTCCAAATTACCGTCGCTGAAACAGTGGGCGTAGAAGATCGGGCAGGCTATTACGAAACCTCTGGTGCCCTCCGCGATATGGTTCAGAACCACATTATGCAACTGCTGTGCTTAACGGCGATGGAACCCCCCAATGCCTTGGATGCCGATAGCATTCGCACCGAGAAGGTGAAGGTGATTCAGGCCACCCGCTTAGCCGATATTCACAATCTGGAATATGCTGCGGTTCGTGGCCAATATTCTCAAGGTTGGATGAAAGGAGAGAGGGTGCCCGGTTATCGTCAAGAACCCGGCGTTAGCCGGGAGTCAACAACACCGACCTTTGTGGCTCTCAAGCTTTTGATCGATAACTGGCGGTGGCAAGGGGTGCCTTTCTATCTGCGCACAGGTAAACGATTGCCGAAAAAGTCTCAGAAATTTCCATCCACTTTCGAGAGGTTCCTTTTCTGATTTTTCAGTCGGCGGCTCAGCAGGCGAATCCCAATATTTTGGCCATGCGGATTCAGCCCAATGAGGGGATTTCACTGCGCTTTGAAGCCAAAATGCCCGGTCCAGATTTGCGCACTCGCTCTGTAGACATGAATTTTAGCTATGGCTCATTTTTTGGTGAATCCACAGGCGATGCCTACGATCGCTTACTCTTAGATGCCATGTTAGGCGATCAGACCCTCTTTACCCGCGCGGATGAAGTTGAAGAGTCTTGGCGGGTCTTAACCCCAGCCTTGACCGCTTGGGAAGCGCCCACGGATCCAGCCTTAGTGCCCACTTATGAAGCCGGAACCTGGGAACCGGAAGCCGCAGAACTTCTCCTCAACCGAGATGGCCGCCGCTGGCGACGACTCTAGGGTTGCTTGTCGGTTCTCGTTTTGATCGTTATACCCTACGCTTAACCCTCATCTCTAACTTTGCTCAAGCTTATGACCACTCAATCTGCTCCCCTTGTCTCTTTGCAACCCCCTAAAGATGTTTCCCTCAATGAAATCAATGGGGAATTAAGTAAGATTTGGACCAGCTATAACGCCTCTGGCAATGGGGGCATGTTCCCGACGGCCACGCGGGCGACCACCTTTAGCCTGGTGGTCTATGAGCCAGAAGAAACCCAACAACTCTTAGCTGCTTTAGGATTTTATACCGGCCCTGTCGATGGTATTTATGGCCCTCGGATGCAGGCTGCCCTGCGATCTGCCCAAACGGTCTTGGGGTTACCTGAAACGGGCAAGTCCAATATGGAAACCTTAGAAAAACTCCGGCAGGCATTGACGGATCAACGATTGGGCCAAGGAACGGAGGGTATCTCATCCTCTCAGTATGTATTGGATGCAGATGGTTCCGGGATTGCCGATGCGATCGCCAGTCAAAATCCCTGTCGGGTGATTTCTCTGTTTCCCACCGACGGTACAGATGAAGGCGTCACAGCTCAAGTATCTGCCTATTGCCCGGTTAAAAAACAAAACCGCAGCTCCCTCATTTGTTGTGAGTATATTTCTCTCAAAGGGACGGAAACAGCCCTAGACCGAGTCGGGGGCCTTGTTCAATCTCTGCTGATTGGCGGCCTTCCCAAATTCCTCTGGTGGAAAGCTGTACCAGCAGCCAACATTCAGCTATTTCAGCGTTTGGCATCTGCCTGTAATGCCGTCATTCTAGACTCTAGCCAATATCATGACTCCCAACAAGAGCTGATCAACATTCAAGAGTTGATCTCGCAAGGAATCAATATTGTTGACCTCAACTGGCGGCGATTAGCCGCATGGCAAGAACTGACCGCAGAGGCATTTGATCCACCGGGTAGGCGGGCAGCCTTAAATGAAGTTGATCAAGTCACCCTAGACTATGAACAAGGCAATCCCGCTCAAGCCTTGCTGTTTTTAGGATGGTTAGCCAGCCGTTTACAATGGCAACCCGTGGCTTTTGAGTCAGAAGGGGGAGACTACGACCTCAAACGCATTACATTTGTCAATCCTCAGCAGCGGTCTATTCACGCGGAGCTGGCTGCCATTCCTACCCAACCGGGAGAAGTGGCTGGCGATTTGATCGACCTCAAACTGGCTTCTACCAATTTGCAAGCCGATTGCTGTACAGTTCTTTGCTCTGAAACAAAAGGCTGTATGCGTATGGAAGCGGGAGGAGGTGCCCAATCTTGCCGGATCCAACATGTTACCCCCTTGCAAGACCAATCTGCCGAAACCCTACTTAGTCAGCAGTTGCAACACTGGAATCAAGATGTTTTATATACGGAAAGCCTCGCCATCACCGCTCAGATTCTGCGTATGATCTAGCTAGCACGAGTTTGTGTAAGTTCTGCTAAAGCCTGCCCTAAAGCTGAAATATCACCTGTGGGAATCGTAATGACTTCTGCTACTCCTTGTAGTCCACAGGCCGCAGAAGCAATCACAGGAATACCCTGAGCGATCGCCCGTAATAACAGTCTTGGATGGTGTTCAATATGGGCAGGTAGGACAACCACACCCACCTTTTGAAATAGATTGCCTTGAAATTTCTGTACGGATAATCCCTCCCAGAAGCAATCGCCTTCCAGTTCTGCCCCCAAAATAGAGACAGAGAGATTGAGGGTTTTGAGTACGTCTCGCAGTTCATAAGCACCTTTGCGCCCCAACGTTGGAGCTGGAAATAAAATTATATTTCCAGATATGACTAAGCCTTGGGTCTGGGGGAGCGACCAGTTCAACCGGACTATTTTGTCGGGATATTGCTGGGCAATTTCAGAGTGGGGCGTGATCAACTGTCGGGCTGCCCTCAGAGCCTGATGTTCTAATTCCAATAGCCTTTGGTCAGCTCTAAAATCTGCCAAGGTTGGACTCTGAGGATAGCGTTGGGCAAGGACATCCAATCGTTTCTGTAGAGTTGACAGGGACAATCGTGTCATCAGCACATCAAAGGTTCTACCTGCCAAAACCCCCGTCTGCCAGAGAAAAGGCAGCAGATGCTGCATGACCACCACATGGGTGATGTCGTACTCTGCCCAGGCCACATATTGTTCAGCCAAACGCTGAGTGTTTCGCAATAACTGTTCTTGACGCGATTTACCTTGCACAGGAAGATGCCGAGAGGCCAGCGATCGCTGGAGAGTTTGCCAGGTTGCAGATTTGACCGTGGCAAATCCCTGAGTATTCCAGGCATAGTTTGCTTTTTTCCAGTTCTTTCCTGGAAGGGGTAACATTAACCAATCCTGATCTTGGCGATGGGCTTGAATATAGTGATCAAATTCTGGCCAATATTCATCCACAAGATAGGCCGTGCGTAACATCCGTTTTGTCCTTAGTTGAGGGGTTGAACGGCTACAGCCCGACACATTACAGGCATCACAATGGTGGGTTGCATCTACCCAGGAACGCACCTGAGCATCCTTGGTGCTAGATGAAGTAGGGGAGGGGTGAGGGGTCTGTGAACTCCTGACCTGCACCACCAGATCCGTGGCACTTAGGTAGGCTTCAATCCGAGTATTTTCAGGGACTCTAAACCGAAGATCAACATAATTCCAGAATACCGTTGCATCCCGTCCTACCTCTGCCAATGACCCTGGAATCACTTGGGAATGGGCATGGCGCTCAAGGATCTCAAATCCGGTCTCTAGGGCAATGCTGTAGAGGGCATTTGAGAGTTGACAGAGACCACCGCCAACGCTGGGGATAAGGCATCCTTGCCGCAGTTCACGGCCTTCCACATAGCCATTCCTGCGAGTCGGCTGCCCTATCTGTGCCCAGAAGCTAAAAATCCCGCTCTTAGGAATTTCAATCCCATTTAGGTCTTGGAGTGCTACTCGCAGGTTCTGAATTTTGCCTGCAATCCATCGACTTTCTTGCGCAGCTTCGCTTGTCCACAGGGGTGTTTTCGAGGTAGCGAGAATGGGATAGTCAATTAAGGTCAAAGCTTGAGGATGGCGGTGAATCGACTGGTGACATCGGTTTTGCCAAGCTCGACGCAGTTGTAAACCCGTAACCTTAAGACGAAAAACGATCCGTTGGCCTAGGGAGGGGTAATCTGTTCTTAGAGGGGCAGAGAGTAGCGTTTTCGAGGACATATCCCTCTTTTGTCACTTTAGGCAGAGAGAATTCGAAATGACGATTTCTCATTGTCACCACGACCCATCAACAAGTCACTAGATCACGAAAAATCAACCTTGCGAATATTCTACTCCCAGAGTGACAGAAGAGGGATACAAGTTGGGCGCGGTGGTAAGGTACGCCATCCCAGAGTGACAGAAGAGGGAATTTCAGGGAATTCAGCCCGCAGCTTTTTAAGTACATCTTACAGAGGTGAACTTATTGGCTATGTCATAAGGGAAAATCCTGACCTGAGCCAAGTTGTACAGGTAGAGACCGTAGAAAGAGACCTTTGCTAGCCTTGGAGAACTCGAAGAGACCCAAAAGCCTTCCCCTTTAATAGACCAGCCATAGCCTTCATTTGTATTGAGATGAACATGAGCTTCATCGATATAGACCAACAAACAGCATTGGCACAGGGCATCGTCAAGGAGTCCGTTCAGCTTTTCGAGAAAGGCTGCTCGTTTTTGGGTCAGCTTTATTCAATAACTTGCGGGCTTTCTTCCAAGAAAAGCCCAAGCTTTTGAGCACTTTGTGCGGCGTGTCTCGGCAGCAGTCGATGTTGAATTGTTTTTTGACCCAAGCCACCAATCGCTTCAGGGTTCAGCGTGGGGGAGGGTCTTCTTGACGCTCCTGAGGGGGCATAGCGGCAATATCTAATGCATGGCGAATAAGGCCAAGAAAATTGATCTCGAAAACTCCAGTGCTCACCTTGGATGGGGTTTATATTAAGAAGGATCAACCCATTTCCTTGCACTTAACACTGTGACCACTCAGACCCGTTTATCCCTCAAGACTGATCAGGCTGCATCAGAGCAGATCCCAATAGCGGCTGAAGCATCCTTTACTCATTCTGAAACCTTTCAGTGGACCCAGCAATGGTATCCCATGGCGGTAGCTGAATTTTTGGATCAAAAATCTCCCCATGCGATTCAACTTTTAGGAAAAGAATTAGTACTTTGGTGCGATAAAGATGGGGCATGGCACTGTTTTGAAGATCGCTGTCCCCATCGGCTGGCACCGTTATCTGAAGGTCGTGTAGAAGCGGATGGTACGTTGATGTGCGCCTATCATGCTTGGCGATTTGGGTCAGAGGGACAGTGCCTGGATATTCCCCAAAGCCTGGATCTGGAGACTGCCAAACGCCATCGAGACAATCCTCGTGCTTGTGCGATCGCCTATCCCACTCAACTGCAACAGGGTCTAATTTGGGTATGGCCGGAGTCTGGAGCAAAAGCTAAACAGCTTAGCCAGGAACGTTCCCCACGCACGATTCCTGAATTAACGGAAATGCCAGAGCGAGCCATTAAGCTATTTTGGTACGTGCGGGATTTTCCCTACGGCTGGGACTTTTTGATGGAAAATATTGCCGACCCGGCCCATGTCCCGGTTTCTCACCACGGCATTATGGGCAATCACTATCGAGATGCCAATTATTACGATATGAACCCTGTCCGGGAGGTCTCCACTCAAGAAGGGTTTGCCTTTGACATCCGCCCTGTCCCCACTATTCTCAAAAAAGCGGTTCATGATTTCCAACCCCCTTGCCATATGCGGATCGAATCCACTTTTGAAAATGAGGGTCAGATGATCTTGGCCCTGTATGCCAGTCCAACTCGTCCTGGCTGGTGTCGTCATATTGGCTGCCAGGTCTTGATCAAGGATACCCAAGGTAAAACGCCCCCCGGATTAGGATTTTTTGCTTGGCCGATGCCCGTATGGTTGGGCCATGTGTTAGCACCCCTGTTTCTCCATCAAGACTTGGCGTTCCTCCACTATCAAGAAAAGCGAATAGGACACCAGGAACGAGGCAACTGGCTAGAGGCTGTGTATACTCCCAATCCCCAAGACAAAATGGTGATTGCCCTGCGACAGTGGCTTAAAATTCGTGCTGGCGGTGGAATTCCCTGAACCTGTGATCCGCAACTCCCTCAGCCTGAGCGGGATCAGGAAAAGCTGTTTGATGTATGGCACACCCACACCAAAGATTGTCAAGTCTGTTGCCGTGCTTTAAACCGGATTCAGCAGTTGAAGATCTTGGCGTTCGTTGCGGGTGGGGTTTGCTTTGGGGTAGGGGTGATGGTGGATGGGCGATCGCAAGCCCTCTCCCCCACCTCTTTACTAGCAGCTCCTCCCAGCACATTTTGGTGGTTAGCGCTCAGTGGTCTCTTCCTAGCAACCCTTGGATACTTACTGCAACGGTTCAGTCGTCTCTTTTATCTTTATGAGTTTGATCATGCCCATAACGATTAAAGCCACCCCCGTTCCACTGGCACAGAAAAATCAACGCCCCTTTCGTTGCTGACCCTAAACTGTTTACAATCAGAGTGTTTAATCCATCCTAACTCGGCACCTCAAGCTTGCTGGTGGGTGCTGAATCACAAAGCGTCTTTAATTATGACCTCGGTACAACCCCACAAAAAAGCCAAAGCCCTCAAATCGACGAGTTCCCGACCTGCTAAGGAACTGTGTAGCGAATGTGGTCTTTGCGATACCTACTATATCCATTACGTCAAAGAAGCCTGTGCCTTCTTAAACCAGCAGATTGCCGAGCTAGAAGAAAAAGCCCACGGTCGCAGTCGAGACCTAGAAAACGAGGATGACTGGTATTTTGGGGTCAGCAACCAGATGATGACCGCCCGCAAAATTGAACCGATTCCAGGGGCTCAGTGGACAGGAATTGTCAGCACCGTTGCGATCGAAATGTTGAAGCAGGGCAAAGTCGAAGGGGTCGTTTGCGTCCAAAACTCGGAAGAAGATCGCTTCCAACCCAAACCCGTTCTGGCTCGTACCCCTGAAGAAATCCTGGCTGCTCGCGTCAATAAACCCACCTTATCTCCTAACCTATCGGTCTTAGAGCAGATTGAGCAGTCGGGAATGAAGCGATTGCTAGTGATTGGGGTGGGGTGTCAAACCCAAGCCCTACGCTCAGTACAGGATAGTTTAGGTCTAGAGAAACTCTATGTTTTGGGCACTCCCTGTGTGGACAATGTGGATCGCGCCGGCTTGCAAAAGTTCTTAGAAACCACCAGCCGTTCCCCAGAGACAGTGGTTCATTATGAATTTATGCAAGACTTCCGGGTTCACTTTAAGCATGAAGATGGCTCAATTGAGATGGTGCCGTTTTTTGGCCTGAAAACCAACAAACTGAAGGACATTTTTGCCCCCTCCTGCATGAGCTGTTTTGATTACACCAATTCCCTGGCGGATTTGGTGGTGGGCTATATGGGATCGCCCTACGGTTGGCAGTGGATTGTGGTTCGCAATGAAATTGGCCAAGAAATGCTCGATCTGGTGATGGATCAGTTGGAAACCCAACCCGTGATGGCCTCCGGCGATCGCCATGCCGCCGTCCAAAATAGCATCCCCGCCTACGACAAAGGCGTAACCCTGCCCATGTGGGCGGCGAAGCTCATGGGGGTTGTCATCGACAAAGTGGGTCCACGAGGTTTAGAATATGCGCGGTTCTCAATTGATTCGCACTTTACCCGCAACTATATTTACGTCAAGCGGAACTATCCAGACAAGGTAGAGGCCCATGTGCCAGAATACGCCAAGCACATTGTCAGTCAATATGACTTACCGGACTAAAATTGAGATATGACCCGACCGTCTGACGCTCTATCCCGGTCTCCTGATTTCAAAAATTTGGGCGGTGCCTTCCGCCTTGTGGGTTGGATCAGTTTCTGGATTAAGGTTGTCTTGGGGGTCATCTCTGGCATAACGGTTTTGTTTGCGTTTTTCAGCCGAGCCAGCAATCCCAACCAAGCCAGCAATCCCATTAGTGGTTTAGGGTTGCTGTTTACGGTGGGGGGCATTTTGCTCTTGGGCGTCAGCGTTTATTGGAGTTTTCGCTACACCCGCTGGGGGCGAAGATTTTTAGCGCCAAGCGCAGCAGTACCGTCTAAAGCCGCGACCCTGCGATTAATTAAAACGGTTCTGATCACCGATTTGGTGGGTATATTAGTAACGGTCATGGGCGGCGAATGGTTGGTGGGAGCCATTATTGGCAAAGCTATTTCCCAAGGGGTCGCGGTCTTCAGTCTCAATCCCAATCAACTCGTCGAACCCATCGATCTGTTTGTGATTCAAGCCTGTATTAATACCATCGCAGGTCAGTTGGCTGGAGTGGTCGCCACCCTATGGTTACTCCAGCGCACCACTCAACCGCGCCCCTCAGAATAAGCCTATGATCTCTCCTTTAACCGCCTCTAACTTACCAACTCTGACGCCAGAGACGTTCTGGGCCATCTTAGAAGACAAAATTCCTGATGAGGTGGTTAATCAAATGCTTTGGTATCACTTGGGGTATCGTTACGATCCAATCGCCCAACAATGGGATACCGCTCAAGTCGATGATCTTTGGCTAGAAGCCTATCCAGAACCCCCAGACTTTATCGGCAGCCGACCCGCCACAATTAAATTGACCCGCTCAATTCCTTCAGAGAATAAGCAGTTATTAAAAGAAGAACTGGAATTTGGTGGCTATACCATTGATCAGCTCAATCCCCGCCGAACCCGACGGGCTACGGCAGTCAACTGGTTTTTGAGTTATTTAAAGGAAACATCACCCGCTTAGACCTATACGCCGTAGGTACACTGGGAGAGCTGAAGAAGATTATCTTATGGGTTGGCGATCGCTGACATCTTCTGGATATCTGCTTGCAATTGCTGGAGCAGCAACTCTGCTTCGGCATTGATATCTAAGTATTCAGCCTGATGATCAGATTTATACAGGCGCTTGACCGCCTCAAAAAGACGAGATTCTGGATTGCCTGGGGGCACATCTGCAACAGACTGTTGGAATTGAGTGGATTTTGATACTTCAGCAACGATTGTTTGGCTGGCCATTGTTATGCATTTACCTGCTTGCACCCACTATTTTAGATCAAAACTTAACAAAATATTGCCGACCTATGGAACACTTTGTAAATTGCCTCCTATAGGGATCCTAAATTGGTCGTGCCAGGTGTATCGATGGTTAAGGGGGTGGGATCTTGGTCGCAGCGTCATCAGGGGTAGTCTTCAGGTCATGGGCTGGGGTAGGGGAAGGTTGATCTTCTGGCAAGCTGAGGGGAAGTAGCGACTTCAGCTCTTTGAGTAATTTGTCTTGCTCATGTTGGTGGTGATCTAGGCGTTTGAGAATGGCGGTGATTTGATCGGGTTCTTTGCCTTTGCCCGATCTGCTGAATTTCTGGATTTTAGCTGAGCCTAGGGGAGCGGTTGTTTTACCCAAAAACCATCTCACCAAAGAATAGGGAGATTTAACGATCGAGACTAAGAGATGTTTAATCCCACTACTAATCCAACCGAGAAGGAGTTGAATGACGGCTAAAAAAACCAATAGACTGATAACCGCAGCCACAGGATGGGCAATCAGCCAAGATAGGATCGGATAGCTATCTCCTAAGCTGTGGAACCATCTGACTAATGTGCTCTGGAGAGGATTGATGGCGAGGATGCTAAATTGCCAAAGATCCATAGGAAATCCTCAATTTGTAAGAAGTTTACAGTGGTGCTGCGGCTGTTGGGCTAGATGTAGCCCTACTATACGGCGTTGAGGCAAGAAAGTTCAAACAGCAACCCACCCCTACCCATCCTGGGAGGGGATCTGGAGTCCCTTATCATCCTATTCAACAATGCTCTAGCCTCCACAAAATTTCTGACTCGTTAATTAAAAATTGACAGACGACTAGCCGTGCTTTGCAGTAGCAGTGAGAGGTTTAATCTAGGGGAAAGCTAGATAGGTATGATTAATTGGAAACACTGGAAATGGTTCCAGTGGTAGGGGACTCTAGAGCAGATGGCTCGGCTGTAGCGGAGGCTGTTAGAGGGGGCAGATGCAACAGTAATTGGGGTTTGCCGACACCATAGGTGAGCTGATAACTCCAACTGAGCAGTCGCAGCCATAGGCGGGGCCAACGTTGAGCCAGAGGCTGTTGCCAACGTTGCAATTGCTGGGGTAGCCAGTTGCCAAACAAAAAAGACAGAAGGGCTGCCCAAGTAAAGGCCAAGTAGGTGGGAACCCAGCTTAAAAGTTCTTTGAGGCCAATCGCTCGCATTACCCACCAAGGGATTTGGGGCATACGGATGCCTGCTTTGAGAATAGTGCGGGTCATAAATAACCAGCCGCCGCGATCTTTAATAAAATCATCCACTTCAGCAGGGGGTTCAGTGGTTAAAACGCCGAAGAAGGCATTGAGAATGGCGTTGATCCAGTAGGGAGGTAAGTTAGATTGGGGTTTAGCCATCATCCCCCGTGAGAAAATCCAAGTGGCGGCAAGATTGTCTTGATAGGCATTGACTAACCCCAAGTCTTTGCCGGATAGGAGATTGCTTTGCAAGGCGGTGTGTAATAAGTGGCTGACGCGGGGCAGATTG
This sequence comes from Acaryochloris sp. CRU_2_0, assembly GCA_012034865.1. GTDB lineage: Bacteria > Cyanobacteriota > Cyanobacteriia > Thermosynechococcales > Thermosynechococcaceae > Acaryochloris. The sequence continues at coordinate 38,481 of JAAUOM010000014.1, read as the reverse complement.
CGAACTAAGGAGCCGAAGCCCGTAAAGATTAAAGGGGAGTTGAGGGAAGCGGCATCGCCGATGGAGAGGATGCGATCGCATCCCGGTAACCGATCCTGGGCATTGCGACTAAAGCGGCCTGGAATATAGCCAAAGGCAGCTTTGCGCCAGACCAATTGATCGAGATCGCAGCGACGATAGTCGGGTAAACAGGCAAAGAAATCTTCAAACAGTTCCAGGAGTGAACCGGGATTTTCAGCGGAAATTTGATGATAGTAGAACAGATAAATGGTGAGGTCATTGTTTTCCCCCGGAAACATTTCCCAGATCAATTGACGACCCCGACTGGTATCACCATCCGTAAACAGAGGCTCTCCATAGTTTTGATCCCAGACCCCAGGGGCAAAACCCTCTTTCACCACACCACCAATCGTCGGGCAAACACTGTCAAACGCCTGTCCGCCATTGATCTGCTGGGCAATTTGCGAGGCTGTGCCCATGGCATCGATCAATAACCGCGCCTGTAAGTAGGAGAGTTGATCAGTTTGTAAATTGCGAACTTGCAGCGTCACGGCTTCAGGTTCTAGAAACGCTTTTTCAAACTCGGTACACTCAAAAATTTGGCCACCAGCGGCTAACAGCTTTTCACCACAGAGCTGGAGCAAGCGATCGCAGTTCATCGCTACATTTAGAACCGTCGGTGTATAAAGGACTGAGGCTCTAGCCGCAGGCGGATTATTGCCACTGAAAAACTGGTTGAAATTATTGTGGTATTCTCGCGCAATTACACTTTCTAGCTCCTTCTCTGAGAGCAAGCCCACATCGACTAAGGTTTGCAGTTCACTGCGAGAGATATTCCATTCCCGATTCATCCGCCCAAATTTGATCCGCTCCACTAGGGCGACTTTATAACCCAAACGCGCCATCATGGCTGCGGTTAAAACACCCAGGGCACCACCGACAATCACAATATCCCAAGCGGAATCGGGGGTAGAGATCGGCGGGGCAGTGTAGAGAATGGGGTGGGTCTGGGCTGTTGGGGGTTGCTGACCGTTCTTGACGGTTTCTCGCCAGCGCTTTTCCCACCAATAGACCCGCTGTAAGTCAGCTTCGCCATTGGGAATCTGCTGAAAGTACTGGGCTGTGAGAGGGTAATAGGGTGCTAGGGCACTGAAAATATTGGCCTGGGTCAGATCAATGTCGGGGAAGGGTTGGGGTTGATAGGGAAAGGTGGCTTTGAGGGTCGCTGTGAAGCGGTTTAACCAAACTTGCTGGCTGGGCAAAGGTTGGGCGGACCATTGCATCACTTTTAGATAGGTGGTATTTAAGTGCTGCCAAAGGAAAACCGTTAAGTGGGCAGCACCCGTCGTGATTTGAATACCCGTCGCTGTCTGGAGGATGGTACAGGCAGCCTCTAAACCTAAGCTTGCAGCCGTTTGCTGGTGCAACCAAGTTTGCACAGTTGCGATCGCCGATGTGGGAATTTCCAGGTAAAGAAGTTGTTTCATGAGTTGGGTCAGTCCCTAAACAGCATGATAGTGATTTCTCTCTCCGGTAGGATTCAGAACGCGAACATCAGACCCAAAGACCACCAGTGAATGGGCAAAGCAATGAACCAATGCTCAAAGAATCTTATGCAAAGCATACCGTTTCATCGGAATCTGCGGCTGAGATCGCTATGCTTTGACACAATTGGAACGTCGAGAATGCCCCAAGGATTGAGTTTGAGGATCATTCCTTCAAGGGAAGTAGGCGGGCAAAGCGCTGCAGGCGGCTAACGGGTGTAAGCCGTTATAAATTGGGCTAATCTCTCCATCCCTTGAGCAATGGTGGTTTGATTCGTAGCGTAGGATAGGCGGATGCACTCATCCGCGCCAAAGGCTAAACCAGGAATAACGGCAACTTGGTATTGATCCAGCAACTTTTCACAAAATTCGAGGGATCCTAAGCCCGTACAACGAATGTCAGGAAACATATAAAAGGCTCCTAGCGGTTGAGGGCAGTTCACACCAGGGATAGCTGTGAGCAAATTAAACATCAGTTGCCGACGTTCGGCAAAGGCTTGCCGCATCGTTTCTACACAATCTTGGGAGCCTTCTAGGGCTGCGATCGCCCCATATTGGGCAAACGTACACACATTAGACGTGCTATGGCTTTGCAAGCAATCTACAGCCTGAATCAACTCTAGAGGACCAGCCAGGTAACCGATCCTCCACCCCGTCATCGAATAGGCTTTGGCAAAGCCATTGCTAATAATCGTCCGCTCAAAAGCAGCCGGACTCACTGCCCCAATACTGAGCTGTGCAGCGCCATCGTAGAGAATTTTTTCATAGATTTCATCAGAGACGACCCAAATCTGGTGGTCTACAATGACGGCGGCAAGGGCGGCAATCTCAGCGGGGGTATAGACCATGCCTGTGGGATTAGAAGGAGAATTGAGCACCAGTAAGCGGGTTTGGGGGGTAATCGCTTGCTGTAACTGCTCAGGCGTAATTTTGAAGTCTGTTTTGGCCTCGGTGGGCAAGATCACGGGAATTCCCCCCGCCAGCTTCACCATCTCTGGATAACTCAGCCAATAGGGGGCTGGGATCAGAACTTGATCGCCGGGATCCAGTAAAACTTGCATCAGGTTATAGAGGGACTGCTTTCCCCCATTGGTAACCAGAACATTCTCAGCCTGGAAGTTCAAGCGATTTTCCTGCTGGAGTTTTCGGGCAATCGCCGCTCTGAGCTTTGGTTCACCAGCGGCTGGACCATATTTGGTTTTACCTTGATCTAAGGCTTGTTTAGCCGCCGCTTTAATAGGGTCTGGGGTATCAAAATCGGGTTCGCCAGCGCTGAAACTCAAGACATCAATGCCTTCAGTCCTCATGGCTTTGGCTTTTGCCGAAATTGCCAAGGTCAAGGACGCAGACACCTGAGTTATACGCGCTGCCAGTTTCATGCCGACTCCAGGAAAGAAGAGACTTGAGAAGGGGTTATAGAGATATTTGGACTAGCATAACGCACCCCTCCGCGTTGCGATCAGACTCACAGGCTTACTTTATACCTGGGAACCTTTCTTGACACCTGGGAACCTTTCTTGAAACAAAGAGGTAATTTGAGCGATCACTTGGTCGATACTCATGCCGTCAGTATTGATCTCAATGGCATCGTAGGCTTTACGCAGGGGGGCGATCTCGCGGTGACTGTCCTTATAATCACGCTCAGCAATGAGCTGCTCTAGGTCAACCAAGGTCGGCGTTGGCAGACTTTGCCCCTGTAAATCCTGTTGGCGGCGACGGGCGCGCTCTTGAATGGATGCCGTTAAGAAGATTTTTAAGCCCGCATCGGGAAACACATGGGTGCCAATATCTCTGCCTTCGGCCACCAAGCCCCCCTTGCGTCCCCAGCGCTGTTGCTGTTTGATAAGAGCCTCACGGACGATGGGGTGGGCTGCGATCGCAGACACCTCTGCCGTCACGGCTGCGGTGCGAATTGCCTGAGTTACCTCTTGATCATTCACCCAAACTTGCGGCGGCTGTTCAGGATTAGGATGGGGTTGCAGCGCAATCTCATACTGCTCAACCAGTTCAGCAAGGGCAAAATCATCGGTTATCTCCACCTGTTGCTCAAGAGCTAACCAGGCCACTGCTCGATACATGGCTCCTGTATCCAGATACTGTAGCCCTAATTGTTGGGCACACCGACGGGTCACCGTTGATTTACCTGCTCCAGCGGGTCCATCAATGGCCAAAATCGGCAAACGGGCATCCAGGACAATATTGTCAATCAAGCGGGCAGCACCGACATGAGCCGCCACAGCGATTAGCCCCCGCTCCGTGATCCGCTCTAGGGTCTGTAACGTCAGGGGATGGACTAAATCAACATACTCCACTTGCACCTGAGGTTCTTTGGCCAAGGTCTGGGCAACCGTAGCCAATAGGGATTGGCGATCGCGAACACCCCACTCAAACGAGTAGGTCGCTGCTTGCAAACTGTGATGCAAAAGGGTGGCCTGTTGCTTTTGCGTCGCCGTTAAGTACTCATTGCGCGAACTATAAGCCAGTCCCGAATCCTCTCGGATAATCGGACAGGGCACAATCGTCACTACTAGGTTGAGATCCTCAACCAGCCGTTGAATAATTGCCAACTGCTGAGCATCTTTCTCACCGAAATAAGCCCGATCAGGCTGGACAATATGGAATAGTTTCAAGACAATCGTGGCTACCCCTGTAAAATGACTGGGGCGGCTTAGGCCACACAGCCTTTCGGTTAAGACGGCGGGAGGAACTACTTGGGTGAGGGGAGGATTGGCCGCGATCGCCTCTACCGTGGGTGCAAAAATGGCATCTACCCCCTGGGCTTGGCATAAGGCTTGGTCTTGAGCCAGGGTTTGAGGATACTGGGCGAGATCCTCATGAGCCGCAAACTGAAGAGGATTGACAAAAATGCTGACAATCACGCACTGATTCTCCTGGCGAGCCCGCTGAATCAGGCTTAAATGGCCAGCATGTAAAGCCCCCATCGTGGGTACCAAACCAATCTGACCCAAGATCGAGCTTGACGACTCAGCAAGATCAAGTGCAAGTGAACGCCTAGAATAACGATCCAGGAAATGGCGAAGTCCTGACACCGTCTTGATGATGGGAATATTGTCCATTGCAGAGACGAGTTAGCTGATCAGCAGCTAGGTTGATTAGTTTGAGGGCTTGATTGGCCTTATCTATTCGCTAGTGTATCGTCTGTTGCCCGTGGGAGATGACCTAAACAGATGGAATGCCTCGGTATTTGCTGCTTCAAAAGCGCTGGAGCATGGCTGTAAATTTAGCCATATCAAAGCTACGCGGATCCGATCGCTCCCCAGATCGATCGATGGCTGCATGGGTGGTGACCCGTTCCGGTGGGACACCTGTACGGGCAATTAGCCAAGCCAGGGATTGATATTGAGCTTCAGAATAGCCACTGTGGGTGGGGCCACTGTGGTTACCATCAGCAGGTGTTTCCAAGGAAATGTGATAGGCAAAGTTATTCACTGATGGGGGTAAGTCAGAATTTGTTTGCACAGATTCTGAACCATTGGCACCTACAAACACAGAATTGCCTGCTCCAAAAGCCCTCTTCTCGGGTGGGACTAAATAGACAATGGTGCCATCCAAAAAATTAAGGTATGATAGCTAGCTTGATCTTCATCCTTGACGTGGGGCGTTTTAAAATGATGGATTGCACTCATTCCTGACCCGACGGTTTCATGTAAAACAATCAGCCAGTTATTGCGAACGGGTTGTCCATAAGTATTCGTGGCATAGCGATCGCCATAGTTGCTGGGATGAACGGTGGCTCTGAACTCTCGCGGCGGCGGATAGGGAGAAGGTGGAACAGATGTAGCAGTCGGCGTTACCGTTGTTGAGGGGGAACTCGGTGGGACAGAGGTGGGTGGAATAACCTGCGGTTCGGCTAAAGCAATATCAGTTTGTACCTCTGGTAAATCAGATGGGTTAATGATGGGTGGAGAGATTGGGGCTGGGGAAGCTGGAGGATGCTGACTAGATGCAGAGGAAGCGGGGGTATTCTGTTGATCAAGACTCCAAAAGCCAAAGGCGCTCGCAACTAACCCAGCAACAACCGATAAAAACAAGGCGAGAAAAGCATTTTTTTGGGTCATAACCTAGCTGTCTTCCGGGTGTTTCAAGTAAAGTTCGCTCAGCACGGGGGGTACAGCAGTCAAACAAAGCGTGATAGGAGGAGTTGCCAATATATGGCTATATATATCGATTTTATACGCAAGAAAACAATAAAAAAGTTAATAATTTAACGGTTTGCCCGAATCGAGACCCAAGTATAGAGTTTTTAACTTTGAGTTTATTCCTGGATTAAGGGGGAAGGTGAGCAAGCGTTTGTGCAGTATCCATCAGCCTGTTCAAAGGGTTGGGTTCTATGGCCTAGCCCACTGTGTGTTGGTACTTGTGCTAGAGAGTACAGTCAATGTTGGCGCACTAGCTATGCCCCTGTCGCCATCATCTTATCAAATCCAATCTGACCTGTTATTAGAGCGATCACAGGATAATCCCAGCTTTGCCCCTCTAGCTTCTACAGAGGGTTTAAGGGCAATTGTGCAAGTAAAGGGTCTGAAGATACCCCCTCCGCAAACCCAAGGGTCGGCTGCTTTACCCTTGTCCGTGTTGCCAGACACCCATGTCTATACCCTCCAAGCTCAGCTCCAGCAGTTGCCCACCCGTTGGTTAGTGGATACGGGGGCTTCGACTTCGATGGTGACAACCGCTGTGGTAGAAGCACTCCAACTACGAGGACAACCGATCCCCAATCAGCGTTTAGCCTTTGCGGTAGCAGGCAATGATTGTGCCAATATGAATGCCTTGTTGCATCAACTGCCGCCGTTGCATTTTCAGCAAGCGCGAGTGCAGGGTCTACAGGGACTCCAGTTTACCAGTACGGTTATTCCGGCGGGGGTATCGGGTGTCTTAGGTATGGATGTCCTCAGCCAATTTGATCTGCATTTACATCCTGGGCAGTCTAAACTGCGATTGTTACCCCCCACCCCCTTGCCCGCCGATCAGATCGCCCAAGCCATCCCGTTGCAGAAAAAATTAGGGGTGATGGTGGCTCAACTGTCAATCAATGGCCAAGGTTCGTTTCGGGTCTTACTGGATACCGCAGCAGATAATACATTTATCTCAGAACAGGTGGCCGCCCAACTCCAACTGGATCCAGCTTCTAGACAGCCGATTCAAATTCGTGGATTTTGTGGTTTGGAAGATGCGGCGCGATCTCACCTCGATTCAGTCAAGCTCCATCATCATCAACGCCGCAACTTGCAGGTGATCATTCTCTCCTCATCCATTCTCAAGGTCTTAAAGGTGGATGGTATCCTGGGGCAGAATTTCTTGCGCCACTATCAGCAGTACTGGCGATTCAATTCTACCTCTACTCAAGGAACTGGCGGCAGCTTAGTCCTAGTGCCCCTTCCCCCCGATACCGATCAACCGCCTTGACCCCCCCGACTACGCATTCTACGCCGTTCTCGATGTCTAGCGGTTATCTTGCGTTGGCGCTTTTGAGCAGGGGTTTCAAAATGGCGGTTCTTCTTCATATCAGCAAATATCCCTGCTCTGGATACTTTGCGCTTAAATCGACGCAGCGCAGCTTCTAATTGCTCATCGTCACCGAGAACCACTTGGGTCATTCAACTTCTCCGACTAAAGGGTCTAACAAACGAATGAAGGGAATACCAATCATTCCAAAATCCTCAATAGAATAGGTAAGGGAGGATAAGAAAAAACGACCCTTACCTACATTGGCAATGTGATGGAGATAGATTTGAGCTTGTCTCAACTCTATGAGCGTTTAGTATCTCTGATTACCGCCCCAACCGCCACCGTTACCAGCTTTGGATGTTCGAGGTTTAGCTTTATTCACTTTTAGGGTGCGACCCATCCATTCAGCACCATCTAGCTCTTCAATAGCTTTATCTTCATGGGCTTCATCATTCATTTCCACAAAGCCAAAGCCGCGTTTACGACCAGATTCTCGATCTATGGGTAGTTTAACCTGCTTGACAGCCCCATATTCAGCGAATACCGCACTTAAATCATCCTCTGTAACCTCATAAGATAGGTTACCGATGTAAACTGTCATACCTTACCTGCAAAAATCAATATAGACAACGGAATGAGATTGGAATTCGGAGGTAAGTCAACTAACTCAGGATGAATAAAGATCAATCTTCTTGAATCTAGCCAAAACTTGGCCTACCGACGTTTGTTCTCTCTGGTTATTCTAGCGTTACTCCTGTCAAGTTCAAAGGCCGAGTTCTCAGGATACAGTTTAGCAGGAGCCAACAGACTGAGGTAAATATGGCAGAATTTAATCTAATGCTGTCCTAGTGTTAGCCCCTGATTTCCTCTTCAACCTCCTGAATTAAGTCTATGATTGCCACCGCTCCTTCCCTCTCTAGCCAGTACCATCCCCAGGCAACTGAAGCCAAATGGCAAGACCTTTGGGAAAAACAAGGGGTCTTTACCGCAGATCCCACCCATCCTGGTGAACCTTACTGTATTGTCATTCCCCCACCCAATGTGACGGGGAGCTTACATATGGGTCATGCCTTTGAGGCGGCCTTGATTGATGTACTGATTCGCTACCATCGCATGATCGGTCGGAATACTTTGTGGCTACCAGGAACCGATCATGCCAGCATTGCCGTACATTCCATCTTAGAAAAACAACTCCAAGCAGAAGGTATCAGCCGCTACGACATCGGCAGAGATGAATTTCTAGAGAAAGCCCAACGCTGGAAAGCCGAATCAGGGGGTAAGATTGTCCATCAGCAACGCCGTTTGGGGGTATCAGTAGACTGGACCCGTGAACGGTTCACCCTGGATGAGGGCCTCTCCCAAGCGGTAAACAGAGCTTTTGTCCAGATGTATGATCAGGGTTTAATTTATCGCGGCAACTACCTGGTGAATTGGTGTCCTGCCAGTCAATCAGCGGTGTCCGACCAAGAAGTGGAGAACAAAGAAGTCGATGGTCATCTTTGGCAGTTTCGTTATCCCCTCAGGGATGGCTCTGGCTTTGTAGAAGTGGCTACCACCCGTCCTGAGACGATGTTGGGAGATACCGCTGTGGCCGTCAACCCCCAGGATCAGCGGTATCAGGGTTTGGTGGGCAAAACGATCAGGTTGCCGATGAGCGATCGCGAAATCCCAATCATTGCCGATGAACTCGTCGATCCGGCTTTTGGTACTGGCTGTGTCAAGGTGACCCCTGCTCATGATCCCAATGATTTTGAGATGGGTCAGCGCCATCATTTACCCTTTATCAATATCCTCAACAAGGATGGTTCCCTCAACGAAAATGGCGGCTCCTTTGCCGGATTAGATCGCTTTGCGGCTCGTCAACAGGTGCTGGAACGCCTAGAGGCAGAGGGCTATCTCGTCAAAACCGAACCCTATCGCCATAGTGTGCCCTATAGCGATCGCGGTAAAGTGCCCGTGGAACCTCTGCTCTCCACCCAATGGTTTGTGAAAACCGAACCCCTGGCTAAACAAACCTTAACCTTTCTCGACCAGGAGCAATCCCCCCGATTTGTACCAGAACGCTGGACCAAGGTCTATCGGGATTGGTTGGTAAATCTTAAAGACTGGTGTATCTCCCGACAGCTCTGGTGGGGGCACCAGATTCCCGCCTGGTATGCCATTAGTGAAACGGCAGGCGAAATCCAAGACCATACCCCCTTTGTCGTAGCCGAGACGGAAGCCGCCGCCCGCCAAAAAGCGATCGCGCAGTTTGGGTCAGAAGTCCAAATCCAGCAAGATCCCGATGTCTTAGATACCTGGTTTTCAGCGGGGTTATGGCCTTTTTCTACCTTGGGCTGGCCTGAGGATACCGTCGATCTGGCCACCTATTACCCCACCGCCACCCTGGTAACGGGTTTTGACATCATTTTCTTTTGGGTGGCGCGTATGACCCTGATGGCAGGGCATTTCACAGGTAAGATGCCCTTCCAAGATGTCTATATCCACGGTTTGGTCAGGGACGAGAACAATAAGAAAATGTCCAAGTCTGCCAATAATGGTATTGACCCCTTAATCCTGATCGACAAGTATGGCACCGATGCGCTGCGCTATACCCTGATCCGGGAAGTGGCGGGGGCGGGTCAAGATATTCGTTTGGAATACAATCGACAGACGGATGAATCGGCTTCCGTGGAGGCGTCTCGTAATTTTGCCAACAAGCTGTGGAATGCCTCGCGGTTTGTCTTACTTAATCTCAAGGGGCAAACTCCTCAACAGTTAGGACAACCCAGCATTGCTGATCTAGAGCTGGCGGATCGCTGGATCCTCTCTCGCTATCATCGGTTAGTTCAGCAAACCCGCAGCCAAATCGATGTCTATGGCTTAGGCGAAGCCGCCAAGGGTCTCTATGAGTTTATTTGGGGGGACTTTTGCGATTGGTATATCGAGCTGGTTAAACCGCGCCTCCAGCAAGACGGGACGGCCTCTGGGCGCATCGCTCAACAAACCCTAGCCTACATCCTAGAGGGAACGCTGAAGCTGCTGCACCCGTTTATGCCCCACATTACCGAAGAAATTTGGCAAACCCTGACCCAACCAGCCTCAGAGCAGTTTTTGGCGAGTCAGCCCTATCCCGAAGCCGCCCAGATGCAAACGGTGACAGAGCCTAATCCACTCCCCGTTGTTGCTGCTGTCTCAGAATCCGTGGAGTCCCCTATGGCTGCAGATGAGGCTGAAGCTGAGATGCCGACGGATCAAGATCGGCGTGAGCCTGCCGCCCCATCAGAACCTGAAATTCATACCTGGAATTGGCGGGATGCCATTCATGGATTTGGGGAATTGCCGTCGCAGCTTGGTCGATTCTTAGAGGCCAATCAGACTTTGGTGTGGTGGGTCTGTGCTTTGGCGCTGGCAATGGTGGGTTTGGCGATTGTTGCTGCTGTTTTGGCAGCCATTGATCGTGTCCCCCTCCTCGATAGCTTTTTTGAGTTAGTTGGTCTAGGATATTCCCTTAATTTTGTCTATCGCCGTCTGCTTTGGTATGAGGATCGCCAAGCCTGGATTGCCTCGTTGCAGGTGCAAAAGGAGCGTGTTCTCCCTCTCCTCAATGATACTAAGACCCTAGACACCATAGCCCAAGCTGTGGAGGGCGATCTAGCCCTTGCCCCTGAACAACCGGTGCTGGTAGAGGATCTCACAAACGCAGCCCCTGAAGGCTCAGCAGAGGATACCCCTGAGGTTTATGACCCACAGCCACCGGAAAAACAAGCTGATGCTGATTCCACACCAGCTTTCACCGCCTGGGTCGATCCAGGAATTGAAGCACAGTTTGATTTGGTGATTGAGACCATTCGCACCCTGCGGAATCTCCGAGCTGAAGCGAGCATTCCTCAGAAGCAAACGATTAAAGCAATTTTGCAAAGTGAAAGCGATCGCGAACGCCAAATCCTCACCGCTGGGCAAACCTACCTCCAAGATCTCGCCAAAATTGAGACCTTAAGCATCGTCCCCACCCTGGAAGGAGAAATCAAACAAACCATTGTTGGCGTTGTGGGAACCGTCCAAGTCTTAATCCCCTTGCAAGGGGTGATTGATGTCGAGATTTTAAAAGCCAAGCTAGACAAAGATCTCAAGAAAGCCGAAGCTGAGATACGCGCCTGCCAGAGCCGCTTACAGAATGCCAATTTTGTGGAGCAAGCGCCACCTGCGGTGGTGCAAGGCACACGTGATGCCTTAGCCGCCGCCGAAAAACAGGCAGAAATTTTGCGCGATCGCCAACAGCGACTCTAGACTCCCCCATGTCCACACCCCCCATTCAGTGGTACCCCGGCCATATTGCCAAGGCAGAAAAAGCCCTGGCCGAGCAACTGAAAAAAGTTGACTTGGTTTTAGAGGTCAGAGATGCGCGGATTCCCGTGTCTAGCCACCACCCGCAAATTCATGCCTGGATTGGCGATAAGCCCCATCTCTTGGTTATGAATCGCATTGATCTGGTGACGCCCGTCTCCTACCAAGCTTGGCTAGCTGCCTTCACAGCCCAAGGGCAACAGCCTTACTGGACGGATGCCCAACAGGGCAAAGGCATTCAAGCCGTGGTGCAAGCAGCGGCCCAAGTGGGGGTGAAGATTAATCAGCGACGGTGCGATCGCGGGATGCGCTCCCGTCCTGTCCGTGCTGTGGTTCTGGGCTTTCCCAATGTCGGTAAATCTGCGTTGATCAATCGCCTCTTGAACCGACGAATGGTGGAAAGCGCTAGGCGTCCCGGTGTTACCCGCCAGCTCCGCTGGATTCGCATATCCCCAGACTTAGACCTACTGGATACTCCCGGTATATTACCCGTCAAATTGGACGACCAAGCCGCAGCTTACAAACTGGCGATCTGTGATGATATTGGCACTGCCGCCTATGAGACCCAATTGGTTGCGATCGCCTTGATCGAATTACTCCAAACCTTGGAAAATTCTGACAAACCCCCAGGATTCCTCCCGGAAAATATATTGCAAAGTCGCTATCAACTCGATCCAGCTGCCATGAGTGCTGCGGACTATCTCACTGCCCTAGCAGACCATCGCCATCAAGGCAATCTAGAGCGTGTGGCTCAGCAACTGCTCACGGATTTCCGTAAAGGCTTATTAGGGAAAATTACCCTGGATTTACCGTCAAACAGAAGTGGCCAGAGCAGCATCAGGCCAAAATCTGCTGAAGGGCGGCCTCAATAGTCGAGTATTGATACTGAAAACCCGCGCCTTGCGTCTTTTGCGGCTGAACATTTTGCCCTTTTAAGACCAACTCTGCCGCTTCTCCTAACAAGAGTTCTAAAGCAAAGTCTGGAACGGGCAACCAAGAAGGTCGGTGCAAGACCTTCCCCAGAGTGTCGCATAACTCCTTCATCCTGACGGGATTAGGAGCTGTAGCATTGTAGACCCCTGATTTGCTGGTATCGGTTAGCGCCTCGACGATAAAATCTACTAAATCATCTCGGTGAACCCAAGAGAACCATTGCTGGCCTGTGCCAAGAGGGCCACCCGCAAACAGTTGAAACGGCGGTAACATTTTAGCCAAAGCTCCTCCCATCCCCAAGACAATACCCAGCCGAAAAATCACCAGCCGAGTGCCCGTTGCCGTGACCGTTTGGGCCGCTTTCTCCCAGGCTTGGCAAACTTCAGCTAAGAAATCATGGCCTGGAGGGCTAGATTCGTCAAAAATCGCTGTTTCACTGGTGCCGTAGTAGCCAATAGCGGAGGCATTCACCAAGACCCCTGGCTGAGGCGTCGCTGCTGCTATCCCCTCAACTATTTTCTGGGTACTTACCGCCCGACTGTCAATAATGGCTTGTTTGCGTTTTGGGGTCCAGCGATCGCCAACAAGTGGTTCTCCGGCTAGATTGACAACGCCATCGCACCCAGACAAAGCCTGTTGCCAAGCTCCCGATACTTGAGATTGATAGGTAACCCTCTCCAGGTTAGGGAAACGGTTTTCAGGAAAAGTTTCGCGGCTTTGTCAGGGCTGCGAACCAAAGCGCGATCGCATGACCGTCTGCTTGTAACCGCTCTATCAGGCGTTGACCGACAAAACCAGTTGCACCTGTTACTGCTACTTTCATAGGACTGCTAGTTGCATATTCCCTATGATCATACAAAAAACCTGACCACAAATCTCAGAATCGCTGATTGACAGACAAATTTGAGCGTTGATATGCCTAGTCTATTGGCCTAAATGATTTTCTTCAATCCAGTGCATGGCGACATTCAGAGACTCAGCATTAAAGGTTTTACCCGAACGCGGATCTTGCACATGCCACCAGACATTGCCTTTAGCATCCACTATCCTCTCGACACTGAGCTGAGAACGTTTGGTCAGGGCTTGCTTGAGTTGCGTCCAAATCGCTTTTTGTTGATCGGAATCGCTAGAGCCCTCCTTTTGGTTTTCCTGGTTTTCTTGGTCTTCGAGTTGGGCTTGCTCATAGGCCAATAAAGCCAGCAACTGTTGATCATGGCAAGCCTGAGCCTTTGTCACTCGATACTTCAAGTTTTTAACCAGATTGGCATGGTGTTCCCCCAGCTTGCTGGTTGATCTAGCCTCAAGGGATTCACTTAACATATCAATTCCTCCTCAGTAACTTACTAGATCTCTGGTCAATGGGGAGTTCTTGATTTATATCAGTTTTTGAACTAGGAATTATGCAAAACTTTACCAGACTTAAGCATTGCACTGTTTTTAACGCGATCGCATCTCCAACTCACTCCCAAGTGCGATCCAACTGTTAATGAATAAAGAGTGGACAAGTACGATGGGGTAAAGGGTAGGCTGGAATCAGCGATCTAGATTGTCCCATCGTCTAGGAAGAGTAGGGTACCTCAGTGAGTAAAGCGGATGGTCAATTATTTAGCGATGCCAGTCACCGCTTAACGACAGCTTTAGAACATGTTGATTTGCCAGATGATGTATTGGAGACGTTGAAATATCCTAAGGCTCAACTGGGGGTCTCCATTCCTGTGCGAATGGACAATGGTGAGCTGAAGATCTTTCCAGGCTATCGAGTTCGCTATGACGATACCCGTGGACCTGCCAAAGGCGGGGTTCGTTACCATCCAGGGGTATCCTTTGACGAAGTTCAGTCCCTGGCCTTTTGGATGACCTTTAAGTGTGCAGCCTTAAACTTACCCTTTGGAGGCGGTAAAGGTGGAATTACCGTTGATCCTAAAGCTTTGTCTCGGATGGAATTGGAGCGGCTCAGTCGAGGGTATGTGGATGCGATCGCCGATTTCATTGGCCCCGATGTAGATATTCTTGCCCCCGATGTCTATACCAATCCAATGATCATGGGCTGGATGATGGATCAATATAGTATCATTAAACGCCAGATTTGCCGAGGGGTAGTGACGGGCAAACCCTTAGCCATTGGGGGCAGTGTTGGGAGAGATACGGCCACAGGGATGGGAGCTTTTTTCGTCATTGAAGCGATGAAACCCAAACTGAATCTGAACCCAGCCCAAACAACAGTAGCTGTTCAAGGCTTTGGCAATGCTGGGGCAGTGGTGGCCGAACTGCTCGATCAAGCGGGATATAAAGTGGTGGCGGTTAGCGATTCCCAGGGAGGTATTTATGCTCCGCAAGGCTTGGACATTACCAGTATTCGCAAACAGAAAGAAGCCAGTCGAGCCATGAAAGCCGTCTATTGTGAAGGCAGTGTGTGCAGTCTCATTGAGCATGAGACTATCACTAATGACCAGTTATTGACGTTAGACGTGGATCTGCTGATTCCAGCCGCTTTAGAAAATCAAATTACCGCCGACAACGCCACTCAAATTCAAGCCAACTATATCTTCGAAGTCGCTAATGGCCCTGTCACCTCAGCAGCAGATGCTATTTTAGAGCAAAAAGGGGTGACGGTATTCCCCGACATCTTAGTGAATGCAGGGGGGGTAACGGTGAGCTATTTTGAATGGGTACAAAACCGGAGTGGGTTGTACTGGACTGAAGCAGAGGTACACAGACAGCTCCGGCAAAAAATGGTAGAGGAAACTGAAACAATTTGGCTCATTGCTCAAACTAAGCAGGTCTCTGTTCGCACCGCCGCCTATGCCCATGCATTAAACCGGATTGGTGAAGCAGTGACGGCTCAGGGCACCCGTGATTATTATGTAAATCACCGCATCTGAAACCAACAGCAATCTCTGACATGGCAAGGGGAAAGGGTACGTGAAGATTGACTCCTCATTTCTACCGTCAATGGTTCAACTTCAACAGTCATTCTCAAATATAGGAGGTAGGATGGGAGATGTTTTTTGCTTAAACTCTTCAGGGAAGCAACAATGGCTCAATCTCTATCTACCACCCTTAACTACGAGCAAAGTTATCACTGCCCTGTGTGTCGTTATGGCCAGCTCAATCCTTTAATGCTGATGGATGCCTTTGCCTGTAGTTTTTGTCGTCATATTTTTACTGCTAACCTATCTCAACAATCGGTTTGTCTGGCAGATACTACACAATCGATTTATTGGCGCTGGACAGGTCAACGCTGGCAACCGCTTCATCATGCTAACTCAGAGTTGACTGTAGCAATTTGGATTCTCAGCGTTGGTTTGACTGTGATCCCGACGACGCTAATTGGGTTAATTTACCAAATTTTTCCACCCCTAGAAGATAGTGCTGGGGCTGAGTTTCCATTGTTATGGCTTGTTCTGGTATTTTTAGCACATTTGAGCATTACTGTATGGATTTTGGCAGAATTCTATCAGATTCCCTTTTATGTGGCTTGGAAAGTGCGATCGCAAGCATAGCCTGCCTACAGCCCTATCCCTACCCCGGCAACCTTCACAGCCGTTATGGATTAGCACTCGTATTGCCTGAACATCCTATTTTGACAACCTATCAAGGCACCTATTAAACCGGATAGGGTAAAGAACCTAAAGCTTCCAGATCCAAGCTGGAAGCGACCTGTGCTAAGTTTGTGCGATCGCAGCATTGTCCAGATAAGGAATCATCCCCAGAATAGGAACCTGGGTCAACGCTTGGATCAAGCCTCTCGGTGCCCATTGGTCAATCTCTGTGCTTGATAGCGGTTGGACACCATTGAGGATTAAGCCTTTAATATCAAGCCCACTCTGACGGGCTAAGGCCACATAAGCCACCGCTTGACCGATACAACCTAAGCGCACAGGCACCACAATTAAGATCGGTAATCGCCAATCTCTGGCTAGATCAGCCACCGTCAATTCATGGGTGACCGGAGAACCCAAACTCCCCAATCCTTCTACAAAAACCCAATCAAACTGAGCTTGAAGTGTTTGCAAGGTGATCCAGACTTGCGAAAGATCAATCTCTTGGTTCGATTGATCCGCTGCTAAGGGAGGGGCAAGGGGCTGCTCGTAATACAAGGGGTTAATCGATTTTGGCGGTTGCGCCAATTCAAAAATGCGGGTATACCATTCGCGATCGCCCTCACCCGACTGTAGCGGTTTACAAACGGCAACCCGTTCATGACGTCTATAGGTTTGCCAATAGGCCAGCAATGCCGAGGTGACAATCGTCTTGCCGATCCCCGTATCTGTACCACTGATTAAAAGCGTTTGGACCACGAGTGAGTATTCCTATGCCATCAAAACTATTTTCACTAAACTACTGCCTGAGTTGACGGATTAACCAATAACTGACAGACAAGGCTGCGATCGCAGCCGCTAATCCTAGCAGATCCAATCCAGATGACTTAGCAAAATCAAAAATAATCAACTTGCGAGACACTGCAATCAAAGCTGTAGCAACCACCAACTGGACTTGTACACCTTGATGATTGAGATACGCCTTAATATTCTCCAATAGTTCCAACGCAATCAGAATATTGAGAAAGAGCCCAAACAAATCGAGTACCGTTGAGTTAAAAAAACCATAGGGTTCGGTTAATAATTCACGGACCAGGATATAGACCAGATCCACTAAAGCAAACACAATGACAAACACTAGGGCTAAAGACAAAATCTTAGCCACTGCCCCCTCAACCCAGCCTAACCCGTGCAAAAAGGACGTATCACTCCAGAAATGTTGGATGCCTTTGACTATGCGTCGCCTCAGTGTCATTTTTTGAATCTTTAACCTGCTCAACTTTCTAGTTAACTCTTCACAAATGCAACGCAGGAAACCTGCGATCTCTTCGCAAAGTGCCAATCTGTACTATACGTTAGGGTCACAAGGCTTGATTGCTATTGCCCAAACTTGCTACGATTCCATGAACACATCACAATAAGACAAGCTGGAGTGATACAGTAGGAAGTGCTTAGTGACCTAGCCTGTTTATGCTAGGGTCTCTACCCAATTTGTATTATTGGTCTACCCATTTTCATAGGAATCTGATTATGATCAGCGATATTCTACCCGCAATTATGACTCCTTTGGTTTGTCTAGTCGGTGCTGCAACTGCAATGACAGCCTTCTTCTATTACGTTGAGCGTGAAGGTTAGTATAGACCCCATAACTGTTTGCCTGTTTGTGAATGTCTATATAAAGCAGTAATTAAAAAGCATCCTATTAAGAGGGGGAGCCAGTTAACTGACTCCCCCTCTTAGCGTTGCCAAAATACTAGCTTCTTACAGGGAAGATCCTAGACCTGCATACGCACCATAGAAAAAGAGACCTACAATTGCAAAGAGCGCAGTCCCTGCAATTGTCCCTACTAGCCACAATGGAACTTTTCCATCCACAGAATTTTCCTCCTAAATTACCAGCAAAATTTATGCGTAAAATAGTTCGTTTGTTCTCAAAAAATGCTTATCAAACAGATAAACGTTGTTTAATTAAAAAAGTAGCTTGAGAACAATATAGCTAAAACGAAAACCAGCAATAATCCAATATAGAGTGATGTACGGTTTAACTCTACTGGTCGTCTATTCGGATTGGGTGTTGCCATTAACGTCTCCTATCTCTGAATGAACTGCATAGCTGCGATCGCACCCAGAAAGAAGACAACTGGCACACCTAAGGTATGAACGGCCAACCATCTTACTGTAAAAACTGGATAACTAACCGGTCCTTTTGAAAGTCTACTGGTCATTGTTTTAACTAAAGTCCTTTTGTAAATTCATCAATTTGTTGTTTACCTTCGTAACGCTCAGTCACCAAAGGTAATCCTTGCCGAGCTTGGTCAAAGTACTCATTTGGTCTTGGCGTTCCAAACACGTCATAAGCTAGACCCGTACTGACGAATAACCACCCTGCTAGGAACAGCAGCGGCACCGTAACAGAATGGATAATCCAATAACGAATGCTTGTAACGATATCTGAAAAAGGTCGTTCACCAGTTCTACCAGCCAATTCAAACACCTCCTATGAACACAGTCATGATACTTAATCATACGAAACCATCGGACGTCCTACAAGTAAAACCTGAAGTTTACTTCTGTGAATCTCTAAAAACAAGGTTCAATAGCAGGACTTAAAGCCCCTCAAGCCGACGCTTTGGGGGCACCAATAAAGCGGAGCAATGTCCCCGTTTGACCCGTGATGAACCCTTGCTCAGGGGAGACAAAGATAATCTTGTAAAAGTTGGATGGCACATCTTCAACCGTCATATCTTGCTGCCAGGTTTTACCACCATCTAGGCTACACAGTAATGTACCACTTCCACCGGATATCCAAATTTCATTGGGATTACGGTAAGCCAAATCTAGCAAGCCAATCTTATTGGTTCCTGGGGTAAAGGGTTCTGCCCAGGTATAGTCACCATCTTCAGACTTGCCCGTGCTGAACTGAATTTGACCCCCTTTATTGAGAATCCAGGGGTTTCCGTTGGGGTCAAATCCCATGGTTTGAATCCGCCTAGCACCATTTCGGTCATGACTTTGCCAAGCCGTCTGACCAGGTTCGTAGGTTGTATAAAAGCTCCCCCGTGATGACACAGCAACATATTTGCCCTCTTCAGAACGGTTGATGTTACGGGTTGCACCAGTGGCTTCTTCCACCATGGCTGTCCAATGTTGAGCCTCATCTTGAGTCTGGTAAATCGCCCCCAAATCTGTAATCATTTCTACAGACTTCGGCCCCAAGGCAGT
Source organism: Acaryochloris sp. CRU_2_0 (assembly GCA_012034865.1). Lineage (GTDB taxonomy): Bacteria > Cyanobacteriota > Cyanobacteriia > Thermosynechococcales > Thermosynechococcaceae > Acaryochloris. The sequence goes on along the minus strand of JAAUOM010000014.1, from coordinate 19,445 downwards.
CACCTGAGAAGGTGTACCCGGTAATTGGGTGCTCAGCGACACCCGAGACCAAGACTTGCCCCCATCGGTGGTATGCAAGAGAATCGCAGGTTCCCCAACAATCCAGCCTTCATCCCCCGAAAAGCTCACGGATGAGAAGCGGTAATCTAAATCCCCCAAAGCTAGGGGACGTTGCTCCCAGGTTTTGCCACCATCAACGGTTTCTAACAGGGTAGAGTTTGTTCCCACCAGCCATCCATGATCCGCTGAAGCAAAACTAATATCTAACACCGTTGAATCCGTGGGTAGAGCAACCGATTCCCAAGAAAGGGAACTCAATGCTGGCAAGCTATTGCAGGCAGTCAGAAAAAACAAAGCGGCAATAATTGGAATAAATTGCCTAGAAATCTTTAGAATTGCTCTTATCATCTCATTACTTAATGGTCGACAGCACAGTCGCCAACTTGTCCAAAATATCCATCAATGGGCAAAAGTATTTCTTCGCAGATTTGTTTGTACCTCATGAGCAGGTTTTGCACCTTAACCGGAAGAATAGAAGCTCAGCAGAAATAAGAAGAGCGACAACAACACGCCAAAAATGAGCAAGTTTTTTTGCCCGGTGTCATGGCATTAACCCCAAAGCCATAGCCTAAGTTTTCGGCAAAGCCAGAAGGGGCACCCACCCGACCAATATTCATAAACTGCTCTGGGGATGAGCGACACACTGGGCAATTCCAGCTTTCGGGAAGTTGATTAAACAACGTTCCTTGCGGGATCTTACGGCGTTTGTCTCCCTCATCGGGTTCGTAAATATACCCACAGGATCGGCACTCAAAGCGATCTACAGGTTTTGCTTCATTTGTATCTGTCTCAGTAGACATGACCTCAATTCGTGGAATATCCACTAATCCTAAGAAATCTTTGTAAAATATTATGACATGGAACCTAAGCACCTTGCTCAGCCTTGCTGATCGTGACCTAGAAATTTAATCTTTACAATCTTTACCTTCTGCCAGACCTGAGATCAAGCGGCAGGAGTATGCTTAACTGAGTATTAAGAAATTAATTTGGCACCAGATAGTTAGGATCAACACAATTATGGGCGGAGAAATTTTTGCGGCAGCTTTTTTATCTTTTACGTTGATACTCGTTGGCGTTGGTCTAGGGTATCTACTTTTAAAGTTGGCTCCCGACTAAACATTAAATCGGAAGAGCATGACATCGCCTTCTTGCACCAGGTAATCTTTGCCCTCACTGCGAACTAAGCCTTTCTCTTTGGCGGCAGTGAGGGAACCCATCTTCACTAAATCTTGATAGGCTACAGTTTCAGCGCGGATAAAGCCTCGTTCAAAATCTGAGTGGATTACGCCAGCGGCTTGGGGGGCTTTAGTGCCGATGGGAATAGTCCAAGCTCGGCTTTCCTGCGGCCCAGATGTGAAGTAGGTTCGTAGTCCTAAAAGTTTGTAGGTGGCTTGGACTAAAGAGGTGAGTCCCCCTGCATCTACTCCTAAGGCGGCTAGAAAATCTTGGCGTTCACTAGCAGATAGGTCAATTAGCTCAGATTCGACTTGTGCAGAAATAATGACTGTTTCAGCCTGTTCAGCAGTGGCAAAGGTTCGCACTTGTTCAACCCAGTCATTACCAGTGGCCAAATCATCCTCAGAAACATTAGTGGCATAAATAATGGGTTTGAGGGTGAGTAAACCTAGAAACTTAATGACCTCTTGTTCTTCGGCACTCAAATTAGCTTGACGAGCTGGCTGTCCTGCATCAAGGATCTCTCTTAACTTTTCTAGAATGAACAGTTCTTCTTGAGCCTCTTTATTATTACGAGCGCTTTTACGGGTGCGCTCTAGGCGGCGCTCAAGTTGGGTTAAATCGGCTAAGCCCAGCTCTAAATTGATTACCTCAATATCGCGAACAGGATCCACCGACCCAGCCACATGAATGATGTCATCGTCATCAAAACAGCGAACGACGTGGACGATCGCATCCACTTCCCGAATATTGGCCAGAAATTGATTGCCTAAGCCTTCGCCTTGGCTGGCACCTTGGACTAAACCAGCAATATCCACGAATTCAATACGCGTGGGTACGGTTTTAGCAGACTTGGAAATTTCTGTCAGCTTCTGTAAACGATCATCACAGACAGAGACCACACCGACGTTGGGTTCAATGGTGCAAAAGGGGAAATTGGCTGCCTCGGCTTTGGCATTGGCAACTAAGGCATTAAATAGGGTGGACTTACCAACGTTGGGAAGCCCAACAATACCAGCTCTTAACATGGAAAAAGATGAGTTAATGATAGGCTAACAGACCCAAGGAACTTACAGAGTCCGTAGGGTCTTGAATGAAGGATTGGAAGGGTGAGTTATAATCCTCTGCCATTAAAACACATGCTTGAATAGATAGGTGGGAACAAATTATACGAAGGCGATGCAAGAGCAGGCACCGCTGTGGCAAGCCCTGTACACGAGGGCGCAACAGTCTCAGGTTGCTTTCCATACGCCGGGGCACAAAGGGGGTCGCGGCTTACCTGCGGTTGTTCTAGAACAGTTGGGAGCCGCTTTGGGGGCAATGGATCTGCCGGAGTTGCCAGAGCTGGATAACCTCTTTGCACCTGAATCTGCCATTTTGGATGCCCAAGCTCTGGCTGCGGAACTGTTTGGGGCTGAGCAAACTTGGTTTTTAACGAATGGCTCGACCTGCGGTATTCTGGCGACCATTCTCGCCACTTGTGGTTCTGGAGATCCCATTATTGTGCCTCGCAATATCCATCAGTCTGTGCTGTCGGGGTTAATTCTCTCAGGGGCAATACCTATCTTTGTAGAACCTGACTATGATCTGAATCGGGGTGTTGTGCAGGGGATGACTCCAGAACAAGTTGAGGAAGCTTTAGCCTTAGTTCCCGAAACTCAGGCAATTCTTCTGGTTTATCCTACCTATGAAGGTATTTGTAGTGATATTGCCGGGATAGTGGCCTTAGCCCATGGGCGGGGGATTCCGCTGCTGGTGGATGAGGCTCATGGAGCGCATTTTAGGTTCCATCCTGATTTACCCCAGTCAGCCCTGGCAGCGGGGGCAGATTTAGCAGTGCAGTCAACGCATAAGGTGTTGGGCGCGCTCACTCAGGCGGCCATGCTCCATGGGCAGGGCGATTTAATTGAGCGGCACCGCGTCAGTCAAGCTTTGCAGCTCGTGCAATCGACCAGTCCGAATTACCTGTTGCTGGCTTCTTTGGATGTTGCCCGTCAGCAGATGGCTATGCAGGGGGAAGCGTTAATGCAGCAAGTATTGGCTCTAGCCGATAGGGGGCGATCGCACCTGCAAGCCCTTGAGGGCTATCCCGACTGGGACAGTGTAGAAACTTGCTCAGGATGGGTCACCTGCGATCGCACCCGACTGACGGTGCCTGCGGCTCTATTGGGGCAAAATGGATATGAGGTGGATCGCACGCTGATTCAAACCTATGGGGTTACGGCAGAACTGGTTACCCCTGACCATCTGACGTTTCTGATTAGCCTGGGGAATACCCAGGCGGATATTGAGCAATTGGGTAGAGCCTTAAAGTCCCTATCTCAAGGTCCTAGGCACCCAAGCAGCCAGATCCCCTGGCGTGACGCAACCAAACCCAGAATCTCGATCCCGTCCCTTTCGCCTAGAGAGGCTTATTGGCATCCCTGGGAAATTGTTCCTTTCCAGGAGGCTAGACATCGGGTTTGTGCGGAGTGGATTTGTCCCTACCCACCTGGTATTCCGGTTCTGCTGCCCGGTGAAACCATTCAACCTGGGGATTTGAGCTATTTATCTGAGGTAAAAACTAGGGGTGGGATCATTACAGGATGTAGCGATCCCACCTTACAGACTCTGAAGGTTGTAAGACAATAGATAATGATGGCGTAAACGGATTTGTAAGCGATGTCTTCTGCCCTTTGGCCCTATATCAGTCCAGGGATTCCTGATGAGCTATTTGAGCGATTACCGGGAATTCCCATGACCCAGCGGGATACCCGGCTATTGTTAATCTCGCAATTGCGGTTATTGTCCGACACGATCTTGTGGGATATTGGAGCGGGGACAGGCACTATTCCTGTAGAAACGGGATTGCTCTGTCCCCAAGGTCAAATTGTGGCCATTGAGCGGGATGAAGAGGTGGTGAATTTAATCCAAGCCAATTGCGATCGCTTTGCCGTTGAAAATGTCGAGATCATTCAGGGCAATGCCCCCGCCTGTCTTGCAGACTTAGAGCTTCAACCCAATCGTATTTGCATTGAAGGCGGGCATCCGATGCAAGAAATCCTCAAGGCCGCTTGGCATCACTTACAGCCCCAGGGCCGATTGGTGGCCTCAGCCTCCAGCCTGGAAATTCTGTACATCATCTCTGAAACCTTTGCAAAACTCCAAGCCCGTAACATAGAAGTGGTGCAGTCCGTCATCAATCACTTAGAGATGCGGGGAACCCGTCAAACCTTTGCTGCTGTTGACCCCATGTTTATCCTCAGCGGTGAAAAATTGTGAACAAAATGAGTCAATATCTGCCAAACAGAAATTATCTGAAAATATAGGGTGGCTTGCCAACTTCATCACTTCATCTGATCCACGACATCCTGGCGATTCTCAAGAGCCGCTTCATAGCCTGGAGAAAGTTCTATCGCTCGATCAAAGGATTGGATGGCCTCCTGATAGCGTTTTAGACCCCGCAAAACACAGCCCCGATTATTCCAGGCACACCGATCAGTGGGACTCAAACGAATAACATGATCAAAAGCAGTCAGCGCCTCTTCTAAGTTGCCCAAGGCTGCCAGGGTAGTTCCTTGGCCATTCCAACCACTGGAGTCATCCTGATTCAGGCTGGTGAGTTGTCTAAATCGCTCAAGGGCTTCCTGATAGTGTCCCGCTTGAGTCAGTTCAAGTCCTTGTTGGTAGAGCAGATCTAAAATAGCTTTTTCTGTCATAGCAGTAGCGATTAGGGTGATTGTCTCTAACTCTAAATGACTAGCTAATCGAAAATACAGCTTGCCCTCTGTGTCAGTAAGATAGATAGGAATTCGCAGATCTGCGTTTGCTTCTGTAAAGCACCCTAATTTATGTTGCTGTTACTCCACATCGAAAATTTTGCCCTCATTGATGCCTTAGATTTGACCTTTAGGGAAGGGTTAAATGTATTGACGGGGGAAACCGGGGCTGGTAAATCGATTGTGTTGGATGCCATCAATTTGATCTTGGGGGGCAAAGCAGTCAATGCCATGATCCGTGCAGGGTCTCCTCGAACCTTACTAGAAGCTAGTTTTACCCTCACCCCCGCCTTGTCCGCATGGTTAGAGACTACTGCCCTTGAGCCTTTGGAAGAGGATCTGCTGGTGTGCAGTCGGGAAATTTCCCTTCCCCAAGGGTTACTCCGCAGTCGCTTTCGGGTAAATGGGGTGGTGGTCAATAAACAACAAATTGCCCAGTTGAGAGAACACCTCATCGAAGTCACCGCTCAAGGGCAAGCCCTGCAATTAGGACGAACCGATCGCCAGCGGCAGTGCTTGGATGGATTTGGGGGCGAGGCTCTAGTGAACCAACGTCATCAGGTGACAGCCGCGTTTACGCACTGGCAAAAACTGGCTGCGAAGTTAGAGCGCTTTCGCCAGAATGAACAGCAGCGTTTACAAAATATTGACCTACTGCACTATCAGCTACAAGAATTAAACGCAGCTCATCTGGAAGATGCTCATGAGCAATTGGATCTAGAACAAGAGCTACAACGATTGAACCATAGTGTAGAGTTGCAGCAGCAAAGCTATCGGGTGTATCAATGGCTGTATGAACAGGAACAAGGGGAAGCGTGTGCCGATTTATTAGGAAGAGCTGAATCAACCTTGCTGGAGATCGCTGAGTATGATCCGCAACTGCAACCGATCTTGGAGCTGGTACAACAAGCATTAACCCAGGTGCAAGAAGCTGGGTCACAGATCAATGCCTATGGCAGTACGGTGGAAACGGATCCCCAACAGTTACAAGTCGTAGAAGAGCGACTCATGGATTTGAAGCAAATTTGCCGCAAGTATGGACCGACCTTAGCGGATGCGATCGCCTATCAGCAAACCATCCAACAACAGTATGCAGATTTAACCAATGAAGGCCAATCCGTAGAAGAACTAGAACAGGCTTTGCGTAACTGTGAAGCAACCTTAAAGCAAGCCTGTGACCAATTGACAAAGCTAAGGAAAACGGCTGCTCAGACATTGGCAGCTCGCCTCCTGCAAGAACTCAAGCCCTTAGCCCTAGACAAGGTTCAATTTCAGGTTGACTTGCAACCCATTCCCCCGACCCCCTATGGAGCAGATCAAGTTCAATTTCTATTCAGTGCCAATCCTGGAGAGGCTCTCCAAGCCCTTTCAGAATCAGCATCCGGTGGAGAAATGAGTCGGTTCTTGTTGGCTCTAAAAGCCTGCTTTTCCCAAGAGGAAGGCGTAGGTACCCTGATTTTTGATGAAATCGATACTGGGGTATCTGGTCATGTTGCCCAAGCCATTGCCACGAAGCTCTATCATCTTAGCCGTTACCATCAAGTCCTGTGTGTAACCCATCAACCGATGATTGCAGCCATAGCTGATGCTCATTTTCAGGTTCAGAAGCAGGTGATCTCTCCGCAGAAGACAAAGGCTAAAACAACGAATAATGGCACTCAAATCACTCCAGCGGAACGAACAGTGGTCAGTGTTACGGCCTTGGATGAACAGCAACGGCGACAGGAATTGGCAGCGATCGCTAGCGGACGAACCACGGAAGAGGCTCTCACCTTTGTAGACTCTCTGTTGCAGCAAGCTGGACAGGTTCGTCAACAACATTATGCCAACATCCATAGCAAAACCTCTGCAAAGGCTAAAAAAGCTAGAAGGGGTTCGGTTAAATCTGCTGATTCCTAAAGCTTTGATAAAAGAAATAAATCATGTGTTAAAACCTGTTTGCAGGTGAAAATTTCGATTTGTAAAGTTCAAGCAAAATTGAACAAAATTCCTGTAGATGCCGTAGATTAGAGAACATTAGCTAAAATGCAATTTTCATGAGCAAAAAAGTCTGTAAAACAGGCGAATTCTCCGACATTTCTATTGGCATTGCCTGGTGTCTAGCTTGGGGTGACACAGCAGAACCTCAGCATCCTGATGTGATTGAGCAAATGAGAGGGGCTTTGGAGAGCGATCGCCCCTTACCGGACTCTGCTCAACCGTTTCTGGAACAGACACAGCAACTGGATGAATTGAAATTTCCCACCACGCACACTGAGTTTGAGGAACTGGTTCAGGAGCATCAAGATCTCTGGAATGCCAAGATTGGTTTGGTCTATGGTGGGGCAACTAAGATTAAGCAATATGTGTTTGACTCTGCAAAGATTCAGGAAGTTAGAGGGGCATCAGCACTGCTTGATCGCATTAATTTAATAGAAATCCCCGCATTTTTTGGCAAGTCTCCAGAGAGCAGTCTTTACACGGTTCACTGCCAAGAGGTCAGAAAACAATTAGTCCGGGAATTCCCTGATACAGAACGAGTTCGTAAACTATTGGAAGCTTTGATCCCAGAGCTAATTATCTACTCCACCGGGGGCAATATTTTGGCGTTCTGTCCAGCAGCCTTTGTAGATGATCTGGCAGATGCGATCGAATGGCACTATACCCATGAAACTCTCACAGCAAATTCTTGTGCGGTAGGGGATATATTTAGGCTATTAGAAATTCGCTTTGGACATTTACGAGAAACAATTGAACAGACCTTTTGGTTGGAAGACTACAAACAGAACTTAGAGCATACTCTGATTCAGGCATATTTTGTTCAAGCCGATTCTGAGCCAGAACAAGAACAAGCCTTTAAGAATCGAAAAAGCTTTAATGAGCTAGTCGTTAGGCTTACCATTCTCTTTAATCAGCGGCGGAGCGGACAAATCCATAAAAACCGCCCTCATCGACGCTATCCTCCTATGTTTGAAACCCATCCTTATCTTCAGCGGGATGGTGGCAATCATGAGTCAGCCATTCTGCAAGTGGATCGTTTACCTGGAAAACCCTTTTATTCTGAACCCACTCTGCGGAAGCGATTAGTGGGCGATCGCACGAAAAAAAACAGAGCGGATATTCCTGATTGGTACCCTGCATCACAACTTGACTGGCAACGTGGTTCTGTTGAGCCGTGGGTTGATCGATTCAAGCACTTTCTAAAGCAGCACTCTGACTTACAGCAGAAATACTATGGAAGTTGCTCTGTAGAGAGTGTCAAAATTGCCCAGACCTTACGCCATGTGAGTAATGCCAGCAAAGGATTTGTGGGTTATATCTATGCCGATGGGAATAACATGGGCGGCTATATTCAGAAAATCCACACTCCTCAAGAATATCAAGCATTTAGTCAGGATGTTTCATTGGCAATAGAAGATGCTGTTTATCATGCGCTGGCAGAGCATTTACATCCCCATCCCTTAACTGCCTCTGACGATGAAGATATTAAACGCCAAAAGGGAGATCTAATCCATCCGTTTGAAATTATTACGATTGGCGGTGATGATATTTTGCTGGTTGTTCCTGCAAACAAAGCATTGGCGATCGCTCAAACGATTGGCAAACAATTTGAAACGGAATTATTAACTGAAAAGAAGGGCAATCGCTATCGCAAACTCAATAAGACCTATGACCCCAAAGCTGTTCAGCGGTATCACTCTCCTGACTTAACTCAAAATCCATCTGGCAGGCAGCAATGCGACCTGAGCATCTCAAGCGGTGTTCTGATTACAGCGGATAATACCCCCATTTACTATGCTGACAAACTGGTGAGCCAATTGCTTAAATCGGCTAAGCAACGGGCTAAGGAACTAGGTAAACGAAGCTATTGCGGCGGTACGGTAGACTTTCTCACGCTCAAGTCCGTCACAATGCTCTCTTCTAACATCAAGGACTTTCGCGATGAGGGCTTAACGAAATCCGTCAGCGGTTCCAAACTCAGGCTATATGCCACTCCCTATACCCTGCATGAGCTAGACGGCTTGATTAAAACCGTGCAAGCACTCCACACGGTTGACTTCCCCAAGTCACAGCTTTATCAAATTCGCAGTTTACTGGAACGAGGACGGCATACAGCAATTCTCAACTACCGCTATTTTCGAGTTCGCCTGAAGCACGGACAGGATGCGCTCAAGACACAATTTGAAGAAGCATGGTGTAATGCTAAAACCAATAATGGCAATCTTGCTCCCTGGATGTCTGATCTGGGTGAAAAAGAAACCGCTTACGAAACAATCTGGCGTGAAATGGTAGACCTGTATGATTTCCTGAAACCGGAATCGCAAGAGGATAACCCGCAACCTGACCCGACTTCAACCACTGCGGAGATGAAATAATGGTTTCACTGCGATCGCTCCTAAACTCAACCAACACCTCTGAAACCCATCCAATTATGGCAGTGATTGATACGGCTTTGTGTGTGGGTGCGGGTGGGTCTTCTGGTGTTCTGGCCGATAAACCCATCGTCCGTAATGCTGAGGGCAATCTGATCATCCCAGCTTCCCAGCTCAAAGGCCGCCTGCGGCACGAGTGTGAAAAAATTGCTAGAGCATTGCACTGGCAGATTTGTGAGTCTCCTAGTGCAGGGAAAATGGCTCTGCGGGAATCTGCTATCGACGCTTATACCATGCAATTCAAGCAGCAAGACTATCAAGTTCCAGGCTACCCGGATTACCACTGTCTGATTAGTCAGATTTTCGGCGACCCCATTCTACCGTCTCGCTTGATTGTCGAGGATTTGATTTGCAGCGAAGATCCGAATAACTTACCTGAAGTGCTGCGACCCGGCGTGAGTATCAATCGTCGTCGTCGCACTGCCGAAGAGCAAAAACTTTACCTACTGGAAACCTCACCTGCTCATGCCCAACTGCATTTTGCTGGACAGATTCAACTACTATCTGACTGTCCAGCGTATGCCAAACCTCTACTTCTAGCAGGTTTTCAGCATATTCATGCTTTGGGTGGCAGTAAATCAGCAGGGCTAGGCTGGCTCCATTGGCAAGTGTTGCCCCAGTTTGAGATTCAGGCCAATGCTTGGGAGTTTTTGGCGAAGGGAGGGCAACCATGAAACGAATTGCTCTGGAAATTAAAGCGTTGTCTGGGTTGGCGATCGGATTGAGGAAACCAGGTGGTTCGGTGAGCGAGGCCGATGATTTTATTTCTGGAACCGTAATTCGAGGGGCGATCGCGGCTCAAATCTTGCGATCGCACAAAGCTCAACACCCTCGTTCCTCGTCGAATGAGTCGTCTACCGAAGAAGTCGGCGGTGATTTTCAAGCCCTTTTCCTCAGTGATACCCCTGCAATTTTTCAAAATGCCTATCCCGCTACTCTAAAGTACAAAGGTGAAGTACTTCAGGAGAATGTTGGCTCTGTTTCCGTTTTACCTGCAACCGCCGTCAGTTCCAAAAATAAATCAGGTTTTTGCCGAAAGGATGAAAACCGTCGATGTACAGGAGAAGGCAACGGTGTATTTGATACCTTAATCGATCGTTTTTGTGCCGAAGCCTATGGCTATCCCTGTGAGCCTAACTGTCCAAAAGATCGCGGTCGAGTAGATGCCTATACAGGTTTTTATGCAATTCATGAAGGAGAATATTATAAACTCTCAGCCGATAAACGTTTACTAACGCGGGTAGGCATCAATCGTCGCCGTGCTACGGCAGAAGAACAAATTCTCTACAGCATTGAAATACTGAACGAATCACAAGAGAAAAAACAGACACCTGCCATCTATACTTCCGCAATTCTAGTTTCAAACGATCAGATAGCAAAAGACTTATATGAGTTTATTAATAAGCATCACCAAGACTTTCGCCTTGGGGGAGCGGCATCACGAGGATTAGGTAAAGTTGAGATCAAAGCACAGGAACTAACAGAAGTACAATTATCTATCAAAAAGCGCATTGAAGAATTCAATAATGAATTGATTAATCGCTGGCAATTCTGGCGACAAGTTTTTGGAAATCCAAAAGATGAGTTAGAGGATCGCCTTTTCTTCACAATTGATTTACAAGCAGATACCATTCTCACAGAGCATTGGCAACGCACAATAGTAATTTCAGAAGCTATGCTTGCCCAGTATTTAAATCTAGAAGATGTGAAGGAAAATTCTCTTGAATTACACGCTGCTTACAGTAGTTACAGCTATCGCTCTGGTTGGAATTCTGCTTGGGGTTTGATGAAGGATGTAGAGTTAGTCACTAATCGAGGTGCTGTGTATTTATTAAGTATAGATAAAACGAAAGTTAGTGAAGATAAAGAAGATGCTTGGATTGAAGCACTGACAAATTTAGAAATGAAGGGAGTGGGCGATCGCACCTGTGAAGGCTTTGGCCAAGTCCGAGTTTGCGATAAATTTCATTTGGTTTTTCGAGAGGATGCAGTATGACCCAAAGTACAGAGCTACATCATTTGCAAAACGATCAGCAAAAGGTAGAACTAAAAATTCAAAAAGAGATCCGTCGCAATGAAGATTTCCTAGTGCTTTGGATTCAAGACGCTCTGGATAAAAAGACATCTTACGGTGATTTAGAAGAATCTCAGTTTCGCAACCTGGTGCGAGTTGCTGATACCACCGACAGCCCAGAAGTGGTTAAAAACTTTCTGCGCTATCAGGTTGGACGCGATAAAAAATGGGGTCGAGGTAAAGATTCGCTGGCTGAACGAATTGTTTTAGATATTGGTATGGAGGGCAAGGGGGGAAAGGTATTGGAGTTAGCCCATCAGATCGCAAAATCCACAACATCCACCGATACAAAAAAATTTGGATGGAATTGATTCGGCGTTACTTAGGGTATGGAGCTAGGCATCTAGTTTTTCTACGTAAGGGGGAAAGTAAATCATGACAAAAATTCTTTTTATTACAGTTGGTGGTTCTCATCAACCCATTGTGACTTCGATTCAAATCTTACAGCCTGATCGCGTCATATTTATTTGCTCGGATGGCAATAGAGGTAGTAAATCTCAGGTGATTGGTGAAGGAACTCCTTGTGAAGTTCGTCGAGGGAATGAGATTCTTGAGCGCCTGCCGAATATTCCTCAACAGGCAAAATTAGGGGATCGCTTCCAACCCAACCAAGATCTTGTTCTCATCCAAGAACCTGATGATCTAGCTGAATGTTATGTAACTTGTTCAGCAAAAATTCAACAAATTCAACAACAAATACCAGATGCTCAACTCATGGCTGACTACACAGGGGGCACAAAAAGTATGTCAGTTGGATTATCAATGGCAGCACTCGATTACCGAAGCACTTTGTATTTAACCACAGCAACTCGGACAAATATTATTAGAGTCGATCGAGGAGAAATAACAGGACAAGTTTCTATTTCTCCTGTAGTTGTTCAGCGAGTGATTGAGCAATTTCTACCTGTTGTTCTAGAACAATATAACTATCCTGCTGCCATTACAGAACTCAAACGCTTATTGCCAGAAATGGCATTACCCTCTGAAATCAAACGAAAACTGCATGACTTACATGCTTGCTGTTGTGGATTAGATGCTTGGGATCGATTTAATCATCGTGAAGCTTTGGAATTTCTTATCCCTTACATGCAGAAACCATCCATTAAAGAAGTAGTTTTGTTTCTTAAGCGGGTAATTGATAGTCGTAGCAAAATGGACAGTTCTTTTTCAGGAGAGGAAGGTAGTAATGGGAACGGATATGAAATTGTGGAAGATTTACTCTTAAACGCTGAGCGTCGTGCAACTCAGCAGCGCTATGACGATGCAGTCGGAAGATTATACCGTGCTTTAGAATTGCTGGCTCAGATTCGACTACAGCAACAATACGAGATTCAGACTGATGATGTGGATCTTAATAAACTACCAGAAGCACTTCATTCAAGATATGAACAGCGACAGAAAAATCATAGGAGTAGCATTCAACTTGCTTTAAGGGAAAGCTATCAACTTTTAGCAGAACTTGATGATAGACTTGGAGATCTTTACAAAGCTAGGGAGAACAGAGTTATTGATTCTCTAAAAATTAGAAACAATTCTTTGTTTGCTCATGGTTTTCAACCCATCAGTGATGGTGATTATCAGAAATTCTCAGAAACCGTTAGTCAGTTTATTCGAGAGGGTATTACTGCTGTTGTACATTCTAAAAAAATGTCACAAGCTATTCAGTTCCCTACTTCGTTAGATTTCTAATATTGATATTTAGCCTAGAGGTAGTAATCTAAGGCATACAGTGAGTTTGCGTTGGCGAAGATTCAAGAAGATTTCCATCTGATCCGAGTCATCGATAATATCTTATTTTGTTTGAATCACGGCACCGAACTGGGTTGGCTGATTGCACCCGAAGATCGCTCCATCATGGTCTTTCGTCCTGGCCAGCAACCTGTTGTATTGGAGAATGAGAATGAGAATCTGCCCGTTTTGAGTGTATTGGCAGAGTGGCAGGTATCCGTAGCAGAGGTCTTTAGCGGGTTGAGTCTAAGTTAGTTTGCACCTACAGGTAATCCTATGTTTGACACATTCAAAAATCGGCTGGAATTGACCGGAGCATTGACTACTGTAACTGCTCTGCGAATTAGTGCTGGGCGATCCAGTGAACCGATTGGCTCTGATTTACCCGTGATCAAAGATGCATTAGGCAGACCATTGATTCCAGGGTCAAATTTTAAGGGAGCATTGCGATCTCGCTTGGAAAGCTTTTTACGCGGAATTGTTGGTGATAATCGCAAACAAGTGGCTAATCCAGCCGTGGAAGAAGAATGGTCGATTACTGCTCAAGAGATGAAACAGATTAAAGAAGATTTTAAGGATGACCTTGCTTTGACAACAGAGATTTTGAAACAAACTGATTTAATTTCTCATTTATTTGGCTCTCCTTGGCTGGCGAGTAAATTCCAAGTACGCGATCTCACCGTACAGCCCGATGCTTGGTTTGGGCAGTATCAGGAAAGGGATGGAGTAGCCATTGACCGTGACACTGAAACTGCTGCCGATGGCAAGCTCTACGATTTTCAAGTCGTGCCTGCTGGAACACCGTTTGAATTTCGAGCAATTGTTGAGAACGCTGAGGATTGGGAACTTGGCCTATTAGCAATTGGTTTACACCAGTTTGAAACTGAGCAAATCCCCCTAGGTGGGGGCAGATCAAGGGGTTTAGGTGTTGTTCAATTACAAATTGATGATGTGTGGTGGATTGACTATCCTGAAGATCAACCCCAGGAACTCCTGGAATACCTCAAACGATTAGTCAACAATAATAAAGATCACTACAAATTGAGTACAGACACATTCGATGCACACAAACAAGACTGGACTGAAGCCTTGATGAGATATTTAAGTCAAGCCAGTTCTGTATCTTCTGAAGCCGAAGCTCCATCTACAGCATCATGAGGTCAATAGTATGTCTTTTAGTAGTTATAAAAGTTTAGGCAAAACCGTTAAAGAGTTTCAGATTTACTACACAAAAACTGATTTTGTCCAGGAAGTAGGCTTTTCCATCTCCGATTACTTCCGGCAAGATTTGAAATTGACGATGGAAGAAGGAATCGTAGATAATTCAGAATTAGCAATTTGCCAAACCTTAATTTACCCCGTCTTGAAAGAAGTGTGGAAATGTTATCGCACTCATTTTTTGCTCTGGACTCAACAGTATCTCAACTGTGATGCCAATTCATCTGGTTTTCCAGAGTATATCCTGGCACGGCGATCGCCCCTGGGCAAGGTTGTATTCGACAAGCCCTATTTCATTTTGGTGGAAGCGAAGCAAGACAATTTCGATGCTACTTGGGGGCAGTGTCTGGCAGAAATGATTGCAGCCCAACAATTAAATGATGATTCGCAAATTATTGTTTTTGGCATTACCTCAAATGGCGATCGCTGGCAGTTTGGCAAACTTGAAACCAATTTTTCACGCTCAATAGCAGATTTTATACCATTCAAGAACTCGATCAACTCTTCGCTGCGGTGAACTACATTTTTCAACAATGCGAATTGCAGATCAACCGTTTAGTAAACGCATAATGTACGAGTACCTCCCTAAAAACTATGCATAAACGATTGGTTAACCAGTGTACTATCGACCTAACTCTGATTCCCGTTGGGCCAATTTTGATCAAGTCTGGCAAAGAAGGAGCTGATCCGACCAAACCCGACATGGAGTTTGTCGAAACCTATCACCAGAATGGAAAATCGATTTATCTACCCGGTAGCTCCCTCAAAGGGGCGATCCGTGCCCATGCCGAGCGAATTGTCCGAACGGTGGGCAGCGATCACCCTCCCAATAGTGACAATGGACTTTGGGCAAATGATCCATTGAACGACAAACGCGACTATCTAAAAGATAAATCCACATCAGAGATCTATAAACTTTCCTGTTTTACGGATCAATTGTTTGGCAGTACCAAAATCGCCAGTCGTCTCAGGGTTCAAGATGCCTACCCTGATCCAGAGAAACCTGTGAAATTAGAAGAACGTAATGGAGTTGCCATTGATCGCGTTTTTGGTTCTGTGGCCGTGGGACCTTTTAATTACCAAGTCTGTACAGCGGGAGAGTTCAAAACCAAAATTCATCTCAAAAACTTCTCGCTGGCACAGTTGGGTTTAATTGGTTTAGTCTTGCGGGATTTGAATGATGGTTGGTTTGGTATCGGCTTTGCTAAATCACGGGGACTAGGCACGGTTGAAGTAAAGCTAAACTCAGCCGTGGTTCAGTATCCCGGCTGTCGATTGGAGGATGGAAGAATTGGGACGATAGGACAGCAAAAATCTTGGCCAAATACGGCACTCTTGGGCGCATCTGAATTTCTGGCTGAAAATTCTTATGGATTTCCAGAAAATGACCGCGATGAAAATACACTTGTTGCTGCTGAAGAGATGGCCTTGGGTTTTGGGGTGCAATTAACCTGGACAGGTCAAGATCAGGTACAAGACCTATTTTATCGGGCAGTGGAAGCCTGGAGTCGGCCATTGCAGGGAGCAACCGCATGAGTTTTGTGGGCTACAAGCAGGTCAATTCTGTGGATGAGCTGAAAGAACTCATCACTCAATATACTGCTCAATCACCGAGCTATTACTTTTTGCGTTGGGCGCATCGGGTCAGTGGCATAGAAACTAAGTTGCCACAAGAGTTTCCTCGTCCTGAAGGACAAGTCTTCAATTCAGCGTTAGAGTTGCGCTGGAAACGGCAGAGAAATGGTTACAGTGTATTGCTCTTGAAAGGTACATCATCAGATGTGGCGGAGGGATTTACTGAAATTCCAGGTGATTGGGAAACTTGCGATCGCGCCGCCCACTTCCATAGTAAAACCGACGCTCGATTTCCCAAAGGCTTTACCTATCCAAATAATCTCTCAATCCATCAGCGCTACTTCTTTAACGTCAAAACCGCTACTGTCCACTTTATCGCCCTCACTATTAACCCATCATCATGACTAGAACGCCATCCCCCAGAACCCGATCTGATGAGTCCCTTCCGCCTAAACCCTATAAGCTGATCTCATTTCCAGAGAAATCGCCTTCGTTGCAAGCTCCAGCAGGGCATCAGAAATATTTGAGCGATCGCATCCACGGCACCCTCTCTCTATCACTCAAAGTGGAAACGGCTGTGCATGTTTCAACGGGTGTGGTGGTCATGGGTAGCGACGTTGGCAACAATCGCATCCCCCTAATCAAAACAATGGTGCAAAGTACTGACAAGAATCTGGCGATCCAAGGCAGTTCGATCAAAGGGTGTATTCGAGCAGTTTATGAAGCCATCACCAACAGCACTCTGGCAGTGATCACCTCCCGGTATCGAAACCAAATTCCTACTGGGCGATTGCCCTGTCGGGACAAGAAAAAGCTTTGCCCAGCCAGTCAAGTCTTTGGGGCATTAGATTGGCAAGGATTGATTGAATTCAGTGATGCTCACTGCGAAAGGAGTGAGTTCACTACGGGCTTTATGCCGTCCCTCTATCGACCCCGCCCAGATCAACGGAAAGCTTATTTTGTAAGGGGTCGGGTGGCAGGGCGAAAGTTCTACTACCACACGGTAAAAGCGATTGACAAAGGACAAAATCAAGGCATTGCCGTCCAGCAAGCTGGAAAATCTTATACTTTCAAAACCCAGCTTCACTTCAAGAACCTGACCAAAGCCGAATTGGGAACCTTGCTGGTCGTTCTGGGACAAGATCCCGAATATCCAATCGCCCTCAAAGTCGGGGGTGGCAAGCCCATTGGCATGGGAACGATGACCGTTACCGTAAACGCCATTGACAAGGTTGAGGGAATACAGGAGTTGCGCGATCGCTACTCTGCCTACACCGTTGCCGAATCCGAAATGTTGACAGGTCATCGCCTCCAGGAATTCATGCAGCAGATGATCCAGGCAGCTCATCAAAGCTTAATTGAACACTCTCAACTAGAACAATTGACAGTTGTGTTGCGTTACCCAACTAATCGCCAACCTCCTTCTGGAATGTACTAATGATGCAAATGAGTAATGTTGGGAGTAGTAGAGTCGAGTTTTCAAAATGCAGCAATACATCCTCACAGCTAGAATGCGTCAACATCAGCGATTGACAGAACTGCATCAGCGAAAAATGCAGGGATTTGCGATCGCTCAAACAGCAGCACAATTGCTCAAAGCGGAGTTTGCTGCTGCTCGCGTGGTGGTGTTTGGATCACTGCTGAGCGAATATTTTCATGAAACCTCTGATATTGATTTGGCTGTGTGGGAATTGCCGGAGAAATCTTATCTTAAGGCAGTAGGGCGACTTTTATCCTTGAGTGAATTTGAGTTTGATTTAGTTGAAGCACAGTATGCCAGTCCAGAGATTTTAGCTGCGATCGCTAAGGGAACTGAGCTATGAGCAAATACAGTGTCTTAGCTGCCCGGTTAAAGAAAGAACTCACCAAAGTTCAGACCACCGTTCAAGCTGCTGTTGTACAAGCAAACAAAGCAAAAGACACTGGCGATTTAGATTATCTGTATAGAGCAAGGGGAAAGAGAAATGCCTATCGAAACTAGTGTTGAGCAGTCAGCAGATCTGATGACCGAGGCAGATTGGCAGATTGCCCATGCCATAGCCCAAACCCTAGTCAAACAGGAAACTGATGTGAATGAGCTAGGAAAAGCGATCGCCTATCTCCGCAATACCATCCATCAAGATCAACAGACTGCTGGGTCGCGATTTTTCAAATACCTAAAAACTCTCATCAACAATGGTAGAACAATTGGCCACAGCGGTCGAACGCTGGATTACTACCGAAGCATAGATAAAGTTTGTAGTAAGCATCTAGGAATTTACCAAAGTAATGCAGCAATGTTGTTGCAAATCTTAAGTTGGGCACGACGACTAATGCATTATTACAAAGAGGGAGGTGCAATTACTAAAGCATATGTCTTGCAAAAGAATGAAGAGGAATCACCCAAGCCCAAAGTACCGATTACGTCATTGCCCCAGCATCAGCTTGACCAAGTGATTGAGGCAAAAGTGCTAAAAATTAGTGGCATCAAAGTCACTTACGAAATTCCTAGCACAATGCAAAAGTTAACAGAGAAAGAACCTAAGCAAGCCAGCAACTTATCTGAAGGGCAGTCGGTAAAAGTAAGAATTGTAGCCCTAAAAGATAATGGTAATATAAAAACCGTGAAATACCTGAACCAATCTTGATTTCAGGTTGACTTTTATAGTACATTATGGTACAAAATTAGTTATCTACCCGTAAGGGGACGGAAACACTAGTTTCTAAGCAAAGCGTACCTCCGTATAATTTTAAGGTAACTTTGCCTTTTCCCCGCAAGGGGACGAATGAAAAAGGATGGAACTCCTATTAAGGAATTCCATCCTGAGTCAACCTTAGTTTTTAGAACCAAGGTACTGTTTGAAGCAGTATTTCAACCCGCTCGAAAAACTTTGGAACTAGCTTCAAAAAGCCATGAATAAAAATGATGGCTCGAATAACTCGAATTGGAAGCAGAATTTTTCTGACCAATTTCCTAATTTTTCGATAGACTGGCGAAACACTATTTCTACGCAAAGCTGTAAATCCGTCTAAGTTTGGGTTCCCGAAATTGGGAGGCTTCAATTTTTTCATTATTTTTCCTAAAAATTTACATGATCATAGGTCAATCCTTACATTCCATAATAGCTTTGACCTTTTGAGGTGATTACGTATTCCCCGCCCATAACTGGTGCAGATCACCGTACCCATCTAACGCAGTCTTTGTGATATCCGGCTGGTGCTAGAAGAGATCACATCCGAGATCATTACCTTTGCAATACTCAACGGTGGTGGTCAATGAATTCGCTACTCTGTCGTGCTACGGCGTTGTTGCATAAGTAGAAGTATAGACAGATTCTTTTTGTCTTTCAGCTGGAATTAAGCAGCAACCGGAACACTGAGAGGCTTACCCAGATGAGTCATCCGATTGAGAATGGCACATTGACACAATAATTCTGTGTGCTGATTGTCAAACTTACGAGTCCT
>JAAUOM010000212.1 GCA_012034865.1 Acaryochloris sp. CRU_2_0 | reverse complement strand
GTACTCATGTTCTCATTGATGACAGCGAGGGCATCTGGGCCATAATTCCCAACACCGGATGCTTTAGCTAGCTCTTCCTGCCATCGCGCATACTCTTCAGGTGGCATCTCAACACCGTATTCAGCCATTGCGATGAGATGGTCAATGTAAGCTTCCTCTACAGTGTCAAGTGCATGTTCACTAATTACTGCGTTCATGCCTGCCTCTGGCAAGGCTTGCTGCAACTCATCCACAGAAATCTCAGGTTCATTCAAGTCCCTATCTAGCAGCTCGTCCAGGCTTAGCCCTCTATCATGCCCCCCTTGCATAGCCAGCACCAGATCAGCTTTTTGCACCTCAGTGAGTTCATGGTCAACAGAATCATATCCTTTAGATGGATGAGACGTGTAAAGGGTGTCAAAAGCTTTGCGACTGCCTTTCTCAGGCTTTTGTTGAATAATGATTTGGTCTTGGGTCTGAATGACGACAACTTCCCTGCGATCACCCTTGGCTGGCAGAACCTTCTGGGCTTCATTATGGATTGCAGCGCCTAGCCCCATGAAGGCGATCGCGTAGTCATACAAGGTGGGCATAGTCTCTTGCAGGATGCTGCCCATCTGGTTTTGAGCAAAATTACCCACAATCTTTTCATAGGATTGTTGATAGCCTTCGCCTAAGTGCTTGATGACATTCCTCGGCAAGTCCAAATTGGCGTAATCGTTACCTAGCGTCTTCAAGTGAGCATCAACCCAGTCATTCCAGTCACCGCCCTTCGCAAGAGTGTTGAATTGTGGATAATGCTCATACTCAAAATCACCAGCTTGAAATGAGGCTTGCACCAACTCATTGAAACGGGGGTCTTTCACTAAGTCTTCAACTACATATCCGTCCTCGCGGAAATGGGGAAATGTTGTACCTTCCGAGCCATTGGCTCCTATGAGTACCTCAGTCTTTAGGCCGTTGTGCTGCATGGATAGCGAGGTGTAGCCCAGACCGAAATCTTCATTGAATGAGAGGTTGAGGCTTGTTTCTTGGGGTTTGTACACACCATATCTGCCTTGATCCCTGTACAAATTCCAGTCCGAAGGGGCATCAAGGTTGACCTCGCCATCCAAAATAGCGTTCAGTCGGTCTATCCGGTCTTGGCCGATGTTGTGGTTAAAATTGGGAGAGGGGAAAACAAAATCCGACATTGAATTGTGTGACGAGTAAATACAATCGTTATCCTCTCCTTGGCGTTCCACGATGCTAATCTCTCCCTTGAACCCTCGATAAATCTGAATATCGATATTGTTGCCGCTGGGATTGTCTACTGAGCCATCAATATAAAGAGTATCCACACCTCTGTCATTCAATAGATTAGATGCCCGGACATAAAGGTTGTCCCAGTCATGTTCTAGTGGATCCACTGGGGGCTTGCTGATATTCTTTTCTGGCATTACTTGCCCAGACAAAGACATGCCGTTGAGAGCCTTCGATGGTTGAGTTTGTGTAACTGTCATTGTTTAGCTCCATATCGTGTAGGTAATACAGAATCTCGCAGGATTCTGAAAGCTTGGGATGGGTTAACCCTTAATCGGACTCCGTATAGACCACCGCCAGAACCCGATCGCACATCGCCATGCCAGAGTCCTTCCACTCAGGGATGGCCGTGGGGTGGCTCTTGTGCTGGTATGCGATCGCGTATGCAGCCATCTCAAGCAGATCACAATGGTCCTCTTTCATCACCGAAGCGATGCGATAGCACAGCATCCAAACTAAGGCTTCTACTCTGTCTGAGTCGTAATCATCGTACTCTCCCCCAATTTCATGCCAATATTCCAGTTCCCTGAGAAGCACATCAACAGACATATCCAGTAGATCTGGACTGTCTATAAAGGGTGGCTCCTTCGAGGCACATCGATATCCCTCCAAGGCTTTCTCTTTTTCCAGCTCTCGCTGAGGGTTCTTGCGGTAAACAATGCAGTCGTCAAATTCCTCCCAAATCAGGCCGAGTTGATCAACAACGCCATTGAAGATATGGCCTGGACCCCAATCGACAAGTGCCATATCTGCAATCTCTTCGGGGCTGGGTCGTCTGTGTGCCATGCGGATGTAGCCAAAGGCCATGTCTTTGCCTTTGAGCCGCAAGAATTCTCTGTCTTTCAGTGCAGTAGTTGCATTCATAATTTTCTCCTTATCAAGGTTAATTTGTTGGGGTTGGTATCAGAAGTGAGATGGCAAAAGGGCGATCTATGTCCTAAGTCCAGCAAGCAACTGCGATGGCAAATTCAATCCTGATAAAACCGCTGAACTATCCCAACCTGGATGCTGTCCTCTGGACATAGGGCGGTCGGAAGCGATGACCTCCGGTCGGTCGTAGACCATCGCAACTCAATTCCACCGCTGCTTGCGTTCTTCCAGAATTTCCAGAGAGCTTTTCCGGCTCTGCGATCGCTGCTCTGACGACCGCTCCTGCGACATAGATTGCAGGCGATAGTGCGACATCAAATAATGCGCGGCGAAACAGCCTATAGGGGTGGCCACATATAGTATTTGCTTTACGCGGCGATCAACCGAATCACCTACGATCCACATGGCGATCGCCACGAAAATAAGCCCAAACGCAAAGCCTCTCCAAGGGTTGAAGGCTTTTTTGTATTCTTTATACTCGTTATTGTTCATGTCTTGAATTCAAACTTCCTCTCCAGCCAAATCGTCGGGAACCATAGCCCGCAAGCAATCAGGCTAGAAACCAGGCTCCAGTAAATCTGTTCCTCAGCGAGGGCCGCAATTAAAACGTTGGTCTCCAGTCCTATCCAATCTTTCATTCGCTTCATGTAAATCAAATGCTCTTCAGGAGTGCTTTGCAGATTTAGCTCAGGCCGAACAAGATTGGATTCCTGGTACTGGCGGTAGAAATGCGTGGACAAGGGGCGCAACGCTTTGGGGATAGGGTGCATCATGACGATGTAAAATCCTAGTGACAATGCGATTGAACCGACAACGGCACCTTGAAAACAGGACAAGAGTGTTCGTTTGGAAGGTAGGGAAATTTTCATGGGAATCACCTCAATAGTGGGTAAACGAATTAACGGAATCCTTCAGCGCTTTTGTTTTTCAAGACATCTATCTAACTCCTGAGAGTGTGACTCGCCTGAACCATCGACGGGCTCACTCGTGCAGAACTGGATTTGAGTGTTTGTGTTTTGTAAGATTGCACGGGCGATCGCTTCTTGGTCTAGCTGGCGACACCAAGCCACAAGCGAGGCTGGACAGAAGTTGCGGTTCATTAGTGAAGGTTTTGTCATATCTCGAAATCCTTTGTAGGTATGAAGTTAGTGAGGTGGCATTGGGAGTTGTGATGACCTCCGGTCGGTCGTAGACCATCGCATTCGACAACTCAGATTCCAGATGGATTCTGAAAGTTTGGGGACACCGGGAATTGGATTAGCACTCGCACCCCTGCTATCATTTGTTTTTCGGTGTGTTACCAGATTGAATTGAGAAACCTTCCAGGCTCCCGAAGGCATGTCCCAAGGCGCTAACAGCCACCGTAAGAGCAAAACTCAAGCAACCCAGGAGTACAAACAGCGGTAACACCTCGGAGATAGGTTTGCCCTTCCAAACCTGAACCTCTCCAAGCGGACTGGGAAGGGTTGTCTCCCAATCCTTTGATTTCACCTCAGCTTCTGGCAAGCACTTCGATAGCGTGACGGGGGCATAGCCTGATTGCAAGCACATCCGGTCAATCAGATAAGGGGAGGCGTTTAGCAGCGTATAGAGAACAGCTCCTACGGCAATAGAACCCAATGCCAATTTGAACCCGTCTTTTACTTCTTGCAGTATGGGGTTGGGCTTCGGCTGGCTTTCCTCTTTCGTCGGTTGTGTCAACATATTATTCTCCAAAATAGAATGAGAGGTTTGTTAGGAATACACTGATTTTTTTGTGAGGCTCACTATCTAAAGTCGTGGACAGCAAAACATCACGATCGCTAATGCAGCAATGTCACAGATCACCCCGAATCTCTTCAATCACCCCATCGCGCAACAGGATCTCGCCTTGCAGCTTGCGGATCAGATGATCGCCTTTTTGGACATAGAAGAAGCTATCCATCTGCCCTTGCTCAACTTCTTGCCCCAGTTCTAGCAACAGGACTTGGTTGATTTGTTGCAAAATCTGCTCCCTCTGATCCAACAGCTCAGCTTTGCGATCGCCAGCTTGTATCTGGATATCTTGGATCTGGGATTGAGTTTCAGCTATGGTGCTGCCATCTACACCGAGAAGCTGGACCGTGTGCTGGCTCAGTTCCCCAGCTATTTGCTCAACTTGAATATCCAGTTGCGCCAGTTGCTCATCCAATTGATCGGCTTGCGCTTGGAGTTGTTGCTGAGCCTCTTGTTTCCAGAGGGGGGTGACGATGGCTTTGATGATGATCGGGCGTTTGAGTAGGAGCTGATCAGATCCAAGCACTGATTCTGAAGCTGGCTGTGTGGGTCGCTCT
>JAAUOM010000211.1 GCA_012034865.1 Acaryochloris sp. CRU_2_0 | reverse complement strand
GTTGTTACAGTTTCCTGGATTCTTTTTCTGGGCCGTCTAAGTAGAGGCTGTCTAGGTCAAAGACTCGGAGTACGGAAGT
Source organism: Acaryochloris sp. CRU_2_0 (assembly GCA_012034865.1). GTDB lineage: Bacteria > Cyanobacteriota > Cyanobacteriia > Thermosynechococcales > Thermosynechococcaceae > Acaryochloris. The sequence goes on along the minus strand of JAAUOM010000211.1, from coordinate 4,391 downwards.
TTTGGCATCGTCGATAAATCTGCATCTCCGTCTATCTTAAGCTCAGTGCGGTCTAGTGTAATGTCATGGTCAATGAACTGACCCAAGTAAGTGTAACCGGCTGGGATTTTACTATCTAGGTTATTAGTAGTATCCTCAGGTCGTTCAGTTTCCATGCTCAGTCCTAGCTCGATCAAACCTTTCGCATCTGGCTGCTTACCTTTCTCAAACAGCCGACAGAACCTGCGAGTTGGCTTTAGAACTTGCTCGCCAGGTTGGAGTTCAAGGTCACGGGGAAAGATCCCACGAAGTTCCATCTCAGGAAATAACTCTTTGGGGAACAACGGGGCATCAACCAACTCTTCATCCAACTCTCCATCTTTTTTAAAGAAAAAGCTTTCGTTACCATGCTTCATTGCGTTTAATCTCCTGCCAAATTTATGCTTTGTTAAGAAAAACTATAGCGATCGTGCTTGTGAATTTAAAGAGAATTTTCAAAATTGATATTCCTAGGATAACCTGCCCAAAAATACCCCCACAGAGACACCCAGCCCTTACGGAGCGTTGATGGAAATGGGAAAACACGAGTTATTCCAAGCCATAGAATCTCCGGGGATTATCCCAAAGGATTTTCCGTAGAACTGGTTTCAGATAATTGTCCTTCAAGCGCCACCATATTGTCAACAACATCCAGTTTATGATCCATGTGGGGATAATCGGAACCAAAGATAAGATTATCTGCACCAAGTTCCTCTAACAACTTGGGAAGATAAGTTTCTGAAGGTTCGACAGCAATAAAGCACTGGCGGCGAAAATAGTCGGTCGGTTTCATCTTAACGCGATCGCCCACTTCCCACTGCAAGTCTTCGTACTCGCGATCGAGTCGCCACAACCAGTAAGGCAACCAACCACAACCCGATTCGAAGAATCCCACCCTGAGTTGAGGATGTTTTTCCAAGACCCCTCCTTCAATTAATGCCAGTAATGCCATCATCTGTTCCATCGGGTGAGAACAAGCATGGAGGGCAAACCGAGTGTGAAAGCGATCGGCTCCCGCACTGGGAACCCGGCTGTGGGTCGTTTCGTGGAGACTGACGGCGATGTTGAGGTTCTCGCACTCTGTCCAAAACGGTTCGTAAACTGGATCGCTAAGCAATCTTCCCTTGACGAGATTGGGGCGCAAATAAACAGCTTTCCAGCCAAAACCTGCAACCCGTCGCAATTCGGGGAGCATTCCTTCAGGATCGTGTAGATTAACGACACCGACTCCTTTTAAGATGGCTGGGTTATAGCTACAAAAGTCTCGCAGCCAATTATTATAGGCATGGACATAAGCACCGACTTGTTGGGAAGACATAGTATCGACACCGCTCATCCATGCCAAGTATGTCGGATAAACAAATGCAAGATCAACTCCCATCCGGTACATCGCTTGCACCTGAGATTCCGGGCTGAATTCTTGGGCGAAAGCGAGGGGATGCGATCGCTCAACCTGCTTAGCACCTTTTTCAATCAGCGTTTGGGAAAATTTGTTCATGACCGACACGCCTTGAATCTTGAGATCCAGCGTGGGGGCAAACTCGCGAAAGGCAGGTTCAAGATAGGTTTTCCACAGAGAATGAGGTTCATACACATGGGAGTCTGCATCAATGATTTGATAACCGTTTAGCATGGTAAATCTCTGATAATGATTGGTAGAAGGTGCGCCCTCATTGCTACACCTCATTGACTACATCCACAAAGGAATTGGGTTCAGTTCTTCCTCCGTTAAGGGTTTCTCAATCCAACCCATCTGGACAGGAACATCATAAAGCCGTCCCGCAGCCAACCGCTTCCAAAAATGTCGTAAACCTGGCACGACAACCTTAACGACACTTAAACCGATATCGGGGCGTGTTTGGTCGAGAATGAGCATTTCCATGCCCTTTGCTTCCACTCGTCGCTGACAGTATTTTATGTCTTCTAAGAAATCATTATGCCAGATGCTTGCATAGTCCGATTGACATTTAGGGGTAATGTGGAGATCTGGAACCAAGTAAGGTTGATTTTCTAAAGTTGCCGTTTCCCACCAGTGCAAATGATGAGATGCAGCCGAGATAGCATATTGTGTCGTACCGTCAGAATTCGCTCTCAAAACTGCTGGAAGCACTTGACTGATTTCCGTTAGTGCTCTTTGCACGGCTAACTTGGGATCGAAATGAGCGCCAAAGCCGAAAATAATATCTTCCACCTGGCGATCGCGCCGCCGAGAAATGGCGGCAACCGTCGGAATATTGAAATCCCCTGTTAGATCGATCACCCAGAGTTCTCGTCCAATGGTCTGGTAATAGTCAGTTATGGATTGAAAATAAGGTTCATCAAAGCTCTCTAAATCGACTCTCGGTTTTGCAGACGGGTATACCACCACAAAGCAACGCTATCTCGCTCAACCAATTCCAAAAAACCGTGTAAAATTGCCTCTTCCAGGGTGTTCCCCGCAGCACAACCATTGGTATTTGCCCAGCAGTCTGGATGGGGTGGTTTGGGATAGCCAAAATAACAATAGGCCGTGGGTAAATATTTAAAGTCTTGGTGGGTTAAAGACCAAAGTGGAGTCCACTCAATTTCCCTCACTTCGTCAAAAGGTTCTGGGACTTTCTGAAATAGATCAGTGTGCTGGACATTCCAGTTTTCTCGATTATTGTATTGAGCCTGACTGAACTGCATACAGGTATTGGGATGAATTGCCCGATCGCTGAGCTGATGGTAGCTACTCTCAATTCTGACTTCATCGCCTTGAAAAATTCCGGAGTAACGCTCGATCGCTTCACAAAAACCGCTCGCTTTACCTTGAGCCGATCTTCTTCCCTTTCCAGAGCTTCTCCCCCCAATATTTTTTTTCAAATGATCTAGATCGTCAAACATACAGGCCCAATGATGCTTGGCCGTATAGACATGAGCTAGACCATCGCAATCGTCAGGCAACTTTTCTAAAGAACGGACAACTCCCAATAGGGGACTGATATGGTGCTGATAGCGTTTTAGGGTTTCCTCTGGGGAAATGCAACGATGTCCACCATCGTCTGTAAACCTTTTCTGACGACTGCCGAGGATGACAGGTGAAGGATGATCATGCTGAGGTTTGAGGTGTCCACAATGAGAGCATTGAGGACGCTTGACCAAGACGTGATTTTGAATGGCTAGAGAGCGGGTGTCATAGGTTGCAATCACCCCTTCCAGTCGCTGATTTGCCCCTTGAAGAATCCATTTCAGAATCTCACTCGTTGCCATTGCAAGAGCCATTTCTTGAGTTATCGGCAGATCGACAAGGGGTGGCGTTAAAGGGAAAACGCTATCTCTACGTCGCTGGATAAATCCTTCCGAAGGTCTATTGTTTCGCAATCGCTGTGCCAAACATTCCCAACATCCAGTTTTTCCAGGATGGAAGACAGGGCCGATCCAAAGCAAAGTCCCAACGGGTTTAACCAACATCCAAGGCCGAGATTGTTCGAGATTGGCTCGATTAATTGCTGCTAATTCGCCTCGCAAATAGTCGTCCGTTAAAACAACTTCAATCTCTCCGCCATCGGCAACTTGGATATGCGATCTCTCTAAACTGTAGCTCAAATTCTTGCAGGATAAAGACCCCAAAGCTCTGAGTGCAACTCGAGTCGATTGCAACTGCTTGAGCGCATCTTTGGCATCAACGGACAAAGACTCGCAAAATAGAGCAAAGTTCGGGTCTAAAACTCGCTCGTTTTCAATAATAAATCCCTTTTGCTCCAGTTCCATAAGAGCGTAAAAATATAAGCCTCTGGTAATTCTTTGCGAAGTTGGTCAACAATTTCTTCCTCAGTGAGCTTGCCATCAATCAAAGGGATTAACTTTCAAACAGAGGATTACTTAGGAATGTTGCTCCTTGTTCGGACAATAAAAAGATACCTTCTGAATCAACTTGTTCAAAACGGAAGCTATTTTTTAATTGTGGCTTTTAATCACGTCAATCTCAAAACCCTACTATAGTTATTCATTTAGGTAAGACCGTCTATACAACTCACAGCCTGGTATCGCTTTATTCCCCGACTGTTCGATCAGCCCCATGCTTCTTAACTTGTAAGCAACAATTGGTTCTAATTCCACTGGCTCAGTGTTACTCATGACAGCATGGAGGGCACCAGCTAATTCCGGCTGTTCTTGCAGTGTTACCCAATGGCGCTGCAAGTGATGGTTGTAAATTCCAGTGGCTGTGGGGGCAGTTTCCAGCAGTTGAGCCAGCGATACCTCCCCACGGCTAATGTGATAGAGCGCAATTTGAATCAGTGCGGGATGTCCCCCCACTATATCCATCAGTTGCCTGACTTCGTCCTCTTCTTCCCAGTCGAGTTCATAGCGTTGAGCTAACTGCCACACCTCCTCCTTACTGAAACCGTTTA
>JAAUOM010000094.1 GCA_012034865.1 Acaryochloris sp. CRU_2_0 | reverse complement strand
CCGTCAGATCGGTGGCGTATGTTCGATTAGACATAGTCCCAGTCCCACGCAACTTATAATGTCACGCTAAAGCTGCAGGGACAAGGGATCGAGTGCATTTTTATCTTTACTTTATAAACAGCCTCTAAGGGAGACAATGATCTTTAGTGAGCTATTTTTTTATCCGATCACAGCGACTATACGACGTATTCAGTCTGTTGGATTGTGATATCAATCACAAGAGGGAGTTAGATCAAACATCTAATCTATCGAGTTACATCAATAACTTTGCACTGTCCGGTTCGCTAATAAGGCAATGAAAAAACCATCCATATTCCACTGGTGAGGCCAGAGTTTGATCACCCCTTGATCAGAATTGGAGTTCAGAGGAGCCAATGCTATGGGGATGGGTTGTAAGTACCACGTTGGATTGTTTTCTAGAAACTGATGAAGAACGGTTTCATTTTCTTGGGGGTGGAGGGTGCAAGTGGCATAGAGCAAGTGCCCCCTTGGCTTCACCCATTGGGCACTCGTTTGTAAGAGTGCTAATTGCAAAGTGGATAATTCTGCGACTTTTTCAGGGGTTTGTCGCCAACGAGCATCAGGATGCCGATGGAGGGTGCCTAAACCTGAACAAGGTGCATCGACAAGCACTCGATCAGCAAGGGGAATATGGTTAGGAAGCTCTCGGCTGTCTCCCGTCCACATGTGGACAGTGCTAATCCCTAGACGTTGAAGATTTTGCTGGAGTTTACGGAGGCGAGAGGGCGTGCGATCGCACGCCCAAATCTGGCCTTGATTCTGCATTAGCTCTGCTATGTGAGTGGTTTTGCTGCCTGGAGCGGCGCAAACATCCAGGGTAACGCTTCCCGGTTGAGGATTGAGGACGTGAGTGACGAGCTGGGCACTGGCTTCTTGGACAGTCCACTCTCCTGTTTGAAAACCGGGCAATTGCGGAATAAGCCCCGTTTTGCCTTGGATACGTAGGGCTTGGGGGAGATGGGGAAGGGGATGACTGACGACACCGACCTGGGCAAGTTGGGCTTGGACGGCGGTGCGATGGTCTACGACCGACCGGAGGTCATCGCACCGCAGGGGATTAATGCGTATATCGATCTTGGGAGATTGGTTGCAATATTGGCAGAGCTGTTCTGTCTGTTCCATACCCAGTTGGTCGTACCACACCTGCACAATCCAATCAGGATAGCTGTAAAGTACCCCTAAACGCTGAATAGGATCGCAGGGAAGTTGGAGTGGATCAGCGGAGATGGCTGCACGGGCATATTGTCTGAGTAGTCCGTTTACAAGGCCAGACAAGCCAGCCAGTTGATTCTGCTTAGCCAGTTCGACAGTTGTGAAGATGGCCGCAGCAGTGGGGATTTGCTGGAGGTAACGCAGTTGATATAGCCCCAGATGGAGCAGTATTCGCAGATCTGGGGGTTGTCGGTGGGCAGGCTTTTTAGCAAATTGATCAATGAGAGCATCTAGGGTGCGCTGGCGGCGGATGCTACCGTATAACAGCTCCGTCAACAAGCCGCGATCCGCATCAGGAAGTATTTTTGGCATGACCCGACTGAGTGCTACATCTGCAAAAGCCCCTCGATGCACAGCTTTGAGACCCAGAAACGCTAGCTGTCGAGGGTTGAGATTGCCCATGATGTCCTCATACCACCGTGTACACACAAGTCTGAAGTAGCTTACCACCTTAAGCTTGGGTACCTTGCACTACAATTTTGAAGGTGTCGCTGGGCGACATCAGCTCAATGACAAAGTCAGGACAAATAGGGGGAAAGGTTTCGCGTTGTTGTGGCGTAAGGGCATCCCAGCGTTGTTGCTGTATCCAAGATGCATCAAAAGATATTAATTTTGTATCGCAATAAACAACATCAGCATCCTAAAAAAAGCCATACTCAGGGAATGGAATCAATACCTTTCAATCATAGTTAATCAATAGTAATACCCACTATTAATTATATTTATAGCCTTTAGATTAGCTGCCATGAGTGGGCATCCTAAAGAGTGATGCTTTATTAAATAGCTTCTTCTTGACCCTTTTGAACAATTGTAATGCTGTTACCGTGACCCAAACTTTCTCTGCTCTTCTACCCCCTACATCGATGGCTAAATCGGAATGTCCTCAATCTCAGGCTTATTTCGTGACGCTCTGTACCCATCAACGAGAATGCCTTTTTGGCGAGATTGTTGAGGGTCAAATGCAGCTCAATAGCTTAGGCGCTTTAGTGGCGGAAGAATGGCAAAAATCCTTTGAAACTTCTGCTGATATTGATTTACATCATTGGGTGATCATGCCTAACCATATTCATGGCATTGTGACGACGGTTGAAGAGCAAGATAGAGTACTACCAGAACCATCAGAGCAAGATCAAACGCCTTTGCAATCCTCTAGGAGCGACCCCAAATCATCATCCCATGACCTCCGCGATTGGATCAACACGTTCAAGAAAATGGCCACCGAACGCATTAACCCCCTCAGAGCATTGCCCCAACAACCCCTTTGGCAACGGGAGTTTGATCAGCATTTTATTCCCCATCGGTTTGCCTTTCATACCTTCCACCAATACATCAACACCAACCCCCATGCCTGGGATTGGGATAAACTCCACCCAGACAGCCCCGCCTGCTCATAGATAGGTCTGTGAAAGGTGAGGCACTGCTCGATTTCACGGAACCCGCAGACCTGGTGGGCTGGTTACAAGACAGTCGAGTCTGAGCGAAATGACTAGCGAAGCAGCTTGAGGCTTTCCACTTCTTTAGCAAACAAATCTGTAAAAATGCTGATCAACGTGCGTTTTCTCAGCTTCAAGTTAGCATTCAGGGCCATACCAGACTGAAGCGAAAGTTTACGACCATTGTGAGTCAAGAATTGCTGATCCAATCTGACTTTAGCAGGGAAACTATAGAAAGGTCGAGTCTGGGTGGGGGGTAGGGCATCAGAACCAACCCAAACCAAAGTCCCCTTAATGTCACCAAATTCACTAAAGGGGAAAGAATCGATCCGCACATCAACCGACATGCCCACTCGGATAAACCCAATATCACGGTTGGTCAGAAAGACCTTTGCCGTCAAAACTTCTGTGGGCACAATTTTGAGGACAGGTTCACTGGTATTAGCCACAAAACCTGGTGCTTGGGGTTTGAGGTCAAACACCGTGCCATTCACAGGAGAGCGGATCTCTCGGTAATTCAGCATCAGTTGGGCCTGATTGAGCTTGTTGTCTATTTCAGAAATTTGGTTTTGGTTACCCACCAGGGTTTTGGCAAATTGACTATCAATTTCGGCAATTTGCTTTTCATTGACAGCAATGGCAGCCAACAAATCTTTGCGAGATCCTGATACGGTATTATCGACTTTTTCTTGAGCTTGGGCAATCGCCAGATTGAGTCGTGACTCTTCTTTCTGGAGGCGTTCTAATTCAGCTTGGGATTTTTGAGCGGCTTCTTGCTGTTTAAGTAGCTCCACTTTGGGAATCCCTCCCGCCTTGGCAATAGGTGTAATTTGATCGAGCAAGTCCTGATTGACGGCCAGAGTTTTGCGAGCACTCACTTGCTGAATTTGCGCTTGTTGCAGTTGCTTTTGCAATTGTTCGGTTTCCAGACGAGCACCGCTAGTGCGAGAGGCTTCTTCTTGCAAACTGGATCGCAGCCGCAACTGTTGTTCAGGTGTTAGTGTCGTATCTGATTTGCCATGAAGTTGCGATCGATAGAGTTGTGTTTCGGTGGTTAAAGCTCGGCGACTTTCGGCCAAAAACAACATTTGCGAAGGAATCTGGACTGAGGGAACTGAGGTTTGCAGGGAGCCAACAGTGCCTTGGATTTGCTGCCGATAAAAGGCATTTTCTGCCAACAACTGCTGGCGAATCCGTCGTAAGGAGCTTAATTCTGACTGGGTGCTCTTGGGATCTAAGCGTAACAGTACATCTCCTTTTTTGACCTGTTGGCCATCTTTGACCTGAATTTGTTTCACGACTCCTACAACCGGAGACTGGATCTCTTTGACCACCCCTTGGGGTTCCAATTGGCCTGTTGCCTGAATCGCTTCTTCAATTTTGAACAAATAAGCTGCTAGGATCGCCAGACTCGTGGCACTGATAATTCCCCAAATAATGGCGTGAGACCAAACAGAAGATTGCTTCAGAAGCACTGGACGATCAAACGTCAGGGTAGAAACCGCAAGGGCTGGTGGGGTAACTAGAGCAGTTTGGGTCGCCGCAGGGACAAGACCATTCTGGCTAGGATGTTCTTGTCTAAGCAGGGTAATGCTGCTGGAACGATCAATAGGGGTGTCTGCTGGAGTCATGGCAGGAGACAAGGAAGCACTGAGCGTAGGCTCCATAATCCCTGAACCCACCTGAAAATACCCTTTGTGTACTAATTGAATTGCATGGGCGAGATCCTCTGGGGAAGTGGTCTTCAGAAGATAGCCGTGGGCACCTGCTTGCAGGACTGGTAGCAAAAAGCTGAGATCCTGATGATGGGTCAGCACTAATATTTTAGTATTGGGGGAATGCTCCTTAATCTGTTGGGTGGTTGCAAATCCATCCAGAATAGGTATTTCCAGATCTAAGAGAATCACATCTGGCTGAAGTTGGGCAACCCGCTCTACGGCTTGGCGACCATTACCAGCCCTCCCCACCACCTCTAAGTCGGTATAGGGTCTTAAGCGGGCTTGAAGCGCCACTTGAATGGCGGTTTGATCATCCGCAATCACAATGCGAATCATGGTGGAGTCCTACTTGTATCGTGTGCTTGTTTGAGACCTAATACGGAGGGACTAAATTTGCATTTCCTGTTGTTGATACAGACAGGCATAAAGCCCTTGAAGGGCCATCAGTTCGGCATGAGTGCCTTGTTCAGCAATTTGTCCTTGGTTCATCATCAGAATGCGGTCGGCACCTTGCAGGGTTTTGAGGCGATGGGTAATAAAAAAGACCGTGCGACCTTGAAACGCCATAAGCAAATTGAGGAAAACCTGACGCTCCGTGTTGTAATCTAGGGCACTGGTGGCTTCATCCAAAATTAACAAGGGAGGGTTTTGGAGGATAGTACGAGCGATCGCAATCCGCTGGCGCTGTCCCCCCGATAGACTCGCACCGCGTTCGCCCACACGGGTGTTATAGCCTTGAGGCAAGGTCATGATAAATTCATGGGCATCGGCAACTTTAGCTGCTTCGATAATTTCTTCAGGATTGGCATCAGGAAGGCTCAGGGCAATATTTTCTTGGACAGTGCCGTCAAACAACACGCTGTCTTGCAACACCATGCCAATCTGACTGCGCAGAGAGTTGAGTTCGACCTTGGCAATATCATAGCCATCGATCAGAATGCGACCAGAGTTGTTTTCATAGAGGCGCATCAGTAATTTCATGAGGGTGCTTTTCCCTGAACCACTTTGGCCAGCAATGCCGACAAATCGACCCGCAGGAATCTCGAAGCTGATGTGATTGAGCTGGAGCGGCCCTTGAGATTTAAAACTAAAGGAAACTTCCTCGTACTGGACTGCTCCTAGGATTTTAGGCATGGGAATATTGTTGCGATGGCCAAAGGCCGGTCGAAGACCATCGCTCACTTCTACCTCTTGCGGATGGTCAAGAATATCGCTGAGGCGCTCCAGAGACAAGGCTGTTTCCTGAAAATTCTGCCAAAGCTGAATCAAGCGTAGTAAAGGACTGGTAATGTAGCTGGCAATAATGCGGAAAGCAATCAGTTCTCCTAAGCTCATCTCTCCTTGTAACACCAAAAAAGCACCGACCCAGAGCAGCAATAGCCCAGAAAGTTGGTTAAAAAAGTTGCTGAACGCTCCGGCTGTAGTTGAGGCAATCACCGCCTGAAAACCTGCACTAATATAACGGGCATAGCGCTCTTGCCACTGCCAGCGAGCCTTGAGTTCAATATTTTGGGCTTTGACAGTTTCAATGCCAGACACCACTTCGACCAAGAGAGCCTGCGTGTCACTGTTGTACTCGGCTTTGGTTCGCAACTTTTGCCGAATAATCGGGGCAAAAATTAAAGTGAGCAGGGCGAACAAGGGCACGGTGGCTAAGGCAACCAGGGTGAGCAGCCAACTGTAGAAGACCATGACCACCAGGTAGATCACCGAAAAAATGGCATCTAAGACAACCGTGAGAGCAGTGCCAGTCAAAAATTGGCGAATGTTTTCTAGCTCATTGATGCGAGTCGCTAATTCACCCACGGGACGACGATCAAAGTAGCATAGAGGCAGCCGCAACAGATGATCAATCACCTCTGCGCCTAAGGTCAAATCAATCCGATTGGTCGTATCCACAAATAAATAGGTGCGAAAGGTGGTGAGCAAGGCTTGAAAAATGGCCACCACAATCAAGAAGGTGCCCAGAAGATTTAAGGTGGATAGACTATTCTGGACCAGCACCTTATCGATGATCACCTGAATTCCTAAGGGGTTGGCGAGGGCAAAAAGCTGGACAAAAAAGGAAGCCAGCAGGACCTCAATCAGAACTTTGCGGTAGCGCACCACCGACGGCAAGAACCAGCGCAGACTAAAACGTTCCTGGGGTGTTTCCTGGGTTGGCTCTAAGAGCAAGACGGGGTTTGACTCTCCCCAATCTTCTAGAAAATGAGTCGTTTTTTGGCGAACCAGTCCCTGTTCGGGCACCCCTAGGATTAAGTTCTTGGCATTGACTTGGTAGAGGACGGCAATACTGTCTTGCCGGGTGATAATGGCGGGAGTACGCAGGCGAGAAAAGACGGTGGCGGGGGTTTCCACCAACTGAGTCTTGAGACCCATGAACTCGGTAATCGCCCCACACAGCGGCAAGGAAATACTCCCCGTCCGTTGCAAGTGATTCGTCAGTAAGCGACGAATGGTTTCCTCTCGCCAAGGGAGATGCCAGTAACGCGCCAGCATTTGTAGACAAGCCAGGGTGGCATCTAGAGGTCCTCGTCCCCGCACAATAGGAAATTGAGTGGATCGAGCAGACGGGTGAGGGGTTTGACTGAGAAGATAGTCTGGGGCATAAGGAATCTCAGATCTGAGTTCTTCGGAACTAACAAAGCTGACTGAGATTGCATCCTTCGCATCTTTAGAGGGTAAAGTTGCTAAGGTCGGCAGTCCCACCAAACGCGCAAAACTGGAGCGAGGCACGTTCAGGGTCTCTTCCAGACTGAGGCGTTCACCCACGGTTCTATTACTGGTGCCCCCACTGAGCCACCAAATCAGATTGGCGTCTAAGCTCTCTAGATGGTGCAATCCAGGGTCGAGGGTTTGCACAACTGCATTCGCCTCCACATCTTGGATCAAAGCTTTTAGATCTGTCGTCGCATCTGCACTGCGATCCAGTTCTTCTCCTAAGAGCGCAAACAGTTCACTCAGGCCACAGCGATCGCGGAAATAGGCTGCAAATTGCGGTTCTTGATGCAGTAATTGCCGAAATATCGGTGCAGCAAGAGTGAGAGCAATTGATTCTGTAGACGCGATCGCAGTTTCACAAGGTACGCCGCGCACCAAACTAGCCCCACCTAATATTGCACCCGGTTGCAAAAGGGACAAGGTGATCGGGGTATTTTGCGAATCACGAGGATTGTACCCCAGCAAGCGCCCTTGCCCTTCATAGAGAATCACGATTTGAGTCGGCAACTGATCTTGCCCGATCATCACCTGACCTACCCGGTAGCGTAGGGGTTGCAACTGCTGCGCGACTTGCTGCAAACGCTGAGTAGAAAGTTGATGAAAAGGAGTAAGGGTTGCCAAAAATGGCTCAAGAGAAAGGGAAGTATAGGTCATGCAGAAACAGGAATCGACAAGGAATCGGGAACAAGACGGGGTTGAAGTTGGATTATCTGCTCCCGCAGCCAGGTTTCAAACAGGTCGTCCAGTAGCCGTTGGCGGAGGGCATCATTCAACTGAGCAGGAATTCGCTGCTCTAACCGGAGAATCACAAACCATTCCTCTAAGCGGGTTGGAGGACGCAGTTGACCGGGCTGGCAGGTCATCAGTAAAGGCTTAAGGACTGGGTGACACAATTTCAGTTCAACGGGTCCGAGCAAACCATTGGTATGGGCCTCTGGTCCTTGGGAATAAGTGCGGGCCAACTCCGCGAAGGACTGCTCCCCCGCCTGAATGCGGAAATACAGTTCCTGAGCTAATCCCCTGTTTTGAGTACGAAGGACGGAATAAACGACTTGATCTAGATCGGGTTTGATCTTGAGGAAATAAGAACCGACCCTGTTCCCCCAGGTTGCTTGCTTGAATTTTGCCAGTCTCAAGGCTCGGATCGAGGGACTGGTGACTTGTTCAATCGTCATCCCCTGACTAGCAGCCCAAGATTGCACAGCTTCTGGCGTGGTCAGTCGGTATCTTGCTGCAAACTGCTCTTGGGCAAGAACGACTTCATCTGCATCACAGGAAACCGCTGCGATTGCTTGATCAATCACGACCTCTCGCAAAAACTGAGGCAGCAATCCGTAGTTAACCAGCAGCGGCATCACCTCCGCTGCTGTGAACTCTTGGCTACCTACTTGTAAGACGTTTGCCATACCCTTAGTGCATCACCTGTATTGTTTAGTTGAATCAGCAGGGGCGATCGCCCCTGCTGATGATTTAGATCATCACCGTGCTAAATGCCATGCTGGTAAGGGTATTGGCTTGAACATCATTTAAAACGGCTAAGAGTTCATCTGTTTGAGTGAGTTTGATCAGCGTATTACCTGCTTGATCGCCAGCCCCTTGTGCAACCGTCAATTGCTCAAAAGCTAGACCACCAGACAAGGCCAGCAAATCATCAATAAGGGTGAAATCAGTAATAATGTTTGTGCCTTCACCAGCAGCCAGCACAAACTTATCCTCGCCAGTACCGCCAGTGATGACATCCTGGCCAAATCCACCTTGCAATAAGTCGTTGCCACTTCCGCCAACCAGGAGATCCTGGCCGCGATCGCCATAAAGGTTATCATTACCCAGACCCCCAATGAGGACATCATCACCACGACCGCCATAAAGGTCATCATCACCCTCATTGCCTTTCAGGACATCATCACCACGACTACCGCTAAGATCATCATCCCCTTGATCACCTTTCAGGACATCATCACCACGACCGCCATAAAGGTCATCATCCTGAAGTGTTCCTTGGATCATCTCACCAGGTCTACTATTTTGCTCCGCTTCTGGTGCTTCCAAAAAGGCTAATTGTCCCCCCTGCACCAAATTGGCATCTGCAATCACACCATCGGTCAAACTATGAGCTTGCACATCAAACAGGAACAAACTACCCGGCGCTTCATTGAATAGCTTGGAGACATCCAAAATACCTGACGATTCCCAGTTTCCAAGATCCGTGGGATCTCCATCCGTTTGATCCAACGGTAGAGCCGTGCGATCCATTTGGGCAACCCGCGTCAACTGGCCCGACTCAGGATCGAGTTTCCAAATTGAGGTTTCTTCACCGGACTCCAGACCAAACTCATCAAAGCTGCGGTCTTCTTGGACATAGATATGACCGTCATCCGCCCAATCTAGATTGTCAGGGCTGCGTAACCCCAAATCGGGGGCTGCAAACTGACCTGCCCCAGCGTCATCCCCATCATAAATCCCCTCAACAGAGGCCGTTTCTGGAGTACCATCCGCTCCAAAGTCTGTATCAATAATATAAGTGGTGCCCCAACTATCGGAGGGAAAGCGGCTGTCACGTCCTGTAGACGCCAATACCGCCTGAGAGCCATCCTTAGGATTAGTCGCCACATCTTCTGGTCGAGAAAACTGAAAGGCTCCAACAGCTTCAACCAGGGCATCCTGTTGAGCTTGAGTTGCAAAGCCTTGAGGATCATAGCCTAGCTCATCCTGAATGTCCCCATCTCCATTTGTATCTAAGGCAGTTCCAGCCTGTTGAGCATCGTAAAGATCAATCTCAACCCACTTGCCGGAGCGGCTCTCAAAGGTTCCGTTAAACTCTTCAGGGGTTGTTTCACCACTATCGGTAGCCCAAACATACATCTGGCCACCCACTAAACCATTGCGCTCTAATAGACCAGCCCCTGCACTGGTGTCTTTAGTCCCCACATACAGACGCAGCGATGCAGCTTCTCGATCATCACCAATGAGCAAAGCAACCTTATCCGGGGTGCCAGTATTCAGCTCGGTAACATTTTCCCAAGCTGCACGACCCATCCATGGCACTGCGATCAGTTCTTGGGTTTCGGGATTGAGAACAAACTCGGTGCCACCATCGGTTTCTTCTCCTGTGAAAAACAAGGCATCTTCTAGACCAATACCATACCCAAACTGGTGGGCTGCAATAAATTGAGCAGAGCAAAGACGGTTAATCCCCTCATTTTCGAGATCAGAGGCTTCATCAACGACCTCACCAGCCCGATTAATAATCGTGTCATAGGCAAGACCTGCATCAACCACAGCTCGACTATCTTTATCGATATCGAAGAAGCTAACTCTGGCACCTGTTAACTCAGTTCCATTTGCTAAGGTGTAGGCATAGCCAACCTCATTGCTCAATTCATGATTGGCAAGCACGCGAACGGTATTGTCATTCAGCTCATAGGCTCCTAAACCATCCAGAATACCGACTGGTGTATACCCCCCATAAGTTTCACCAATGGTAAATACGGGGTCAACGGCATAGTCCTCAAGACCCACCATTTGAGCAGGTTCAACGGTGTCAAATTGAGTGCCACTGAACCCAAATCGATCCAATCCTGCTAAACCGACTCGCGGATCGAGATCGAGGGGTTTATTCAGCTTGATTTGGATGATTTCAGTATTGTCAATATCGGATCCACGACCGATGGAAAAGGGATAGTTGTTGTCATTGGCCACCAGAATAGTATCCTTATCCACCACTAACACGTCTTCAATAGTGACAAAGGGAAAATCGAAGGTGGTGCTGCCATCTCCGTTCCAATCATTGGGATCGTTGATATTGAGTAGATCAACCAGTTCTTGCTTAAGGACAAAACCATCCGCATTCACTTGGGAAAGATCGACTTTAAAGATTTTCTTGAACGCAGCCTCTTCTCCTTGGTTAATATCTCGCTCAATCACAAGATATTCATTCTGGTTGATAGCGGTAAAATCTCCAATGGCATGGCTTGGATCTTCAAGTTGATAGCGACCCACTAACCCTTGATATTGGTTGGATGCCGCATCAAATTCATAGATACGCAACGATCCGTCTGGATCGCCTTGGACAGTTCCCTCCAACATAGGATAGAGGGTCAGCCGATCGGGATTAATGGCCATGCCCTCAAAGCCACGGGAGCGATCAAGATTAGCAACTTGTTTGCCTGCAAGCACATCAGGATTATCGGGAGATCGCACTTCCTCCGCCACAATTTGATCTCTAACGGCATCTCCAGTGCCTGGAAAATCCGTGAAAAATCCATCCACACCAATATGGATAAGCTGTTCGATTTCTTGTTCAGGGGTTTGGGGTGTACCCTCGGCAGTGAGCGTTAAGAAGCGCTCTTCGTTCCGCAAGGTATAGGGATGAACCTGTAAGCCCGCTGCATGGGCATCTTCCACAAAAGCGGTAATTTCTCCCGTCAACTGGGTAGTGATTTCGGCTACGCCATCTCCATTGCCATCCACGGGAGCATCAAGGTCTTCTCTTAATAGGAGGTTGTTTTTCCAAGGACCAGCTCCTTCGGCATATTTCTGGCTAATGAGTTGCAGAAATTCAGGGCTATCCAGATCGCTATAAATCGTGTCTGCAGATAGGGTATTTTCAGCCGCGTCTAGAAACGCTTGCCCGTAGATAGCCACTAAGTCATTGCCTTGTTCAACGTTGTAGCGGATATCGTAGGGTACGGAAAATCCCTCAGTAGGGGTAGCACTGTCTGTGGTATTACCGTATAGCTGCACCAAGGGAGTATCACCTAGCCCCTCGGCATCTAGCAGTCCTTGGAGTTTAATTAAGTTTTGGAATTCAAAGGATTGGATAAAAAGCCGCTCAGGATCGGTAAATCCTGTTTCTTTCAGGCTTTCGATCAGCTTCTCTTCTAGGGATAGCCCTTGCAGATCGAAGAAAGTGGGGTGCTTGGTTTCGGGGTAAATTCCCACCTTCTTCCCGGTTTGGGCTTCTACGTTTTGCACCAGCTCAATGATTTCTTGGAAGGTAGGAATTTCAAAGGCACCATTGAAGTCTTGAGATCGGAAGTCTTGCGGCTGTAATGCCCGCAGCATCTTGATTTCTGCTAAGGTGAAGTCTTCTGCAAAATAACCCGTGGTTTCTACCCCGTCTAAGAGTTTGGTGGACTTGCGATCTGAACCAAAGACATCGGCCACATTGGTGGTATCATCTAGCAGCGGCTCATGACGAGCGATCAGTACCCCATCCTTCGTTGTCACCAGATCAGGTTCAATAAAATCTGCTCCTTGAGCAATAGCCACCTGATAAGCCGCGAGGGTATGCTCTGGCAGTACACCGCTGGCTCCCCGGTGACCGATGACTATAGGGTCTTGTCCTTTCAAAGTATTCAGATCAACGGGGTTGGGCGTACTAGTAGGGGCATTGACTAACTCACCGTCACTATTAAAGTGCAGAAGGTAGGGACCAAATTCCTCTCCCACCCAAATATCGCCCTTGGCATCAATAACGAAGGACTCAATGTCAAAATCAGCCCCCGTTAGATAACGCTCAGGTGTACTTTCATTTTGAATCTCAAAGGGAATCAGATGATTGGGGTCTGAGAGCTGAATAAAATCTTCTACCTCGACGGCACCATTCCCTCCCTCCGATCCGGCAAAATTAGGGTCAACTTTGTAGAGCCGCAGTAAATAATCAGAGCTATTGTTTTTGGCACCAAAACCATTATCCGATAGGAACCAGAAGCTACCATCACTATCGGCAAATTGGACGCCGCTAAATCCTTGAACGGGCTGCCCAGGGAAAGGACCTGTGCGATCGTTGGCATTGATCGGTTTACCATCCCCGTTATCTCCGCCAGCAGGCGAGCCGTCAGCAAAGGTATCTGCGGGCAGTGATGCAAAGCTTTCTAGTTCAACTGCGCCTGGGTTTTCAGCGTCCGATCCAACAGAAGCAAACCGCCCTGCTGCAAAATGAGAAGGACTAGTACCATCAGGATGAATGAAAATTACACTATTGCCGTTGCCCATGGTTTGTCAATTTCCTTCGTATGAAAGGCCAATATTTACAGACAATTCAGTCATTTTATCTAGACATAGCTATGCGTTTAGCTCCTTGCATTTCGGAAGCTAACTAACGTGAAAAATTGTTTCTTAGTAGATGATTGTTTTCATAGGTCTCCTGCTAATAAAGCTTATCTTCCACTTTGAAAATGAGATTTTTAGAGTTTTATGGCTTCCTGGCAAGTTATTGATATAAGCAGGTGAGACTTTGTCATCATCAATTAAGTGCATATATAAATCAGGAAAACTCAACAACTTTGGACTGAAAGTCCCGGTTCTTAGCTGCGTTGTCAGTTAGTCTAACTGCTGGAATTTGAAAATTCCTGATTTTCATTACTAAGGATCGAGAATTTAATAACATGTCAAACTATTCTCAGCAAAACAGCAGCCCTCACCCCCCCAGCCCCCCTCGCAATACTGGGCGAGGGGGGGAGTTGCTCAGAGATTGATAGGTTGTCCGGCTCCCCTCTCCCAACTTTGGGAGAGGGGCTGGGGGTGAGGGCCAGAATGTACAGGTTAATAAATTCATGATCCTAAGCACCTCTATTTCTAAAGATGCTTAGCAGCTAAAGCCTTGCATTAAAGTGTATAGTTTCGGACTAGCGTGTTTAGGATAATGAATATAAGAGAAGAGGATGCAGTCTCTAAGACTTTAGTATCCTCAAAGAATTCGAGCTTAAAAACATTCCCCGTTAATTAGAGTTTCACCCCAACCTTAAGAATGCAAAAACTTTTGATTAAGAAAACAATAATTTCTGATTAACTTGGCCATAGGTGGCAATCCAATAGCAACGCTTGCAGTTGGTGATTGTGCTACACTAAAGTAATCATATTATGTTACAAACGCTAAAACCCACAAATTTTCTTTGTTCCCATAGCTTTGCAACAATTTTGTACCACTATTTGTAAGACATTCGCTAACAAGAACAGCAACGGAACAATTTGGCTAGTAGGTCATAATGGCGTTATGCCGCAATACGCCTAATGAAGCATTGGTCGGTCTTCAGTATCGATTACAAGAAAAGAACCATTGTGCAGCTCGAGGATTATGTATTAACTTACAACTAGACATCACTGTATAAGTTCTCTTTTAATCACAAATTTACCATCTCTGTTCTTGGCTCAATAAGAGTTTAATAATACTATGGCTAAGAAGAAACGCCGTTCCAAAGCTACGCAGCGCACCCAGATCAGTAACGATAACTTATCAAGCTATTTGCAGGACTTCGTGCCAGATTCACTCCAGGGTAGTGATCGGTTTCTCGATATCATTACCTGGAACATTAAATTTTTCAATAATCGTGATCCTAAACGGGTAGAGAATATTCTTAATATCTTGCGAGAATTGAATGCTGATATTTTGTATTTCAAGAAATAGAACTTGGAGCTTTTGATGGCATTGCAGAGGAATTAATCCGTTCTGGCTCAGGACTATATAAAACTGCTTATGGTACGACAGGTGGCGATCAACGGGTAGCTTTGATGTATGATACCGAGTGGGTAAGAGCTTCACAGACAATAGCAGAACTCTATCCTGAAAATCCACAAGTTTCTGTGGAAGGAGTAGATAAAGCGGTGTTCCCTCGCTTACCTCTTCATAGTACTTTCGTCGCTTTTCGAGAAGAAGAACCCTTTGATTTTCACTTAGTAGGGGTTCATCTAAAATCTCAAAGAGGTGGGGGGAGTGAGCAACGTACAGAAGCCAGTAAATTACTAGCCAATTGGTTGCAAAATCAAACTACTGATGAAGACGTTATTATTGCTGGAGACTGGAATTCCCCAACAGATAGACCAGAATGGCAACCTTTCAGACAACTTGAATCTGAAGGCAAAGTCAAATTTCAAAGTTGGAATAAGGTTGAGGATCAAAGTGAAGCCAGTTACTTGTCGGCCAGTGGTCGTCGAACACGGTTGGATGTGATAGTAGTGACCTCCTCCATTTCCTCTATTGAAGGTCAAACTGAAGCCACAGTAATTAACTGGAATGCTCTCCTAGAGAATAACAATAGTCCACAAATTGTTCAAGAGGTGATTGATACTATTAGTGACCACCTACCAGTTCTTACCCGCTTTTATTTCTCAGATCAAGATTGAGAACTCTCATCATCAAATCAATGGGTTACACTGGGCTGGCGTAGCCCGCTGGTCTTGCCATCACTTCCTCCAGCAACCCCGACAATAACCCTGCCACTTCCCCCTGTAGATCTTTCCTGTTGTCGTCATATTGCATCACGACCTTTGTTTATCAATCGACCCTTTTTGGCCGCTCAGCAGGATCAGGAGGTTAATTCCAGGGCAGGAGACAGCACTCGGCGGCTGAGGGTACGGCGAAACTTAGGATCTAAATATTTAAGCTGTAGGGTCTGCCACTGCTTCCAGTTGCGAAACCGTTCTTCTGCCAATAAGGT
Source organism: Acaryochloris sp. CRU_2_0 (assembly GCA_012034865.1). GTDB lineage: Bacteria > Cyanobacteriota > Cyanobacteriia > Thermosynechococcales > Thermosynechococcaceae > Acaryochloris. The sequence continues at coordinate 1,944 of JAAUOM010000094.1, read as the reverse complement.
TGCTAGAGAGGGTAACTGCTCAGGCCAGTTGGGTTCGAGGGCGGTGGCCAAAAAATCACTCAACACCTCCTGATCTTGAAATAGGCCCAACAACTCTTGTAGATCGCGAAAGCTGCGGGCTTGAACTTGGTAGGATTTCCCAAAAAATGGGATAAAAAACTCTGTTTGATAGCGAACGCGCTTCATCTGCTTCCGCAAATCATGGAGATCAAGACCGCTGGTGGCAAAGATATCGTCTAAAGACTCAGGATTCATCCCCACAATCGGATAGGGGCGACCCTCTATAGTTTCGGTGGCCACGAGCCAGCCAGGATGCAAAAACAATTGGCTGAGCAGCGGTAAGAGCAGATCCGGCAGCACATCAAGGATGGGCATTTTCGCAACAGGGCTGAATTGAGGATCTGCTAGCCAATCTTCATAGGCACAGACAAACTGGCAATAGCCTTTACCCTTAAACATCTTAGGCAGTTGAGTAAACTGCTTGCTGCGCTGTTTGTCAAGGCGCAGTAGCACCTGCTGCATCGGTTCTGCTTCTGTTGCCTTCGCACTAGAACTTTGCAAATAATGCTGAAACCAGAGGTGCAAGACATCTAAATCGCGGACCTTGCCCAATCGTTTGGAGATTTTAGTGACCTGAGGCCGTTGGCTAGCCTGGGGAAGCTGAATAGCGGGAGCAAACACATCAATAGCTGTTCTCAGCCGTCGCATCCCCACCCGCATCTGGTGCAGATTCTCAGGATCTTGATCCGCTAATACCCCTTTTTCATACTTGGTTGATTTCTTAAAATGCTTTTGGATAGACTGATAAGCAACCTCGCCAAAAGAGAGTTGAGCATTTAATTTAAAGGATTGGCTGTGCTGTTTTGGCGCAGGGGTAGAGGAGGATGTTTTCATGATCGAGGACGAAAAGATAAGCGAATCGCGACAAGCCGTGACTTGTTCAGTGCCAGAAGAACTGTCTTAACCCTAGCTTAAATTTGCCGTTTGGGTTTTAAGCATCAAGCAAAAGCAGCAATACGAATTGAAAGTTAATCTTGAAGATCAGCACAGTAGAAGCAAGGAAGGGAAGGGAGTGCGATCGCACCTAAATCATAACTTAAAATTCACTCACAGGAGAATAAATAACCAACCTTGCTAGTCATAAACTGAGTCCATCTGTATATAAGAGACAGTTATTGTTCGGGTAGATCATTGCCAATATTTAAATTCTTTTTGCTCTTTTTCAGTTGCTTCCAAAGATTTTTGATGTCGCTATAAGCCTGCAAGGAAGAGATTTTTCCCGACGTCTCTAGGCCACAAATGTAAATAACCTTTTGGCCAAATTCTTGTAGATTCGCATTAAAGGCCAAGTTGGCAGGTGTAAACTTACCCCGGTAATGACTACGGGGGTATAAATAGCGGTATTTGCTGTCAGAGTAGTCTTCTGGAGGAGGGGGTGTAGTCACGCGCACCTGCATGCAAACACATCAAAAACAACCTCATTCTAACTAGGAATTTTAAATTTTTAAAGTGAAGTGAGGCACCATAATCATTGCCAGTTTTTAAAGCTCAGTGAGTCATCTTGTTAACTTTTTCTTAGGGACTTTGTATAGCTTACCTTATTAAGGATTTAACCTTCTCTTAACCTTAACCAGATATTCTCCAACAGACTGTAGAATATCTACAACCTGTATGAGTGTGGTTAGGGAGAAGATTAACCTATGTTGGTGAAGCACAAATCAATGAAATTAGTTCGCTATGTTTCCCTAGCTATTCTGGTTGCCGGTCTATCTGCTTGTGCCAGTGGAGAGCAGCCTACTTCCTCCCCTGGCAACGGCACCGACAAGCCAGCCGCAAATTTAGAGGGCAAATCGGCATTGATGGCTCCAGTACGGTTTTTCCCCATACCGAGGCCATGGCTGAAGAGTTTCAAAAAGCCAATTCTAAGGTGCAAGTGGACAGTTG
>JAAUOM010000210.1 GCA_012034865.1 Acaryochloris sp. CRU_2_0 | reverse complement strand
CGACGATGCCAAGGTGATCTACATTTTGAACGACCAGTTCTGAATGGATAACAACCTCCTCGTTGAATCGCTTTCGGCTCACTTCATCCTAATTCCTGAATCCTCTCTCCAAACAGCGGAATGTGGGCCTGAATCCTCTCTCCAAACAGCGGAATGTGGGTTTACGAAAAGATTTGCGATCTCAACTAGCAGAATTAGCCTGCAAAGACCATTTTCTCCTAGACCTTTAAGATGGTTTCCCTAGCTTAAGTTAGCGATCAGTTGCTTGTGGGCGATCGCAAGGGCATCTGCCAATTTGCTGGGATCGCGTCCCCCAGCTTGGGCTAAATTCGGACGGCCGCCGCCGCCACCGCCGCATTGTTTTGCGATCGCACCCACAAATTTCCCAGCTTGCAATCCCGTTTTGATCACCGCAGGGCTAAACGCTGCTACTAGGGAGACTTTCCCTGGCTCTGGGACTGAACCGAGAACTACTGCGCCTTCACCTAATTTTTGCAACAACCGCTCGGCTGCAGTTTTCAGGGATTCTGGATCAACGCTTTCGAGCTGGGCTACCAGTACCTTGACTGCACCCATGGCTACGGCTTGGCTCAAGAGTTGTTCGGATTTGACGAGGGCTAGCTCTGCTTTTAGAGCTTCTAGCTGTTTTTGGCTGGTTTTCAGTTCCGTCTGTAAGTGCGTAATCCGCTCTGGCAGTTCTTCCGGTTTGGCTTTAAAGCGATCGCTCAATTCCCTGACTACGGCATCACGCAGATTTAGATAGTCCAGAACGGCTGGCCCCGCAATGGCTTCGATCCGCCGTACCCCGGCTGCGATACCGACTTCTGAGACAATTTTGAACAAGCCAATTTCAGCCGTATTTCTGACATGGGTTCCCCCACACAGTTCCATGGAGACACCGGGCACATCCATGACGCGCACTTGTGCCCCATATTTTTCGCCAAACATGGCCACGGCTCCCTTGGCTTTGGCTTCGGCAATCGGCATCACGGTAGTTTCCGTGGCATGAGCTTCGGCAATCCAGGTGTTAATTTGGGTTTCAATTGCTTCGATCTGCTCGGCGGTAATGGGTTTAGCATAGTTGAAGTCAAAGCGCAGGCGATCAAAGGCCACTAAAGAACCCGCTTGACCAATGGACTCATCCACAATATTTTTCAAGGCCGCTTGCAGTAAGTGAGTAGCGGTATGATGAGCCTGAACCTGGCGGCGACAGGCCAAATCAATTTGAGCGGTCAGGCGTTCACCTGTTTTCAAGGTGCCCCGCTCAATCCGCCCATAATGGATGAAAATATCCGATTCCTTGTGCACATCCTCAATGCGGACGACTGCTTTTTTACCGTTGAGATAGCCGCGATCGCCAATTTGCCCCCCCGATTCTGCATAAAAAGGGGTGCGGTCCAAGGCAATCTGCACTGTTGTCCCTGCACTGGCCTGGTCAACGGCTTCTCCATCTACCAGCAAGGCCACTACCTCAGCTGTGGCGGAAAAATCGGTATATCCCAAAAAGGCCGTGGGGTGGATTTGCTCGGCCAGTTGATCGAGGGTACTTTGCACCGTCAAGTCGATGGTTTCGTGGGCATTGCGGGCGCGATCGCGTTGCTTCTCCATCTCCACAGCAAAACCCGCTTCATCCACCGTCAGTCCCTGCTCTGCCGCAATTTCTTGGGTCAACTCCAAGGGAAATCCATGGGTATCGTAAAGGGTAAAGGCATCTTCCCCAGAAATCTGTTTGGGCTTTTTGGCCATCATCTCGGCTAGGAGTTTCTCACCCCGATTCAGCGTCGTCAGGAATTGTGCTTCTTCTCGTTCCAACTCAGCTTTAATCGTGGTCTCTCGCTCGCGCACCTCAGGATAAGCAGACTCTAAAGTAGCAATGGCCGCTGCCGCCACCTGGGTAATAAATGCGCCTTCAATCCCAATCAACTGACCATGACGTACCACCCGCCGGATCAACCGTCGCAACACATAGCCCCGCCCGATATTCGAGGCAGTAATACCATCGGCAATCATCTGCACCACCGATCGCACATGATCGCCAATCACTTTTAAGGAGGTTTTGATCTGCTCTTTGGCGTTTTTATAGTTAATGCCAGCAAGCTGAGCAGCCGTCTCAATAATCGGAAAAATCAAATCCGTCTCATAATTATTGGGCACCCCTTGCAAAATTTGGGCCATCCGCTCTAGCCCCATACCCGTATCGATATTCTTATGTTTGAGCGGGGTGAGATTGCCCTCACTATCGCGGTTATACTCCATAAACACCAGGTTGTAATACTCAATAAACCGGGTGTCATCTTCTAGATCAATCTTCTGGTCACCCTTCTCAGGGTAAAAATCATAATACAGCTCCGAGCAGGGTCCACAAGGCCCCGTCGGCCCTGAAGTCCAAAAGTTATCCTCAGCCCCCATCCGCTGAATCCGATGTTCAGGGATACCAATCTTGTCCCGCCAAATGGCAAAGGCTTCCTCATCTTCTACAAATACACTGGCAATTAACCGCTCTGGCGGCAATTGAAACACTTCAGTAGACAGCTCCCACGCCCAGGCAATGGCCTCCGCTTTAAAGTAATCGCCAAAGCTAAAGTTTCCCAGCATCTCAAAGTAGGTATGGTGACGCGCCGTCTTGCCAACATTCTCAATATCATTGGTGCGAATACATTTCTGGGAAGTCGTCGCCCTCGGCACCTCAGCTTCCCGCTGTCCCAAAAAAATCGGCTTGAACGGCAACATCCCAGCGATCGTCAACAACACGGTGGGGTCTTCAGGCACCAAAGAGGCACTCGGCAGAATTTTGTGGCCTTTGCCAGCATAGAAGTCGAGAAAGGTTTGCCGGATTTGAGCACCGCTGAGAGACGTAACCATAAATCTAAAGGAATTCATCAATTGACACGTACTTCAATCATGCCTTGTCCTGAGTGCTTTTGGCAGGAGAAGATTCAATCACTTGCTGATTCAGTTACTGTATTCTAAGCAATAGTCTTGAACTTTAGCTCAAGCTTGACAATAAAATCACACTATAAAAATAACAAATATTTTATTTAAGGAGAGACACTAAACGCTGAGTGATGAACAATTTGACAACTTCTGCTGAATAAGCATACTTCATTAGTAGTTCTCATAATTTATCTTCGTTTTTGAAAAAAGTCGAATCGCTTTATTATCTTTATGAAACAAGAGTCAAGCAAAAAGAAACCTCTTGCAAATGAATCTGTCGAGAAAGCTCGCAATCTTCTCTACAAAAGTCTCGAAGACGTTCGCGTTTTACATGCAGAAAAAATACGAGATGAACTAGCACAAAAGAAAGGACTTGTAGCATATTTAAGGTATTTTTTATTCACTAAACCTTTTAGAACTAATTTTGTGATATCTTCTTTTGCCTTTATATGCTTTTTGCTAGTTGCTATTGTTGTTAAAGCAGTCAACAATATTTGGATTAGCTTAATTTATGTTTTGTTGGTAGTTATTGTGTGGGCAACTCTGACGATTTTCATATACGTAATTACTCCTAAGCCTGACATAAAATATGACAAGCGCTGGTCTGATGTTGTAAGTTCTATTTTAAGCCGATCCACAGAAATATCAAAAACCCGCGAAGAGCTAACCTTAAAAGAACTAAAACAGATACTCAAAAGAGCTATCCGTTACTATCATCGAAATGGAGAACCTCTCAAATTTTTATTAAATCTTTTTTGGGGAGGTATATTTGTAGGATGTCTTCCTGACTCGAATTTTCAAGAGGCTATGATTGAAGCTTTTTCAACCCTACAACCGATGATTATCTGGAACCAAAACAAATTTGGCGCACTTTGCCTATTATTTGTTCCATTCTTAAGTTTAATCTATCATTTTCGTTATGGCTTGCCTAAAGTTTGGTTGGAGCATGTTTTATTCCAAATTGAGGTAGAGGAATAACTTTAATTTCCTGAAAATATTGTTAGATAAGGCTTTAGCTACAAAGAACGTAGATTGAGTTAAGCACAGCAAAACCCAAAATTCAAAGTATGAATTGTAGGTTGAATTAAGCGTAGCGAAACTCAGAACTCAAAGTAATTAACGAGATCTCAGCCACTCATCCAAATCATCAGGATTGGCGAAATCTAGCAACGCTTCGCCTAGTGCCTCCAGCTCAGCGACTGAGAGGATCAGGATTTTGGCTTCGACATGAGGGGCAATTACCCCAATACGACGGGTGAGCAGACGTAGGATCAGCGATCGCTCTCCTTGAGCCACCCCCTGCTCAATGCCCTGCTCAATGCCTTGCTCAATGCCCTGCTCAATGCCCTGCTCAATGCCTTGCTCAATCCCTCTTTCAAAGCCAAACCGTTCCGCATTCGTCACGTACGTCACCTTGCGTTCCTCCTCAAATGCCTGTAACTCCTGCCAAAATACTCGCTCAACCGTCTCTGGTAAAATCATAACCCAATCAATAAATCGGTATAGATCCAGAATCTCTTGCCGCCCATAGCCCTTGTCGTATAACGATCTGGTTAGCCTAAACTTCCATGCCTTGCGCTGATCCACATTGCCTTT
>JAAUOM010000093.1 GCA_012034865.1 Acaryochloris sp. CRU_2_0 | reverse complement strand
CATACAAACTCAAAAATCGAAATCGACAAACCCATAAGCTTGTCGCTCAATTACTACTCACATTTGTTGTTGATACCCTCCATCACACCACTCGTTGTTCGACTGATAAAATAGTTGCATATTCCTTAACGCTTAACTTCACCCCAGTCTTCGTTTTTTTCTGAGAATATTGTCGCTGGAATATCCATTGTACTTGATCGCAACTCAGTCCCTCTTCCCGACCTACTTGCTCAATGTTCGAATGCTGAACTCTCTGATAGATATAGAATTCATATCGCTGTGTGTATCGCCGACGCCAATCCATAACTGCTAAGCGCTCACTAAAGTGATTCTGGCAAGCTGAACAATAGTATTGCCGACGGGGTAAATCTAGCAATGTTCTTTTACCAAAAATCGATAAATCTCGAATCTGGATGGGTCGATTTTGATGAAGCTGATCACTCAATCTCCCACATCCTGGACACTCACTGCCTTCTCGAATAAACCTGAGCTTTAAACAGATCCCTGAGCCTTGCTCAACATGGAGTTTGCAATCCATCAAGTCGATATCAGATACCTCAGTGATCCAAGCATTCTGAGCGGCTATCCAGCCATCGGTGGTAACCGATGCGGGGACATACAGTTCCGCTTGCGCTAAGTGATCTGTGGCTTGTCCGGCGGCATCCATTCCCGTCAAGAATCGATTAATTTTAGCTTGGAAAGTGATCTCATCCGTGGATTCCATCCATTCGGTATACCAGATTAATTCTGATTGAGCCACTAAAAACAAGTAGATTTCCTCTTTCCCTATGTAGGCAAACTTCTCATCACTGAGTAAATGGGCGGGGGGTGAGTCCTAGACGCAGCAACAGTAAACACACAGGCATTAAGTTCCCCAACCAGTGCACCAAGCTCCAAATCTAGCCTGGGTGCCAGCCTCGCTTGGCACCCAGCTAGCTATAAATCGTAGCCGTCTGTCTCTGGCTCAGTCCCATCCCTAGATTTAACTCCAGCACCTTTCCCAAGCACTCTGCATCTTGACAATGAACAATTGCCGTACGATTTTGGTAGGCTTGTTTTTCACTCATGGCTAATTCGCTACGCTCATAGTCACTGAAGTATAAGCTCTTCAGACGCTTATCGCGTCAGACACCATTTCCTAATCTATCTGCAAAATTAGAATAATGTGAAGTCATTCAGTCGGTGTGCTGAAGTAATCTGTTAGCATTCATCGTTAAGTCTCATCAATCGCACAATGTTTTATATATGTTGACTCTTCATCAAGCCACAAGCAGCCAGTTATCTGCACTCCTTGAGCAACCCGAATACTCTGAAATAGATAGATTGCTACTTCCTAAGGGTGAAGAGGTTGCCCCCAGATTCTGGATCGAGTTTGTTAATGACCAATTAAATCAAGACCCCAAAAACAGTTTTTGGTGGTTTCCTCGGTCGATCGTTGTCGATCGATTAATAGTTGGGACGATCGGATTTAAAAGTCCTCCAGACAGTAATGGATCGGTTGAAATTGGATATGGAATAGTGCCTTCTCAACAAGGACAAGGATTTGCGACTCAAGCTGTAGATTTGTTGGTTAAAGAGGGATTTTCAAAGGCTGAAATTCAAACGATTGTGGCTTATACGGTGCCAATGAATTCAGCATCCGGGAAAGTTTTGGAGAAAAATCAATTTATGAGAGACGGGAGTAAAATTAATCCAGAGGATGGAGAAGTTTGGGTTTGGCGAAGAGCGCGATCGCAGGATAACAACCCGCTTGCACACCGACCGCTGAGAGTTACTGGTTGTGATGCGGAAGTTGTCTGCGGCGGTTGATGGGCAACGTTATGCCGCTGTCTGCAATGCTAGGAATTGCGCGTATAGTGTTGAAGGTGAGCAGACAGCAAGTAAAACTATGAAAATTTCTGGCACTTTTTTGGATGAGATTACCCACGATATTCCGTCCAACAATTGGGGACCTCAAGAGTGGGCTGAAGATTTCCGGGTGATGCAATCTATTGGCATTGATACGGTGATTATGATCCGGGCTGGGGTGGGCCGGATTGCGGTTTGTCCGTCTCAGGTGTTGACTGAGCAAGCTGATATTTTTCCGGTTTATGAGGATCTAGTTGACCTGTTTCTGGATTTGGCGGCAGCCCATGACATGGCATTTTTCTTTGGTACCTATGATTCGGCAACCCGCCCTTCTAGAGAGCGCACCTTAGAGGAAGAAGTCCAGTTGGGAAAAGACTTTATTGATGAAATTTGGGCAAAGTATGGCCAACGGCCTGCTTTTAAGGGCTGGTATCTCACCTTTGAACTGGGCAAAATGGAAAAGCGCCGGGTTGAATGCTTGCAGCAGTTAGGACTCCATTGCAAGGGGCTGTCGCCACACTTGCCGACGATGATCTCACCCTATCTACATGGGCGAAAATTGGTGGATGATCCCATTTCCCTCGATCAGCATTGTGCGGACTGGGATGAGATTCTCAGTCTGTTGGCAGGGGCGGTGGATATTGTTGCCTTTCAAGATGGCCAGGTGGATTATGATGCTCTACCAGATTTTCTGCGAGCCAATCGAGAACTGATTGCCAAGCATGGAATGCAAGCTTGGTCGAATGTAGAAAGCTTTGATCGGGATGTGCCCTTTGATTTTCCCCCCATTGATTGGCGCAAGCTCTGGTGGAAAATGCAGGCGGCGGAGCAGGCCGGGGTAGATAAGCTAATTACCTTTGAATTTTCGCATTTTATCAGTCCTAATTCCTGCTGGCCAGCGGCTAAGAACCTTTTTCAGCGTTATTGCGATTATCTTCGCAAAATTGGTGAATTAGGCTGAATTTTAGCAAGTGGTATTGGCGCTTGCGATGGTCGTTGCTTGCTGTCCGTAGGACTTAGACCGCCCTAGCTCCCTAGGAGCGGCTTTGCCTTTTATGTCGCTCTGCGAAACGGGCATCGCACCTAGGAATGAAAGTCCCCAAGCTAGAGAGGTGCAAACGTTTTAAATGATTAATTTAATGCCAGTTATTATCAATTAGTTGCATTATTTACTATAGTTGCTTCTAGAGGAATTTTTTTGGAAAACTCCTCTCTAGATAAGGACGTCGGTTTATACATCCCAATGGCCGTTGGGAGCAATCTCGGCTTTTCTAGGCACTGTGTACCATTAAAAATTAGGAGTATTTGCGGTATGTTCTCAAAGAAAGTCTTGCGAATTGCACCGCAATTGCAGATTTCTCGAGTAAGTTCTGTGGCTAGGGGCATCTCCATCACATCAGCTTTGGCCATGTGCTTACTGATCGGTACGGGTTGTCAGGAGGCATCCAAATCTGGGACAGAGGCCAATCAAGAGCAGAGTACCAATGCTCCGGCTCAATCAGGCCAGACGCTCGTTGCTGCGTTTCCTGAGCAAGTGGTCATTCCTACTTACGAAAGATTGGTGACCCAATCGGAGAAAATGGTGACGGCTGTGGATGCCTTTGTGGCCAATCCCAGTGATAGCGCCTTAAAGGCGGCTCAAGAGGCTTGGACTGAAGCCCGTGTGCCTTGGGAGCAGAGTGAAGCCTTTGCCTTTGGCCCCGCCACATCCCTGGGTTACGATGGCGATTTGGATGACTGGCCTGTCAATGAGACCGATGTGACTGCTGTAATCAAAGATACCAAACCCATTAATTTAGAATTTGTTTCTTCCTTACAAACCACCCAAAAAGGATTTCATACCCTTGAGCTGCTGCTGTTTGGTGCAGAGAACAATAAAAAGGCGGCTGATTTCTCACCCCGCGAACGGGAATATCTCAAGACCTTAGCCGCTGCGTTTGATCAGACCGCTAAAGCTCTCAAGCAAAGTTGGACCGAAGGCGTACAAGGCAAGCCTGCCTACAAGACTGTCCTAGCTACGGCTGGAGAAAAGGATAACACCGCCTATCCGACAAAAAAGCTGCTGTAGAAGAAGTAGTCCAAGGCATTATAGGCTGTCTGGATGAAGTGGGTAACGAGAAAATTGGTGTGCCCTTAAAGGCCAAAACCACCGATGATTTAGAAAGTCGCTTTAGCCATACCTCCCTAGCAGACTTTAAGAACAATGTTCAGAGCGCTCAGATTGCCTATTTAGGGGGAACAGCGACGGAGGGACCTCAACAAAATAGTTTGAGTGCTTGGGTGGCCAAAAATAATCCTGAGCTAGATACTCAAGTCCAAAAAGAACTAGAAGCAGCTTTGACCGCCCTAGAGGCTGTCCCCGACCCCGTGGAAAAGAACATGACGGACGCGGCGGCTTTGGCCAAGTTAAAAACAGCTCAAGAAGCTGTTCTGACTAGCTTTGCCACGTTTGAAGGCAAGGTACTGCCCTTGGTCAAAGAGAAAGCTTGATGTCAAGGTATTAGATCATCAAAAAAGCAAACTGAATCCAATGAATACAATTTGGCAACAATGGTTTACCCCTAAGTCCACCAAGTGGATTGTGGTGGGGAGCATGGTGGCGATCGCAGTCATTACCCTCACCTATCTGTTGCGACCTAGTGCGCTGCCTCCGGCTCAAGCGACGCCGCTGGCGGGGGGAGCAACAACGGTTTTCAACCGCACCTCCAGAGCCTATGAGCAACCTGCTGCCAATTTATCAGAGATCGCCGAAACGGAGCATTTTGAGGGAGATTTGGCCTTTGATGCCGTTTTTGTCACCCCTCCTGCCCGTGTCAACCCGGGTTTAGGTCCCCATTTTAATAATGCCTCTTGTGGAAGTTGCCACATTCGCAATGGTCGCGGCTTACCAGAAAAAGGGCAACTGCTGGCGCGGGTGAGTTTGGCTCCAGACTCAGGAGATATCCCTGATAACAGCAAAATAGGTTCATATCATCTAGAAGCCGTTGCTGAAGCTGAAAATACCCCACCTGTGCCGGGATTAGGCGTCCAAATTCAAGATCAAGCCGTGTATGGCCAACCCCCAGAAGCGACGGTTGAGCTTACCTGGCAGGAGAACCAGGGTCAGTATGAGGATGGCAAAGCCTATGGGTTGCGATCGCCCCAAGCCAAAATCCTCCTTAATAACGGTGATCCTCTACCTAAAACAATGCAGACATCCCTACGAACACCCCCCCCTGTTTTTGGTTTAGGCTTGCTCGAAGCAATTCCCGTAGAGATGATTGAGTCCCTTGCAGATCCCGAAGATACCAATGGGGATGGCATTTCAGGCCGTCCTAATCAAGTCTGGGATGTGCAAAAGCAAGCCCTCGTCCTAGGACGATTTGGACTGAAAGCGAATCAGCCTAATCTCTTGCAGCAAAGTGCAGCCGCTTATGTGAACGATATGGGGGTGACTAATCCTCTATTCACAGAAGGCAATGGTCAGACGGATATCGATCAAAAGGTCTTAAAGGCTGCCACAGTCTATGTGCAAACCTTAGGTGTGCCTGGTCGTACCCTATTAGACGATCTTGAAATCCAAAAAGGAGAACAGTTATTCACAGCGGCCAACTGCGCCACTTGTCATGTTGCTACCCTCAAAACGGGTCAGCATGAACAGAAGGCTTTGGCGAATCAAACCATTCACGCCTATACAGATCTGCTCTTACACGATATGGGGGAAGGGTTGGCAGACCACCGTCCTGATTTTTTGGCAACGGGAACTGAATGGCGGACACCTCCGCTATGGGGCTTAGGATTAACCCAAACGGTATTGCCCTATTCCTCCTATCTGCATGATGGTCGTGCTCGTTCCCTTGAGGAAGCCATTCTTTGGCACGGGGGGGAAGCCCAAGGGTCGCAAGCGGCGTTTAAAAAAATGAAGATTGGCGATCGCCAAGCCCTTCTCAAATTCCTTAACTCTTTGTAGTGGTTATGCTGGCGTTATACCATTTTCATCTTAAAATGAGACATTGCTCTGTCAATCTACCAACCCCGAAATAGGAGTTTATTTTGGATTCAGGTGGCTCAGTCGTCCGTTTTGGGGCGAATTCGTCGCCAAGCCATAAAGTAGGTGGGAAATTCAATTAATAAATATTGTCGTCCTTGGGAACGGGCATCCTCACAGAAGTCAATGGCTGTTTGCCGTAATGCTTTGGTAAACGAAGGACCCGGTTTAAAGCATTTTCCTTGTATTTCTAAGTTAGAGGATTGATCGTTGAGTAGCCCTCGCGCTTCTAAATCTTTGGATTGGAGAATGGACACCATAGTCCCCCTGAATGATTGGTCTTCCGTAGGATTAAGCTAGGAATGGGGTTGCTCGATCTTTAATGATTCACCCTTCAATCTTGACCTTCCTTTAGTTTTAGTTTACCCATAGATTTTTCTCAACTCACCATGGGACAGTAGTCCTCATCTAAGATCCAAGAGGATTGGCCATGGATCGTAATGTCTCTGACATCCAGGTAAAATTGGCAAGCGAGGGGGTGGGATCTGCCTACCGATCACCTTTAATGCTCATTATTGCTGTTGACTGTAGTTATTTTACGGTTTTATCCACCATTGTGCGGTTAGTCCCATGAGTTTTAGTCATGAGTTTGAGTTGCTCCTAAGGGCTCGATACCCTCTGCTTTATATTCCTACACCAGAGGAAGAGCGGATTGAAACAGTTATTGCTGATTCAGCCAAGCGGTATGGCAATCGCGCGGTTTATATTTGGGATTTTGTGGAAGGCTATCAAGGCAACCCCACGGATGCGGGTTTTGGCCAGCGTAATCCTTTGCAAGCCCTAGAGCTGATTGAAAAACTGCCCTCCTCTGCCCCTGCTATCTTTATTTTTCGGGATTTTAATCGTTTTCTAGAGGATGTGGCCATTTCCCGTAAATTGCGGAATTTGGCGCGTCTATTGAAATCTCAACCTAAAAATATTGTTCTAGTGGCCAGTGAATTGGCTATCCCTGCTGATTTAAGTGAAGTGGTTCATGTTATCGATTTCCCTTTGCCAACATTAGCCGATATTCGGACTGAAGTGGAGCGCTTGCTGGCTGCTACGTCTCATCCCATCACGGATAAAGATCTAGATGAGTTGGCTCGCTGTTGTCAGGGGCTAACGATGGAGCGGATTCGCCGAGTGTTGTCGCGGGCGATCGCAACCCACGGTCAGCTCAGCGGCGAGGATGTCGATTTGATCTTAGAAGAAAAACGCCAAACCATTCGCCAAACTCAAATTCTAGATTTCTATCCTGCCCGCGAGAATATTTCGGATATTGGTGGCCTGGATAATCTCAAAGATTGGTTATTGCGACGGGGAGGCGCGTTCTCGGAAAAAGCCCGACAATACGGACTACCCCATCCGCGTGGGTTGTTGCTAGTGGGGATTCAAGGCACGGGCAAATCCTTGACGGCTAAGGCCATTGCCCATCATTGGCACTTACCGCTGTTGCGTTTAGATGTAGGCCGTTTATTTGCCGGTTTAGTCGGAGAATCCGAGTCTCGCACCCGCCAGATGATCCAGCTCTCAGAAGCCCTCGCGCCCTGCATCCTCTGGATTGATGAAATTGATAAAGCCTTCGCGGGCATTGATGGTCGGGGGGACTCCGGCACAACCAGCCGTGTCTTTGGTACCTTCATTACCTGGTTAGCCGAAAAAACATCCCCCGTGTTTGTGGTGGCCACCGCGAATAATATTCAGTCCCTGCCCCCAGAAATGCTCAGGAAAGGTCGTTTTGATGAAATTTTCTTTGTCGGTTTGCCCACGCGGGAAGAACGCCAAGACATTTTTTCAGTCCATTTATGCCGATTGCGCCCCCATAACTTAGAACAGTACGACTTAGAGCGCTTAGCCTATGAAACCCCTGATTTTTCAGGGGCGGAACTAGAGCAAAGCATTATTGAAGCAATGCATTTGGGCTTTAGCCAAAATCGAGACTTTACAACGGATGATATCTTAGAGGCTGCCAGTCAAATTGTCCCTTTAGCCCGAACAGCGCAAGAACAGGTGGAATTTCTGCAAGAATGGGCAGCATCGGGGAAAGCGCGGTTGGCATCCAAGCATAGTACACTAAGTTTGCGAATTCAACGCCAACGCCAACAACCGGACTAATCTGAGATTTATGTGCTGTAATGATTTTTATTTGAATCCTTATCCATCTTTTTCTGCCGAGATTGACTAGCTTTGCCCTCTTGATGCCACTATGAAACCCTCTCAGTTAGCCCAACTTGTCATTGGTGTCAGCTTGGGGTTGGCGATCGTTGGCAGTGTCGTTGGCGGTGCCGGGTACTTATACCTCAATCGTTTTTCCCAAATTCCTGAGCGACCTAAGTTTGCCAATGATAATAAGCCAGAGTCAAAACCAACTAAACCTCAACCCTATCCAGCAGTGGTCACCTATGCAGACGGTCTATTGCTGCGCAAGGAGCAATCGCCCAGCTCAAAAGTTCTCAAGGTCTTAGAATATGAAGAGCCTGTGACAGTGATTGAGGTTTCTGTTGACCAAAAATGGCAGAAAATCAAAACAGGCGCAGAGGGAGAAACCAATCGAATTGAAGGTTGGGTGACTGCTGGCAATACCCAGCGGGTTGCCGCTGAGCCAGAACCGTCACAGACGCCGTCCGCAGAAGAGCCTGCACCCGCAGAAGAAGATGCACCTGCAGAAGAAGCTGTACCTGCTGAACAACCTGCACCCGCAGAAGGATTCTAAGCCCTAAGAAGAAACAGATCATGCCTGATTTTGCGATCGCCCCCCCCTCTGCCAGCCCGTCTGCATCATCAACGGCTACCATTCATCAAATTGGTGTCCTCGGTGGTGGCCAATTGGCATGGATGCTGACGGAAGCCGCCCAATCTCTGGGTTTAGAGCTGATTATTCAAACTCCAAATTCTGACGATCCTGCCTTGAGGAATGCCCATGCTCAGGGGATAGGGGCTAGCGATCGCGCTGTTTTAGCCCCTATTGCCGATGCGGTAGCCACCGCTCAGCTCGCCCAACGGTGCCAAGTGATCACCTTTGAAAACGAATTTGTCGATTTACCAGCCCTCCAGAAACTGGCGGATCAAGGTATAAGTTTTCGCCCCAGCTTGAGCAGTCTGGCTCCTCTGTTAGATAAGTATAAGCAACGATCCTTTTTAGCCGCGTTAGGTATACCTGTCCCCACCTTTGCCAAATTGGAATCCCCTCAACTCCCCTCACCCTTGGAGTTTCCCGTCGTCCTCAAGGCTCGACGGCATGGCTATGATGGCCAAGGCACCTTTATCTGTGAGCAGGCCAGTGCCTTAAAACAATTTTGGCAGCAGACCACCGCCAAGACTGATATCGCCTCAACCTTTATGGTGGAAGCCTTTGTCCCTTTTGAACGAGAATTGGCCATCATGGCTGCCCGCTCTACCACCGGAGAGATTGCCTTTTTCCCTGTGTTTGAAACCCATCAGCAAGAGCAGGTTTGTCACTGGGTGATTGCCCCGGCTCATTTGCCCACAGCCACACAAGCACAGATCCACAACATCACCACACGAATCTTGGAACACTTAGATGTCGTTGGCATTTTTGGCATTGAGTTATTCCAAACTGCTGCGGGTCAAATTTGGGTCAATGAAATTGCACCGCGTACCCATAATTCTGGTCATCTAACCATTGATGCCTGTGAAACCTCTCAATTTGAGCAGCATTTGCGAGCTATTAGTGGCCTACCTTTAGGGTCAACCTCCCTGAAAACGCCAGCCGCGATCATGGTAAATCTGCTGGGCTTTGAAACCGCTGAGGATGACTATTTACAAAAAAGGCAATCCATTGCCGCTCTCCCCCATACACAGGTGCATT
Source organism: Acaryochloris sp. CRU_2_0 (assembly GCA_012034865.1). Classification (GTDB taxonomy): domain Bacteria; phylum Cyanobacteriota; class Cyanobacteriia; order Thermosynechococcales; family Thermosynechococcaceae; genus Acaryochloris. The sequence goes on along the minus strand of JAAUOM010000093.1, from coordinate 8,179 downwards.
GGTATGGAAAAACAGCAGCTCGTCCCGGACGAAAACTAGGACATGCGACAATGTTATTATCCTCTGATGATCAAGCTTTGGCGTTAGAGACGACCCATCAAATTGAAGCCCTTTGGTATGGGGGCTGAGGGTAAGCAAATACCATGAGCAGTCGGTCTGCGCGAACCTATATTTATCTCTCCATCGCAGCCGCTCTAGTGACGATGGGGCTAAAGTTTGGTGCTTATCAACTGACCTCATCGGTGGGTTTATTTTCAGATGTGGCTGAATCAAGCGTTAACCTTGTTGCTGCTCTAGCCGCCTTTTGGGCCCTGACGGTTGCAGCTCAACCCCCTGATCGAGACCATAGCTTTGGCCATTCCAAAGCTGAGTATTTTCCAGTGGTCTAGAAGGGCTCCTGATTCTCGTTGCAGCTATCGGTATTAGTATGACGGCAATCCCCCGCCTATCTAACCCCCAACCCATTAGCAAATTAGAACTGGGATTGGGTTTATCCGTCCTTGCTTCTGTAGTGAATGGCGGAGTGGCCTGGATTTTGCTGCGGGCTGGTCGGCGCTTACGATCCATCACTTTGCGGGCTGATGCTCAGCACTTATTAACGGATGTGTGGACCTCGGTGGGGGTGGTTTTGGGTTTGGTCATTGTCAAGCTCACGGGCTGGCTGATCCTCGATCCGATTATGGCGTTATTGGTGGCTCTCCATATTGTTTGGGTAGCAATAAAACTGCTACGAGAAACCACAGCAGGATTCATGGATACTGCTCTACCCGAAGCTGATCAAGATCTTATTTGGGCAACCTTAACGGCCTATCAAACCCAAGGCATTCACTTTCATGCCCTCCGCACCCGCGTCGCGGGTGCCCGTAACTTTGTGTCTTTCCATGTCTTGGTGCCTGGCGATTGGACGGTGCAGCAGGGTCATACTTTATGTGAACAACTCGAACAAGCCATTATGCGGGCTTTACCCGGCACCCATGTTATGACCCATCTAGAACCTATTGAAGACCCCGTTTCTTGGGCGGATGCTGAGCTAGATCGCTCTCAAGATCACCAGCCCTAAAAAGCTGAAAACGGCTCTATCTTGATGGATGAAGTCTCACAGAACCTCAGCGGCAAAGTTCTTTAGACCAAGTTTGGGAACCTCGTCCCTGCTGGCAGATTTGCTGACGGCCAATCCAGACCAGTTGCCAGGACTGGTCCCCAGGGACACTGCCAGTGGTTTGTTCAGACACATATGTCGGTGAAAATTCCAGGCGATATTTGACACCCCGTACCGAATCGTCTGCAAAGTCAACCCTGGTTAAGATCACAACGGCTGCTTTACCATAAATTGCTGTTCTGACATGCTCTTGAAAGTCACCTTCTGGTAGTCCAAGGAAGGGTAGGGTATTGAAGGCGATCGCCTTGGGATCAGAGCCAACTCTATTACCCTCTGGGAATGTGTTCAAGACAATGCTGGTGTAGTGATTGTGATTTTCACGTCGATCCAGTCGTTCTGGATAACGCTATTGGCACCAAGCTTTTTTCTCTGGACTCCAAACTTCACGGGTGAAGCAATTAAAGGGGTCTTGAAGATGGCGGGTGAGAGTGGGGACTGGCATTGGGGCTGGGATAAGCTGGGCTAGTGAGCGAGGTATTCCTGCTAGAAAACTCAAAGCCAGCCCAAACCCCATTAAATGAATAGCTATTTTCTGATGCATGATCCTAGTTGGATATCAACACCGATGCCTATCGAGCTGACGATTATTCTACCCTCAATGTTGCAAGGGGCTGGAGAATTCTCCAGCCCCTTGCAGATTCAAACTTAATTATTAGTTATATGCAACAACTCAAAATCATTCAGCAGTTAGTCACGACTGTTGATTGCCATCAACAAGCGGAGAATAAAGATGAACAGGTTAATGTAAGTCAGATACATTGATAGGGCGGCTGGCAAATACTGCTCATCTCGGTAGGCTCGGGGAAGAACATAAAAATCAACGACGGCAGCGCCTACAAACAGCAAGACGCCCAGACCAGAGATTGCAATCTCAAAAGGTTGTGGCGTATAAATGCCCAAAAATCCTAAAACGACTTGGGCGATCAGCACCACTAACAAAGCAATGATTCCCAACCTTACCGTTTTCGTTAGAGCTATACCATCAACGTCAGACAGATTTGAGCCTACCGATCGCGCCATGATAAAGGTGACACCACAACTCAAGGCGGCGATACCCATACCCATGAGTCCTACACCAGGTGCTCGTAACGCTAGGCTAACGAGACCTGCTAAGGTATAGCCAGAGAGCAAGCTATAGGTTGCCAGCATTGGCAGGGCTGTACTATTGTTGCCTTTCTCAGCAACCCCACGGGCAATAAAAAACAGAGCAAATTCAGCGATAAAAGCAATCCAGAAGGTCGTCATAAATAGACTAGGATTAGCTTTGATTACCCCTAAACCACCCCAGGTGCCGACGGCAGTTAAGACTAAACCACCTCCCACAAAAGGTAGGGCATTTTGAATGACATTGGGGCCGACGAGAGCGCTTTGTCTGGCCTCACGAATGGCATCACGAAAATTACTTGTGTTACTCACGGATTTCCTCTTTTGAACAAACACGCTATAGGTCTGCTTCCCTTATTTTGCCTTATCTGCCTAGAAAGTAGTGAGGTTTCGATGGCGGTTATCCCTAATGCTGATGAACGCAATCCTTTAGGTTGTGGGTAGATTGTCTAGAGTATTTGGGTATACTTTGAGCAAAGAGCAAGAGTTGAAACCGTTGCTCTAGCAGCTTATTTCAGTAAACATACAGAGTTTCTCCTGCATAAAGATCCATGGGTCTGCCTTTTTAGGAAGCGATCTGCAATTGTTACCGAATGTAAATTAAATATCTGCAAAATTATCTGCGTGGAAATACGGATCTGCCTACCAAAGTTTTTGAGCAAGTCCCGTATTTTAACGATGGTTTTATGAAATGGGTGTGTTGATAATGATCTCCTAGGTACAGGTACAGGACGCCAGGATGATTCGACTATGGCTTATCAAACATCTCTTCAGTCCCAAACAATGGAAATGTTGGTTGCTTATCGTCAAAAACCTTCCGTGCATTTACGGAATCGTTTGGTGCGATTGAATATGGGATTAGTGCGGAAAGTGGCTCACCGTTTGGCCCACCAATGTGCTGAACCTTACGAAGATTTGGAGCAATGTGGTTGTCTGGGTTTGATTACCGCCATTGAGCGGTTTGATCCAACCCAAGGCTTTGCCTTTAGCTCCTTTGCAGTCCCTTATATTAGGGGTGAAATTCTCCACTTTTTGCGCGATCGCGCAAATCCTGTACGGATTCCCCGTCGTTGGCAGCAACTCAGCCGTGATGGAGCAAAGGCTCGTCAAGAATTGATTATGGAACTTGGTCGTCAACCCACGGATCAAGAGATCGCCAATACCCTTGATCTGTCCATGCAAGAATGGCGAGCAGTAAAGTTGGCCACCTCTAACCGCGTTCCCCTTAGTTTGAATGCGCGGGTATCGTCCAACTATTCTCAGCAAGCTGACTCTGCCATGACCTTGGGAGATACTCTGGTGGATGCCTATGCTCAAATGATGCAAACGAACCAAGAAGATCGCCTAGAATTGCAACAAGCCTTGGATCAACTGGAAGAGCACACCCGAGACATGATTGAGTCGGTTTTTGTTCACCAGCAATCTCGCCAAGAAGTAGCTCAACGAATCGGCGTAAGCCCTGTAACGGTTACCCGTCGAATTAAGAAAGGGCTAGATGAATTAGTGGGTCTGGTGCAAAACTCAGCAGTTTTGCCCCTAGAGATCTAAAACATAGTTTGGTGATTTGATCTTCATAATCCTGAAACAGTCTCGTGAGCATTTTTGAAGAGGGTTAAGGCTCAAATCACTTCTGAACTATTGCCACTAAAACAAAGGGGTGCACAATTAAGGTTCTAAATTGAATGTTAGGCTGGGCATTCCATTGACTGAGCTGTTGTGCTGACGGCTTATGAATGAGGTCTTCACTGATCCAATGTTGAACCAATTGGGTGTTGTCCGTTGCGATCGCTACCCCTACCTCTACCAATTTTAAAGGGGGGGTAACCACAATAACCGCATCTCGCTGAGAATGGGGAATCAAATCCCGCCACTCAATATCCGCGATGTCTGCAGTGAGTTTATCCTTGATATCTTGCATAAATTTGTTTGGGTGTGACTGAGATTTGAGGGGAACAAGTCACCTTTGTAAGGGAGCATTTATACTCATGACAGGAAAGATCCTATTTGAAAGCTTTCAGCTACTTTATTGCGCTGACATTCAAGTTATACATCCTCCAAGGTGACATGCTCTCGATCATAGTTCTTAACTGAGCAGTGCCAGCGGTTCATCTCCTGATTGATGACCAAAGACTTGTTTTCTGTGTGAGGAACTTTGGCCAAACTTGCATTCTCTTTGCAGCCTTGTAGAATGAAGCAATTCAGTAGCATTACCGCCAGTAAAAATCTTGTTAATCTCATCCAAGCACCTCACAAAAGGTTAAGTTTAGCTTGTACTTCTGAAAATTGACGTGTATCCCCTTTTCTAGCGATGGGATATACCTTCCATCCTCATGTCAGTTTGACCAGAGCTGCAATTACGAAGGCCGATCCATGACCCCTCAAACCTCTAAAATCATCTATACGTTTACAGATGAAGCACCCGCTTTGGCAACCTACTCCTTTTTGCCGATCTTCAAAGCCTTCATTGGTGCAGCTAATATCTCCGTCGAAATCAGTGATATCTCCCTAGCAGGGCGAATTATTGCCAATTTCCCTGAAAACCTCACCCCGACTCAAAGGCAACCCGACGCCCTTGCTCAGTTGGGTGAACTGGTGAAAACACCGGAGGCCATGATTATTAAACTGCCGAATATCAGTGCTTCTCTTCCCCAACTAACAGCGGCCATTCAAGAATTGCAGGGGCAAGGATATCAGGTTCCCGACTACCCCGCCCAACCCAAAAATGCAGAGGAAGCCACGATTAAAGTCCGGTATGCCAAAGTCCTGGGGAGTGCCGTCAATCCTGTTTTGAGGGAAGGCAACTCGGATCGGCGGGTGGCAGCGGCGGTCAAGCAGTATGCTCAAAAGCATCCCCATACCGTCGGAACATGGACAGCCGAGTCTAAAACCCACGTTGCCCACATGGAAGGGGGTGATTTCTATGGCAGTGAGCGATCCACGGTCATCACCACAGACGATATGGTCACGATTGAATTCACCGCAGAAGATGGCGCTAAAACGCTCCTCAAAGAGAACATTACCCTGTTGGCAGGAGAAGTGATCGATGCCGCTGTCATGAGCGTCAAAGCATTGCGAGCTTTCTACGAAAAAGCAATTACTGCTGCTCAACAAGAAAATATTCTGCTCTCTCTCCATCTGAAAGCAACAATGATGAAAGTGTCCGATCCAATTCTGTTTGGACATGCTGTCACGGTTTACTTTCAAGGGGTTTTTGAGAAATATGCTGATATATTTGCGGAATTAGGGGTGAATGCCAACAATGGCCTGGGTGACGTTTATGCCAAAATCCAGCAATTACCCGCCGACCAACGCAGTGCTATTGAAGCAGATTTACAAGCCACCTACACCACCCACCCCCCATTGGCGATGGTTAACTCGGACAAAGGGATTACCAACCTGCATGTTCCCAGCGATGTCATTATTGATGCTTCGATGGCGGCTATGATTCGCAGTGCTGGCCAAATGTGGGGGCCAGACGGCAAACTACAGGACACCAAGGCGATCATCCCTGATCGCAACTATGCCATCCTGTACCAAGCAATCATCCAATTTTGCCAAGCACAGGGAGCCTTTGACGTGACCACGATGGGGAACGTCGCCAATGTCGGTTTGATGGCTCAGAAAGCTGAAGAGTATGGTTCTCATGACAAAACCTTTGAAATCGCTACTCAAGGAACGGTTCGAGTCAAGAATACCGCTGGCCAAACCTTGATGGAACACAGCGTCGAGCTAGGGGACATCTGGCGGATGTGTCAAACCAAGGATTTGCCGATTCAAGATTGGGTTAGACTGGCGGTCAAACGCGCTAAGGCGACGGGTTCTCCTACGGTGTTCTGGCTCGATGCAAATCGCCCCCACGATGCCAACCTCATCGAGAAGGTGAACCAATATCTGCTCGATCACGATACGACAGGGTTAGACATTAAAATTCTCTCACCTGTAGAGGCTATGCGCTTCACCTGCGAACAGATCAAAGTGGGTCATGATGTGATTGCAGTGACGGGTAACGTGTTGCGGGATTATTTAACCGATCTTTTCCCCATTCTGGAGTTGGGCACCAGCGCTAAAATGCTGTCTATTGTGCCCTTACTCGCTGGGGGCAGTCTTTTTGAAACCGGAGCAGGGGGGTCTGCTCCTAAGCATGTTCAACAGTTTCTGCGTGAGGGACATCTGCGTTGGGATTCTTTAGGGGAATTTTTAGCCCTTGCCGTCACCTTAGAGGATGTGGGTCAGAAAACAAACAATGAGAATGCCCTGATTTTGGCGGCAGCCCTCAACCAGGCCAATGGTCAGTATCTAGAACAGGCCAGATCTCCTGGACGCTACACCAACGAGCTAGACAATCGCGTCAGTCATTTTTATTTAGCCCTGTATTGGGCACAAGCCTTGGTCGAGCAAGACAAAAGTGTAGAACTCAAGGCCAGGTTTTCGCAGCTTGCCCAACAACTGCGTGAGCAGGAAGCCACTATCCTGGATGAACTTCAAGCAGCCCAAGGCCGTCCCGTAGAAATTGGCGGTTACTACCATCCAGATGTTGAGAAAACGAGACAGGCAATGTGCCCCAGCCCCACCCTCAATGGGGTATTTATGCAATAACCCCATAGATCACTCCATCCCTGCGAGAATGTTAGCCAGTATTAGGATGGGTTGTGATGGAGAGGCAATCGCTCCAGGCTAAGTTTGGTCAGTCTGAGTCCTAGAGAGCGGAAAATATTTTGAACCCAGTGTTGAGCTTGTGAGACACTCTGCAAGTCACCATCCAGTGTCGCCGCCCAGATTGCAGTCAACATGACCTTAAACTGACGCCCTGGTGGATAGCCTAACTTAATTAAGTCCTTGCCCGTGAGTAAAGGTTTGCAGGTTGACCAATCCTGAAGATATCGCCACAGCCAGCCCCTGACTTTCACGGTGCTATAGGCCGCAACTAGAATTAATTGGGCAGAATCATGACGTTCCAAGATAGCTGAAATTTGACTGGGTAAAGCGTTAGGGGGGAGGTCTACTAATTGCTGTAATACCTTGTCTAACCTTTGCAATCTTTGCTGGCTTAACTCTGGCAAATACAGATTGGCAGCCGCCTGGCAACGCTCCTGCTCCGGTAACGTCGAGATCAGGACTTCTAAAATCAGCAACCAAGGGCAGAGATGCTTGTGGTTGGCATCGAAAATCCCATGCCAACGGTTGGCCAGATGAACTCGTCGCCACCAATGTTGATCAATGTGCAACTGAGGATGAATACACTGCAAGGCATCTAGATCCGTGAGCAGTTCCAGTGCTCTGGGCCAGCGTGAGGTCTTGAGGATGTATTTCAGTTCATTTTTTAAGCGCGATTGTAAAGCGGGAGCCTTGTCTTCTTCGGCTTGGACTTGGGCATAAATGCCACTGGCGATCGCATAGCGAATATAGGTCTGGGTATACTCACCTATCTCAAACCCCAAGCGCGTCGCAAACCGCACAGCCCGAAAGATACGGGTGGGGTCTTCAATAAAACTATTGGGGTGTAAGACGCGAATTTGGCGATCGCGCAGATCCACAAGGCCACCAAAGAAATCCAGTAATTCACCACTAGGCCGTTGTGAGTGGCCTTGGCGGGTTAATCTCACCGCTAGGGCATTGATTGTAAAATCCCGTCGATAGAGATCTTGGCGGATCGAGCTGGCCTCCACTTCAGGATTAGCAGCAGGATAGGGATAAAATTCACTGCGAGCCGTGGCAATATCTACAGAAAAGCCTGCTAATTCTCCGCCAGCAGGCCATGTGAGTGCCGCCGTCTGGAACTGTCCATAAATTTGCAATTGCGCTTCCGGATAAGCTCGTTGCAGGGCGGTTGCTAAGACGACCCTGCGGCCTCAAGGGTGCGGGTCTCGGACGCCATCTACGACCAGATCAAACTCTCGCACAGAAAAAAGTTGTTCG
>JAAUOM010000209.1 GCA_012034865.1 Acaryochloris sp. CRU_2_0 | reverse complement strand
CACCATCTCAATGGAACGCTCTACACATATCCCTACCAGCACTTCTGGACCGACCCCCAGCCCTTCCAGGTGATGGGCCAGTTGATTGGCCTTTGCGTTCAACTCCTGATAAGTGAGGTGTTCATCGTTATACACCACCGCAATGGCCTCTGGAGTCCGCTCCACCTGTGCTTCAAACAACTGATGGATACACTGCTCCTGGGGATAATTCACAGCAGTAGCATTCCATTCCACCAACAGTTGTTGTTGCTCAACAACCGTCAGCAGCGGCAATGTCGCCACAGACTGAGTTTCATCCGCCACCATTGCCGTCAAGAGTGTCTCAAAGTGTGCAGCCATGCGGCTGATGGTATCTGCTTTGAATAAGTCGCGGTTATACTCCCAACTACCGACCAATCCCGTTTCAGTTTCTGTCACCGATAGTGTCAGATCAAAAATGGCTATATTGTTCTCTGGTGATAATGGGGTCAAAGTTACTTCAGGGAGATCTAAGGGAGCCTTAGGAGCATTTTGGAGCACAAACATTACTTGGAACAGGGGAGAGTGAGCTAGGGTGCGCTCCGGATTGAGAGCTTCTACTACCTGCTCGAAGGGTGCCTCCTGATGGGCATAAGCCTCTAGAGCTATCCGTTTGACTTGGTGAAGAAGATCGGCCACCGTATCCTTCTCCCCAATTTGGGTACGTAGCACTAAGGTATTGACGAAGAAGCCAATCAATGGCTCCAATTCTGCCTGTTGACGATTGGCAATAGGAGATCCCACTACAATGTCAGATTGGCCACTGTAGCGATAGAGCAACACCTGAAATGCAGCCAGCAACACCATGAACAAGGTTACTCCCTGACGTTGAGCCAGAGCCTTCACCTGAGCACTTAGGGTTGGTGGTAATGTGACATAGCAGGTCTGACCGCAGAAGGTTTGCACTGCTGGACGAGGATAGTCTGTAGGTAATTCCAACAAAGCAGGAGTCTCGAATAGTTGATTTCTCCAATAGCTCAGTTGTGTTTCTAGGACGTCTCCTTGGAGCCACTGCCGCTGCCAGAAGGCGTAATCTGCATACTGGATCGGTAAGGGAGATAGGGGTGAAGGCTGTCCTGCACGATAGACTCTATAGAGGGTTGTTAATTCTTGAATAAAGACTTCAATAGACCAGCCATCACTGATGATGTGATGTATAGTCACGGCTAACACTGCTTCCTCTTCCCTCAGACGTACCAGCGATACCCTCAGCAGGGGCCCTGTTTCTAAGTCAAAGGGCCTATGGGCTTCTTGTGTCAACCACCCCAACAGTGGCATCTGCAAGTCTGATGCTGCTATGATCTGTAAACGCACAGACAAGTTCGGAGAAATCTCTTGTACAGCCACCCCATTGATTGAGAGGAAGGTGGTGCGCAGGATCTCATGACGGCAGACTAGCTCATTAAGGGCGTTTTGCAGCGCATCAATATCAAGCATTCCTTCCAGATGCACTGCCCCTGGAATATTGTAGGTAGCCGAAGCCCCTTCCAACTGAGTCAGAAACCACAGTCGCTCTTGAGCGTAGGAGAGAGCAATGGGAGACTCACCCCGTTCTATGGAGACAATAGCTGGAACGTTTAATCCTGGGGTGATTCCATTAGATAGAACCATGTCCAAATCAGCTATTGTGGGGGATTCAAACAGAACTCGTAAGGGTATCTCCACCTCAAAAATCTGACGCAGACGTGACATCAGTTGAGTGGCCAGCAAGGAATGGCCTCCCAATTCAAAGAAGTTGTTATACAGGCCAATGTGGTCAGTTGACAGGGAGAGAACCTCGGCAAAGCAACTGGCAATTAAGCGTTGACGTTCGGTTTGGGGCACCACAAACTTATGGGTGCGACTCAGTTCACTGTTGGGATCTGGTAGAGCCTTGTGATCAACCGTTCCAGTGGGTGTTAGGGGCAACGCATTTAGTGGCATCACCACAGAAGGCACCATGTAGTCAGGCAACTGCTGCTTAAGATATGCCTTCAGTGCAGTGATATCCAGGTTGTCTTCGCCAACGACATAAGCAACCAGAGCCTTATGATGTAGGGTGATCTGCTGTTGGCTTCCTCTTAAAGCCTGTTTGTGGTTTGTTAATGCCTCCTGAATATCCTCTACTGTAGACAGTTGATGCGCAATGTATTCAATAATTCCTCTGTCTACTTTCTCTGGAGGGTTGGCTTCAAGAGCAGGTGTCACGTCCTCTTCCTGTGAAGTGATAGATTCAGGCTGGTAGACAATCGATTCACAGTTCGCTGCAGGAAACACAAACCGTTCTCCGTCAGATGTTACCTGTCTATAATCTGGACCTACCTCATTTAGAAACTTGTAGATAGGCAAATTTTTAGCTGTTGGTCGATAGGGGATCACCACAGAGTGCCACTGATGTGCTTTCGCGATTGTCCCTAACTGGCTCAGCATCCGATGTTCCACACCACGCCCCAAAACACGGCAGCTCATGAGGAAGGTATCGACCTCTAAGGCTTCTCCACCCAACTGGAAGAGGACAATACCGACTAAACCATAGTCCCCAAATCGATCGCTGACTTCTACCACAAGGCAAGTGTACTCACCAGTTTGGCAGAGGGCTTGAATCTCACTCTCGCTACGACAAATGGTAGTGGCATTGAATTGGTTAGAGCGCTGAGTAAGTTGGGCTACACGCTCCAACTGGTGGGGTTGCATTGGAGTGATCTTCACCTGCAACGCCAAACTCTCTAGAAACTGACTCAAGGTCAGGGCATTTTGCCTCAATTGCTCTCGTTGAAGGTTTTGTTGGTAAGAGAATGTCCGTAGTCGATCAGCCTCCGTGAGCTTGAGATGGTCAAAAGCCCAAACATGACGAAGGAAGTGTGCAAGCTTACCTGGTTGACTTGGTAGCTGCAATGTTAGTACCTGTGGGCAGTTTGCTTTCACCTCTGCACATTCCATTGGATTGTTGTCCAGGAAAATGAAGCTATCTAGCCCAAGGTGTAGACGTTGAGCCAGAATGTGCAGATTTTCTGATTTTGGCTGCCAATTAATCTGCCAGTCAACCAGATGAGTGAGTTTTAGGGGCATATCGTCGCGAACGTTAAAGACCTCAAGAACGTCCGCTTCAAGATTCTTGCTACAGAGGCACAATAAGATCCCTTGCTCCGATTGAGCCACCATAAATTCCTGTAGCAGCCGATGTTCGGGAGTGAACTCCACTCCCCAAGGCCCTACACTCCCACAATCTCCTTGCCACAGAGTGTCATCACAGTCCAGAACAATCACTTTGAATGGGCGTCGATGAATTGCATAGACCTTGCGCGCAAGGCTGCTTCCCAAAGCAGTGAAGAATTCAGAAGAATAGGGAATATGGGCTTCTCGGTCTGCAAAGGCATCATGAAGCTCATCAATAGGATAAAGGTCCGTCAGATCAGCCGAGGGCACCACATAAACATTGCCGAAGGCTCTAAGTTCACTTTGTAATCGAGCCTCCGAACGTCGTAATAAGCGGGAATATTGCGGATTTGCTGAAGGGCAGATGTAGAGAATATGAGGAATCTTATCGGCTTGACTGGCCTGCTTTAGGGCTTCAATAAGATCTGTTGTGAGTTCGATAAGCTTGGACTGACACTGTGAAAATCCATTGCGTTATCGTAGCGTATCCAGTCCTCCAGTCGGACGAGCACCACATTAATGCCCCTCTGATTCTGTCTGAGGAGGCTGGAGGGGTCTAACAATTGTTGAAAAACCTGATTGTAGGGTGCAAATTCCATCCACCACTCTAGCTCTGGCTCTAGTTGTTGCTGCCAGAACTGTAAAGAGTCAGTGAGAGGCTCTGCCGTAAAGGTGGCGGTAATTGCCAATTTCAAACCATTGCCATAGCAACTCGGAGGGGGTAGTACCCGGAGTGAATTGGAATGCTCGTTGTAGGTCGTGACGATGCAGTGCTGGATTTGCTCATGAGCACTGAGAACCGCATCAATCTCATCCAGGTCAATGCGATGGCCTTCGAGCTGAACCTGATGATGCAAATGACCAAGAATCTCTATGTTGCCATTAGGGCGATAGCATGCCAAATCCCCTGTTCTGTAAAGCCGTCCTGCGCCAAATGGATTGGCAATGAACTTCTCAGCAGTCAGGTCAGGGCGATTCCGATATCCCCTGGCAAGACCAGTTCCACCGATGTACAACTCGCCGACTACACCAATGGGAACGGGTTGGAGATGAGCATCCAGAATATAAGTCTGAGTATTAGCTATAGGCTGCCCGATAGGAATAGTCTGGTTTGAAATTGTCTTGTTGGTTAGGGATGGAAGGGTGACACGATAGCAAGTTGACCATATCGTGGTTTCCGCTAGACCATATAGGTTCCATAACACCTGGCCCGGTCTAAGCAGATAGGAAGCGATCTCTGAAGAAAGCGCTTCTCCCCCACATAAGAGGGTCATGGACGTTTCCCGGGAAGACCAGCCAGCAGCTAGTAGCATCTGCCAGGTGGTAGGAGTGGCTTGCATAACCGTCACCTGGTTTGTGTCGAGTAACCGCTGCAACTGCACGCTATCTTTAGCCACAACAGTCGGCACAATCCACGTTTCAGCCC
>JAAUOM010000208.1 GCA_012034865.1 Acaryochloris sp. CRU_2_0 | reverse complement strand
CTCCCCATTCCCCCTCTCCTATGACCCCTCCCCTTGTCGATATCCAAGACTGCTGGAAAATCTATAAACTTGGCTCAGAAATCGTGCGCGCCCTCAAGGGAGTCACCCTCTCCATTCAGCAGGGAGAATTTGTTTGCCTGATGGGATCTTCGGGTTCCGGTAAAACCACTCTGTTGCACCTCACCGCAGGACTCGATCGCATCACCAAAGGAGAAATTTTGATTGATGGGGTGTCTCTGAGACAACTGCCTGAAGCCCATCTTTCGGCGCTACGCCATGAGAAAATTGGCTTTATTTTCCAGTCTTACAATCTAATTCCGGTACTCAGTGCCGTAGAGAATGTTGAACTGCCGTTGATGTTCTCTGCGGCAAACCCTAAACGGCTGCGGCTGCGGGCAATTCAGTTACTAGAACGGGTTGGGTTGGGCGATCGCCTAGATCACAAACCCTCTCAACTCTCTGGTGGACAACAACAGCGAGTCAGCATTGCGCGATCGCTGATTGGCAATCCCAGCCTAATTGTGGCTGACGAACCGACTGCCAATCTTGACCAAAAACGGGACACGAAATTTTGCAACTCCTGTACGAACTCAACACCAATTTTGGAGTCACAATTGTGGTAGCTACTCACGATCCTAAAGTGACCCAATACGCCACCCGAATTATTCACCTTGCCGATGGGCAGATTATTCGGGAAGATGCCGTTACTCCAATGCCTAGCAGTGTTGCTGTTTAGGACATAATTGCGGTAACGAGTTCGTACCCTTCTTGAAACCCTGGGGTTCTCAATTAATTGTATTATTTTTAACATTTCCGTGGCTCAGAACTCAGTTTAATGTCTGTCTAAGGCTAGTTTCCCCGACCTCGGTTATCGCAGTTAAGGAGTTCCCTCTATGAGTTATATTCCCCAGAAAATTTCGCGGCGTCAGGCACTTGGGCTAGTTGGCGGTTTAGCGGGCGGGCTGGCACTTCATGGTTGTACTCAGTCTGCAACCTCCACCTCTTCGACAGCCGCAGCCTCCCAACCCTTAGTGGTGGGAACAAGTCCGTGTCCAGGCTACTCCGGTCATTATGTGGCCTTGAAGAAAGAGTTATTCAAAGCAGAAGGGTTGACTATTCAAGATACACCTTTTCAGAGCGCTGGTAAGCAAGTTACAGGTTTTCTAGCAGGCAAATTAGATATTGCCAATACCACCTCTAGGGATGCGATCGAGATGATTCAAAAAGATCCGACTATCCGGATGATTTATGTGGTGGATTACTCCAACGGTTCTGACGGTATTATTAGCTATATTCAGTAGATCGCAAAGCTCAAAATAATCCTTTCAAAATCCCATTTGCGATCTACTGATCCTAATAATGTCATGAAGAACTTTGAACTCACTGCCAAAGTTGCTTACGAATCCAAGTTGATCCCTGAAATGATTGATATCGCGTCTTTGTACGATGATTCAATTGTTAAGTCACTCTAGGATTCTATGAATGCAAAGAGTTTTGGGCAATTACTGCATTATTGCTCTGATGTTGGAAAAGCCAAGCTTTTTGATTCCAGATTTCCTGTAAATTCACGAACATGCCAATGGTGCTCTAGTGTTTCTCCCCTACCAGTTGTCCAACTTTCAATTAAGATATCATCTAACCATTGAGCATGATAGTTGGGCTTGTTCTGTAATGTTGTACCAATTCGATTCGGATCATTGGATAAGGTAATTTGCCAGGGGAGTTCACCTTGACGCCTACCATAGTCCACCTGAAATTGCATTAATCGTCTTAGTTCTGAATCTGAGAACTCCGTAGGTGTGACAAAATCTGACGGATAAAACCGATCGTCATAAATCCGAATAAAGTGTTCCCCCACATTCACTAGCAGTGCCTTGGGATGAGTCACAATTTGTGTGGTGGCATTGAGTTCTTGCGCGAGTTCTAAGACCAGCGATCGCTATTGTCATTGGATTGAGGCACCCAAACTTCCAGATATTGCTGGATTTCATCCTCAAATTCAAATTCACCCATCTCAATCAGATTGTTGCCCTCAAAATGCACACTGCCCTGATCCACCCGACTCGGATCGGGTCGGAAATCAATTGAGCGATTCCAGCGAATCCAACTTTTGGTAGCGTCAATAGTGCCTGCAAATGCTTGAAATTCAGCAAATTTCAGGAGTTCGGGCGTATCCAAGCTGAGTAATGACTGCTGATGAGCCAAAGCGGGTTGGCTCAAAGGAATCCGAATATCAGCAAAATACGTCTCAGCTTGGAGCCAAAAGACGATCGCGTCTTCGTAAGGGTCAGTATCCCCCAATTGGATCGATGCGCGCTTCCATAACCCGATGTAATTCACTGACACAAATTCTAGATTCCTTGAATAAAAGGCTGCTGTTCGTGGGTAGAGGCGATCGCATCAAGGCATTGGCAAGACCTGTTGAGCAATTGCTGGAAAGTTTGCATTGCCTTATATATTCAGTAGATCGCAAAGCTCCCCAAAACCCCATTTGCGATCTACTGATATTGTCTCGTGTTGCGTCAGCAAAAGGATCTGCTGCCATTCTGATGGGATCTAATGCAAATCAATAGCGTTCGATCGAGCGTAAGAGGTTTAGGTAAGACAAATAGTGACTCAAACTACACTTTGCCCTGATCTGATTGAATCATGCCAACTTCACCCTTTCAAGAAAAGTTTACTGGGGAGCACCAGTAGCCTGCGGCGTAGATATCCCTTGATGTGAAGTGCGGGCAGTTTGCCCGCATCTTGGTAGCCAAACTTATGCTTTGTTGTACCAGCGTTATCGAGAGATCAAGGATCTGCCAGTGGATCATCTTCATTACTGATGGCGGGTAAATCACTTTCAGCATTCCAGATGTTCTGCCGTTCCTCTGACCAAACCTTGATGGAATATTGGGCCTGACCAGACAAGGCGCGACCAGACCCAATCTGAGACGCCATTTCAATCGCCAGGGTCAATCGTCCTCTGGCAGCTAAGGCATTGGCTTGATTCAAAATGGGTTGATCCTCAGCCGTTTGGATGCTAAAAATCTCAGCTTGCCAGGTGTTGATGTCCGTTTGGGCTGCCTCATAGAGCGCCCGATTGGGGAGAATTTTGCCCGCTGCTTGAATGGCCTCCGAATACTTTGCCTGTTTGGCTAGTTGCTTTGCCTGATCCAGGAGCGGCTGATCCTCAATCACTTCAATTTGGTTTTTCCACTGGATCATTTTCGCTTGGGCCTCTGGCCCAAGCGGTCGATCATCAGGAATTTCCTGGGCTTGAGCTATAGCCCGTTTTAGATCCGCTACTTTACCGGCCTTCGCCATTTTCTCAGCCCGGATCAGATACGGACGGTCTTCTAGCTTCTTAATTTTCTGATTCCAGTGAGCAATCAGCGATTGGGCAGATAGCCGTCCGGGGCGATCGGGAGTAATGTTCTGAGCTTCGGCGATCGCCAGCTTCAATGAGACAGAGTCATTTCCTCTGGCTATCATGTCAGCAAACTGGAGCCGAAGGGTATCTTGCAACTGCGCCTGCCAAGTTTGTAATTGGCTCGCCTGATAAAAGGGACTATTGGCAGGAATTTGGCGCGCCGCTGAGATGGCTTCCAGCAAATTCCAAAGCTGCATAGCCAGAGGCTGTTGCTGAATATTGCTGGTGCGCTGCCGTGCCTGACTGAGGCGAATCAGGTCACGACCTGCCTGGGGTAGACTCGGATCAAAGGGAATTTTTTGAGCCGTTTCCAGTGCCAGACTCGCATTGCCCTGTTGCCACTGCTGCATCGCCCAAACCAACAACGTTTGGCTCCATTGGGTCAGTGCAGATTTTGCTTCAGAAGAGGCTAGAGTGCCAGAAGGCACCTTCTGCACCAGGCGATCGCCTCACCGAGCTTATCCGGAGCATTGCCTTTCGCCAGTTTTTGGGCTTGAGTGACTGCCTGTCTCGCCTCTTTTTCCACTAAAATTCGTTTTGCCAAGGCATCGGCTTGATCCAGCCGCCAGTATTCACTATCCATATAGCCCATCTCCACCACTTGGGCTGAAGCCTCTTTCCAGTTTTGTACCCGGATTGCCGCTTCAGCCCTAGCATAGATCACATCCCCCTGATGCCACTCGGCTTTCCAGGCAGCGATCGCCTTTTGGGCCTTTTCATACACAGGGCTGGATACAGGAACTTGGCTAGCAGCAGCGATCGCACCTGCCAAATCATGTTGTCCAATTTTGGTGTGAGCACTGACTAAAACCAGAGCAGACCATTCACTCACCAACTGCTGTGCTTGATCATAAAACGGTTGATCAGGCGACCAATCTTTCAGTAAGGTCATCCCAATGATCAAGTCGGGCAGTTTGCCCGATCGCACAGTTTGCTGAGCACAATATAAGCGCTGCACTCCCAACGCGGGCACGGTTTCTCTGCAATTGGGTAGAGGAGGCAATCCGGTTAGCCACAGAAATGCCAGGGCACCTGTGCCACCAAAAATACACAGCACACCCACCCACACCAGCCACCATTCCCAGGGTTTACTGGGGTTGCCGTGGCTGCCTTAGAGCCAGTGATGATTTGGGTTCGACTGGGTCTGGAGTCGCAGTTTGCTGCCTATGCTGGATATCTTGTTCCCTCAAAGG